>NZ_CP116936.1:4908874-5220498 GCF_028475105.1 Micromonospora sp. LH3U1 | reverse complement strand
GTCCCCGGCTACCTGCGGTCCGCCGCGGCCGATCTGGCGGCGCTGCCCGCGTCGGCCCCGGCTCCCGGGGACGGCACCTACGCGCTGGTCACGCTTGACGCGTACCTGCCGCCGCAGCGCCTGGTGACGGTGCTCGGCGACGTTCCGGTCTCGACCGTCTTCGGGCGGGTTCCGCTGCCCGGGCGTCAGACCGAGATCGTCAAGATCCCCGCGCTGCGGGTGCCGGACGACGTGGTCGCCGGTATGAAGCAGGTGGCGGTCCGCAAGGACACCGAAGCCGCCGACTACCGGGCCAGGGCCGCCGCGGTCGACGGTGACGGTGCGGGCGAGCGGGAGCTGCGTGCGCGCTACGCCAGCGGCGCCGAGGTGGCGGCCGCCGAGGCGGCGGCGTACCGCACCGGCTGTGCCTGCGTCTACGCGGCGGTGGTGCGGGCGACGCCGGTGGCGCTTCGCGACGTGGCGGGCCGGCCGGACGTGCGGGCGGTCGACCCCGCCCCCGAGGTGTACCGGCTGGACCGCACGGTCTTCACGCCGCCACTGCCCGAGCAGAACGATGTGGTGCGGCCGCCGGCCGACACCGGGTCGAGCCCTGAGCCGACCCCGGTCGAACGGTCGGAGCCGACACCGGGCCTGCCGGGGCCCTCGGCGTCTATGGGCGAATCGTCGGAACCCGCACCGGTCGTGACGACTCCGTCACGCGAACCGTCGTCGCCCGAGCCCACCGAGTCGGCGCCGCCGAGCGTGACCACCTCGCCAGACACCGCCGAGGCCGAGCCGCCGGCACCCATGGCGTCGTGATCGGCGTCGGCTGGTGTGCGCTCTGAGGTGTGGTCCGAATAGGGTTTGGTTCGTAGCCTGTCAGACGGAGATCGATGGCGCTGGGAGGGCGGGCCGTGGAGGGCAGTGACACCGGCTGGGGCCGGCCGGCCGAACCAGCGCCGCGGTGGCGCGCGTTGTTGGACCGCGCCCGGCTGGGCGGTCGCGGCGCGGAGCAGACCGAGGCGGACCGGCGGGCCGACGAGACGCCGCCGGACCCTCTGCCTCGGCGCGCGGCCCCGAACGGGTACGCCGGGCGGGCACCCGCCGTCGGGCATCCGGCCGAGCTGTCGTACGGCGCGGAGCCCGCTTACCGTGCCGAGGCGACCTATCGCGTCGACCCCGCCTACCGGGCCGACCCGGCGTACCGGGCGGAGCCGGGCTATCGGCCCGAGCCGGACTACCGGTCGGAGCCGGCGTACCGGACCGAGCCGGGCTATCGGGCGGAGCCGGACTACCGGGCCGAGCCGGGTTATCGCGTTGAGCCCGATTACCGGGCGGAGCCGGGCTATCGGGTGGGGCCGGACTACCGGCCTGAGCCGGACTACCGCGCGGAGCCGGGCTATCGGGCCGAGCCGGACTACCGGGCCGAGCCTGGCTACCGGGCCGAACCGACGTACCGGGCCGAGCCCGAGCCGCCGCCGCGCGGCACCGACCCGGTCCAGTCGCGCTACGCCTTGCTGGACAACGGCTACCGGCCGGGCGACCCGCCGGTGGAGTCGCGGTACGCCCTGCTGCAGACCGGTTACCAGCCGGAGACCGGCTACCCGGTGTCCGCACCGTCGCCCCCACCCGTCGCGCCACCCGTCGCACCGACGGTCGCGCCGCCACCGGCACCGCCAGTTGCCCCGCCACCCGCCCCGCCGGTCGCGCCGACGGTCGGCTCGGCGATCGCCGAGCGCGCCTATCCGACTCGTGTCGAGTGGCGCCCGCAGAGCGTCGACCAGGAGCAGGAGCGGGCCGACGGGGTGCTCCGGCGTGACCTGGGCACACCCCGGGTGTTCGCCTTCGCGAACCCCAAGGGCGGGGTGCACAAGACCACCGCCACCGTGCTCGCCGCGGCCACGGTCGGCAGCGTGCGCGGGCAGGGCGTGCTGGCCTGGGACGACAACGAGCTGCGCGGCACCCTCGGGCTGCGTGCGGGCAGCGCCCGGCACGCCCGGACGATCCGACACCTGATCACCGACCTGGCCCAGATCGAGATCCTCGAGGACGCGACCCTGCTGGATCGGCTGGACGACTACCTGCGGCACGCCTCCGACGGCTCGTACGACGTGCTGGCCGGCGAGGAGAGCCCGCGCTTCGCCCAGCGACTGGACCAGTTCACCGTCCGGCGTGTGCTGGAGCTGCTGCGGCGCACCCACGACGTGGTCTGCGTGGACACCGGCAACAACGTGGAGAGCCCCAACTGGCGCACGGTGATGCAGGCCGCCGACCAGCTGGTGGTGACCACCGTGCCCCGTGAGGACGCGGCGTTCAGTGCGGACTGGATGCTCGACCTGCTGCACGAGGAGGGCATGGGCGAGTTGGCGGACAATGCGATCACCCTCATCTCCTGCCCGACCCCGGGCCGCTCGGCCTTGCAGGACGACCTGGAGCGGCACTTCGCCACCCGTACCCGTGGAGTGGCAGTGGTGCCGTACGACCCGGCGCTGGAGACCGGGTCGTCGATCGAATACCACCAACTCCAGCCGGAGACCCGGCAGGCGTGGCTGCGTGCGGCGGCCATGATGGTGGAGCCGTTCGCCCGGTGAGCTGGTCTGCCGCCACCGGAGCCCCGCCCTCGCACCGGGCCTGAGAGGATCATCGGGTGAGCCCGGACAACCCCGACCCTGAGCGGCCCGTCGACGATCCCGACCGGGCCGCTCCGCCCGCCCAGTCGGGGGCGACACCGCCGGAGACGCAGCCCTCTGCCCAGCCGCCGGCCTACGCTGGCCCGTCGGCGTACGCTGGCCCGCCGGCCTACCTCGACTCGCCGGATGCCGCACCCTCGACGGCGTACCAGAGCTCGCTGGAGTTGACCTTCGACGAGCCGCGGCGCCCGCTGCGCGCCGTGGTGGCGGTGCTGGGAGCGGTGCTCGCGCTGGCCGTGCTGGGTGTGCCGTTCGGGCTGCTCTGGGCCGTGCTCGCGCCGGACACGCCGGTGCTCAAGACCGCCGAGGGGGCGATCTACGCCGACCCGCAGCCGGAGCAGCCGATCGCCGCGGACGGGTGGTTCAGCCTGCTCGGGCTCGCCTTCGGGCTGCTCGCGGCGCTCGCCCTGTGGTTCGTGCTGCGTCGGCGGCGCGGCCCTGTCGGGCTGCTCGCCGTGGTGCTCGGCGCGTTGGTCGCCGCGCCGGTGGCCTGGCAGGTGGGACGGCGGGTCGGTCTGGCCACCTTCGACCGGCTGCTGGCCACCGCCCCGGCCGGGCAGGCCTTCACCAAACCCGCCGACCTGCGGGCCGGTGGGGTCGACTGGCTGCTCGGCGTGCTGCCGGTGCCGCACGGCAACCTGCTGCTCCCGGCGTTCGGCGCCGCGATCATGTACACCCTGCTGGCCGGCTGGTCGCGGTGGCCAGGGCTGCGCCCGGAGCCCGACCCGCCGGGCTTCAGTTGGGTGTCGGCGGAGACGCCAGCTCCGCCAGCGGCACCGGAACCGCCCGCACCTGACGCAGCAGAGCCGCCTCGCGGTTGAGCAGCCGCAGCTCGGCGCGGAGCCGGGAGGCGGTGTCGTCGATCGCCAGCAGCCGCTGTCGGTCGTCGACGGTGAGCGCCGCGGTCGCCGCCACCAGGTGGGAGAGCACGGTCGGGTCCTCCGGTAGTTGCTCGGAGAGCTCCTCCGGGTCGGACCGGATCAGGCCGAGGTATTGCCGGAACACCGCGATCACCCGGGCGGCCAGCAGCTCGGCCACCTCGTCCGGCCCGGTTGGCTCGGGCAGCCACTCGACCTCGGCGGTCAGGTAGGGCGTGGCGCTGTCGTCGACATCGGCGATCCGGAAACGGCGCCGGCCGACCGTGACGATGTCGAAGCCACCATCGGCCAGCTCGGTCACCTGGCGAAGCTCGGCGGTGCAGCCCACCTCGTGCAGGGTGACCTCGCCCACGCTCGGCGTCGCACGGGCGCCGGGACCGGCGGACGCGACCTCCCAGCCGGACTGGATGGCCACCACGCCGAACTCACGCGGAGCGCCCTCGGGCAGGTCGACCAGGTGTCGGACCAGCGCCCGGTAGCGCTCCTCGAAGATGTGCAGCGGCAGCACCAACCCGGGGAAGAGCACTGTTGCGAGCGGGAACACCGGCAGCCGTGCGGTCACATGGTCGAGCCTAACCAATCTCGCCCCGGTGGGCGTGGCCCGGCTCACCGTGGCGGCGGACGGGCGGCTCGGGTGGACTCGGGCCGGCCGCCTAGACTCGTAAGGGTGCTGAATCGGATCGACCTGCGCAACGGTCTGGGTGACCCGCGCCGCCTGCTGCCCCGTGCCCAGCTCGACGTCTCGGTGGCCGTCGAGCGGATCCGGCCTCTGGTGGAGGCGGTCCGCGAGCATGGGTACCCGGCGATCCGGGAGGCCAGCGAGCGGTTCGACGGTATCTCCCCGGAGGTGTTACGGGTGCCGGTCGAGGCGATCGCCGAGGCCGAGGGGGTGCTCGACCCGAATGTGCGCGCCGCGCTCCTGGAGTCGATCACCCGGGCCCGTCGGGTGCACGACGACCAGCGTCGCACCGACCACACCACGCAGGTGGTGCCCGGCGGCACGGTCACCGAGCGGTGGTTGCCGGTCGACCGGGTCGGTCTCTACGTGCCCGGCGGCCTGGCGATGTACCCGTCGACCGTGGTGATGAACGTGGTTCCCGCCCAGGCGGCCGGGGTGCGGTCGCTGGTGGTGGTCAGCCCACCGCAGAAGGACAACGGCGGCCTGCCCGACCCGCGGGTGCTCGCCGCGTGCGCGCTGCTCGGCGTCGACGAGGTGTACGCCGTGGGTGGAGCCCAGGCGGTGGCGATGCTGGCCTACGGCGCGGCGGTCGACCCGGCGGGCGAGCTGCGGTGCGACCCCGTCGACCTGATCACCGGCCCCGGCAACATCTGGGTGACCGCCGCCAAGCGGCTGCTGCGCGGCGTGGTCGGCATCGACGCCGAGGCCGGGCCGACCGAGATCGCCATCCTCGCCGACGACACGGCCGATCCGGCGCACGTCGCCGCCGACCTGATCAGTCAGGCCGAGCACGACCCGCTCGCCGCGAGCGTGCTGGTCACCCCGTCGCTGGCGCTGGTCGAGTCGGTCGAGCGGGAGCTGGCTCGGCAGGTGCCGGCGACCAAGCACACCGAGCGGGTGACCACGGCGCTGACCGGCGAGCAGAGCGGCGTGGTCCTGGTCGACGATCTTGAGGCGGGGTTGCGGGTGGTCGACGCGTACGCGGCCGAGCACCTGGAGATCCAGACGGTCGACGCCCGGGAGTGGGCTCTGCGGGTCCGCAACGCCGGGGCGATCTTCGTGGGCGCCTGGTCGCCGGTGTCGCTCGGTGACTACTGCGCCGGGTCCAACCACGTGCTGCCCACCGGCGGCTGCGCCCGGCACTCCTCCGGCCTGTCCGTGCAGTCCTTCCTGCGCGGCGTGCACCTGATCGAGTACACGGAGGCCGCGCTGCGCGACGTGGCCCCGCACGTGGTCACCCTGGCCAACGTGGAGGACCTGCCCGCGCACGGTCAGGCCGTCCAGGCCCGCTTTCCGGGAGGGCCGGCGTGAGCGACCTGGACGATCTGCCGATCCGTGCCGACCTGCGGGGGCTGTCGCCGTACGGGGCGCCGCAGTTGGACGTGCCGGTGCGGCTCAACACCAACGAGAATTCCCACCCGGTGCCGGAGCCGGTGGTCGAGGCGATCGGCAAGGCGCTCGCGGCCGAGCTGCGTGAGCTGAACCGCTACCCGGACCGGGACGCGGTGGCGCTCCGCGCCGACCTGGCCGAATATCTCGGGCACGGGTTGACTGTCGAGCAGGTGTGGGCGGCCAACGGCTCCAACGAGATCCAACAGCAGCTGCTCCAGGCGTTCGGCGGGCCGGGGCGCAGCGCGCTCGGCTTCGTGCCGGCGTACTCGATGCACCCGCTGCTGGCCCTCGGCACCGGCACCCGGTGGGTGCCCGCCCAGCGCGGCGTCGACTTCGGGTTGACCGTCGAGGAGGCGGTCGCCCAGGTCCGCGAGCACCGGCCCGACGTGGTCTTCCTCTGCTCCCCGAACAACCCCACCGGCACGGCACTGGACCCGGCGGTCATCGCCGCGGTGCTCGACGCCGCGCCCGGCATGGTGGTCGTCGACGAGGCGTACGCCGAGTTCGCCCGACCCGGGACGGTGAGCGCCCTCGCGGTGTTGCCCGGCCACCCGCGGCTGGTGGTCACCCGGACGATGAGCAAGGCGTTCGGCTTCGCCGGCGGGCGGCTGGGTTACCTGGCCGCCGACCCGGCGGTGGTGCAGGCGGTGCAGCTCGTCCGACTGCCGTATCATCTCTCCGCGCTGACCCAGGCCGCCGCTCGCGCGGCGGTGACCCACCGCGATGCCCTCCTCGGCACGGTGAGCGCGATCATGGCGCAGCGGGACCGGATCGTGTCGACGCTTCGCGAGCGCGGGTTGCGGGTCGCCGACAGCGACGCCAACTTCGTGCTCTTCGAGGTGGGCGGCGACCAGACCACCGTCTGGAACGCTCTGCTGGCACAGGGGGTGCTGGTTCGCGACGTCGGCCTGCCCGGCTGGCTGCGCGTGACCGCCGGCACCGCCGCCGAGACCGACGCCTTCCTCGCGGCAATGGAGACTGTGTAGTGGGAGCGCTAGGAGTGAGCCTGTGAGCCCCGCAGTCGCGACCCGGAGGGTCCGGTCAGTGCGAGGAGTGAGCCGGTGTTGCGAGCCCCGCAGTCGCGAACGAAAGGTTGCACAGCAATGAGCCGGACCGCCCGCGTGGAGCGGATCACCAAGGAGACCAAGGTTCTCGTCGAGATCGACCTCGACGGCACCGGCACCGCCGAGATCAGCACCGGCGTCGGCTTCTACGACCACATGCTGCACCAGATCGCCCGGCACGGCGGCTTCGACCTGACCGTGCGCACCGTGGGTGACCTGGAGATCGACGCGCACCACACGATCGAGGACACCGCGCTCGCCCTGGGCGCGGCGTTCGACCAGGCGCTGGGCGACAAGGCCGGCATCCGGCGGTACGGCTCGGCGACCGTGCCGATGGACGAGGTGCTGGTCCGGGCCGCGGTGGACCTCTCCGGCCGGCCGTACGTGGTGCACGACGAGCCGGTGCTGGCCCCGTACATCGGGCCGGTGTACGCGACCAGCATGACCCGGCACATCTGGGAGACCTTCGGTCAGGCGGCCCGGGTCACGCTGCACGTCGACGTGCTGCGGGCGGCCCGGCCGGGCGGTCACCCGGACGCGCACCACGTGGTGGAGGCGCAGTTCAAGGCGGTCTCCCGGGCGTTGCGCGAGGCCACCGCGATCGACCCGCGTTCCGCTGGGGCGATCCCGAGCACGAAGGGCGCGCTCTGATGAGCGCGAGGAGTGCAGCGCAGCGGAGCCCCGCAGCCGCGAATGGAAGGTGGCTCTGATGGGTGCCGCGTTGCCGACGTTGTTGCTGATCCTGGCCGGGGTGCTGGTGGGTGGCACCTGGTCGCTCTACCGGCAGGGCGCGCCGAAGGCCGCCGTGCTGGTCACCGCGGCGCTCGCGGTGCTCGCCACGGTCGCCGGGGTTCTGCGGCTGCTGCCGGAGAACGGGTGATCGGGGTGACGACATGAGCGACGTGGTGGTGCTCGACTACGGCTCGGGAAACCTGCGCTCGGCGGAGCGGGCGCTGGCCGCCGCCGGCGCGGACGTGCGGGTCACCGATGATCTGGCCGTCGCGGCCGCCGCCGACGGTCTGGTGGTGCCGGGGGTGGGTGCGTACGCCGCGTGCATGGCGGGGATCGAGGCGCTCGGCGCCGGCCCGGTGATCGCCGAGCGGGTGGCTGCCGGTCGGCCGGTGCTCGGCATCTGTGTGGGCATGCAGGTGCTCTTCGAGCACGGCGACGAGCACGGTGTGGTGACCAAGGGGCTCGGCCTGCTGCCCGGCGGGGTGACCCGGCTGGCCGCCAGCCGGTTGCCGCACATGGGCTGGAACACGGTCCGCGCACCTCGGGAGTCGGTGCTCTTCTCGGGGCTGCCGGAGCAGAGCCGGTTCTACTTCGTCCACTCGTACGCGATGGGCGACCCGGCGGCGCTGGCCGCTGCCGGTGCTACGGTGACCACCGCCCACCACGACACGGATTTCGTCGCCGCGGTGGAGCGCGGGCCGCTCTCGGCGGCCCAGTTCCACCCGGAGAAGTCCGCCGACACCGGCGCCGCGTTGCTGCGCAACTGGCTCGCCACGCTGCCCAGCGGTGGCTGAGCGTCGTTGCCCGGTGCCCTGCCGAGGGGTGTCGCGGTGAGCCGGGAACGGCCCGCCGGCGGGCGGAGCGTGAGGCGGAACAGGCCCGGGAGCGGGCGGTCCGGCAGCGTCAGGTGGCCCGCCGTCAGCGTCGTCGCGCGGTGGTCCGCCGGTTGACGCCGCGGGTGCGGCGGGGCCGCTCCGGACGGCTGGCCCGGCACACTCGGGGTGAGCGGGCCACGATCGTGCTGTTCACCGGTGCGGCGCTGCTGCTGATCTGGACGTTCGTCGACAACCTGGCGTTGCGTGTCGCGCTGATCGTGCTGTTGCTGCTTGTACTGCCGGCGATCGTCGTGATCGCCCTGGACCGTCGTACCTGATCGAGGAGAAGACCTTGAGCCTCACCCTGTTACCCGCCGTGGATGTCGCCGACGGCCGGGCCGTCCGCCTCGTGCAGGGCGCCGTCGGAAGCGAGAGCATCTACGGCGACCCGTTGGACGCCGCGCTGGCCTGGCAGCAGGACGGTGCCGAGTGGATCCACCTGGTCGACCTGGACGCGGCCTTCGGTCGGGGCACCAACGCGCACCTGCTCGCCGAGGTGGTGCGTCAACTGGACGTGAAGGTGGAGCTCTCCGGCGGCATCCGCGACGACGAGTCCCTGCGCGCGGCGTTGGGCACCGGGGCGGCCCGGGTGAACATCGGTACCGCGGCCCTGGAGGACCCGGTCTGGTGTGACCGGGTGGTCGAGGAGTACGGCGACCGGGTCGCCATCGGGCTGGACGTGCGTGGTCACACCCTCTCGGCGCGGGGCTGGACCCGCGACGGCGGTGACCTGTACGAGGTGCTGGAGCGGCTGGACAAGGCGGGCGCGAGCCGGTACGTGGTCACCGACATCACCAAGGACGGCACGATGCGCGGGCCGAACATGGACCTGCTGCGCGAGGTGTGCGCCCGTACCGACCGGCCGGTGATCGCCTCCGGTGGGGTGTCCACGTTGGACGATCTGCGGGCGTTGGCCACCCTGGAGTCGGTCGGGGTGGAGGGCGTGATCGCCGGTAAGGCCCTCTACGCGGGTGCCTTCACGGTGGCCGAGGCGCTGCGGACGTTGGCTGAGGCGTGACGACCACCCGGCTCGGCTCGGGCGGTCCGTGGGAACAGCGGTACGGGTACTCCCGGGTGGTTCGGGCCGGCGATCGGGCCTGGACGGCCGGCTGCACGGCCACGGTGGACGGGCGGGTGGTGCACGTCGGTGATGCCGCCGCGCAGACCGCGCAGGCGCTGCGGATCGCGCTGGCCGCGCTCGCCGAGGTGGGTGTGGAGCCGGCCGACGTGGTCCGGACCAGGATGTACGTGACCGACCGGCTGCACGCCGACGAGGTGGGCCGGGCGCACAACGCGGTCTTCGGCGCGGTCCGGCCGGCGGCGACGCTGGTGGTGGTGGCCGGTCTGTTGGACCCGGAGCACCTGGTCGAGGTGGAGGTGGAAGCGTACCTCGGCGATCGCTGAGGTCGGCCCGGCGGTGACCGTCGTCATGGCCGGCTCGCAGGCCGATCGGTTGTGCGCAATCTAATTGTGGGCTACGGTTCAGCGGTGACTGATGATCTGCTGTTGCGCCGGCAGGTGTGCTTCGCGCTCTACGCCGCGTCGCGCGCCCTGACCGACGTCTACCGGCCGATCCTCGACGAGGTCGGGCTGACCTACCCGCAGTACCTGGCGCTGCTGGTGCTCTGGGAGCGCCCCGACGACGCACCCACGGTCTCCGAGCTGGGCGGCGAGCTGCGGCTCGACTCCGGCACGCTCTCCCCGCTGCTCAAGCGGCTGGAGACGGCGGGTCTGGTGGTGCGGCGGCGGTCGGCGCGCGACGAGCGGCGGGTCGAGGTGGGCCTCACCGAGCAGGGTCGGGCGCTGCGCGAGCAGCTCTGCGACGTCCCGCTGCGGATCGCGCAGGCCACCGGGCTGGGCATCAGTGAGCTTGTCGCGCTGCGCGACACCCTCACCCGGGTCACCGAAACCATCCACCGACAGAAGGAGCAGTGACCATCATGCAGGTTATCTACACCGCTTCCGCGACCGCCAGCGGCGACGGCCGCGACGGCCACGTCGAGACCTCCGACGGCACCCTCGCGCTCGACCTGGCCGTGCCGAAGGAGATGGGTGGCGCCGGTGGCGCGGCCAACCCCGAGCAGCTCTTCGCCGCCGGCTACGCGGCCTGCTTCCACAGCGCCCTGCGGCTGGTGGCCCGCCGGGCCAAGGCCGACGTGACCGGCTCCGTCGTCGCCGCCGAGGTCGGCATCGGCCCGAACGGCAATGGTGGCTTCGGGCTCACCGTGCAGCTCGTCGTCGACCTGCCCGCCGTCTCCCGCGAGACCGCCGAGCAGATCGTCGAGCAGGCCCACCAGGTCTGCCCGTACTCGAACGCGACCCGCGGCAACATCGACGTCACGCTGACCGTCCGGGAGACCTCGGCCGCGTGACGTCGCGGACCGAGACCCCCCACCGCGGACGAGAGGACCACCACCCCGTGACCAGCAACCGCGAGATCCACCTGGCCAGCCGCCCGCAGGGCTGGCCCACCGAAGACACCTTCCGGCTCGTCGACACCGACGTCCCGGCGCCCGGACCCGGCCAGATCGTGGTCCGCAACCAGTACATGTCCGTCGACCCGTACATGCGCGGACGGATGAACGACGTCAAGTCGTACGTGCCACCGTTCGCGCTCGACGCGCCGCTCGACGGTGCCGCGATCGGCGAGGTGGTGGCCAGCGAGGCGGCGGACGTCGCCGTCGGGACCACCGTCCTGCACGGGCTGGGCTGGCGCGAGTACGCGCTGCTCGACGCCACCGCCGCCCGTAAGGTCGACCCGAGCCTCGCCCCGGTCAGCGCATACCTCAGCGTGCTGGGCATGCCCGGCCTGACCGCGTACGCCGGCCTGTTGGAGGTGGCCGCGATGAAGCCCGGCGAGACGGTCTTCGTCTCCGCCGCGGCCGGCTCGGTGGGCAGCCTCGTCGGTCAGATCGCCAAGCTCAAGGGCGCCGGCCGGGTGGTCGGCAGCGCCGGCTCGCCGGCCAAGGTCGAGCGGCTGCGGGCGCTGGGCTTCGACGCCGCCTTCGACTACCACGACGGGACGGTCCGCGAATCGCTGCGGGCGGCCGCCCCGGACGGCGTCGACGTCTACTTCGACAACGTCGGCGGTGACCACCTGGAGGCGGCCATCTCGGCCATGAACCTGCACGGTCGGGCCGCGATCTGCGGCATGATCTCGCAGTACAACGCCACCGAGCCGTCGGCCGCGCCGCGCAACCTGGCGCTGGTCATCGGCAAGCGGCTCACCCTGCGCGGCTTCCTGGTCAACGACCACAACGACGTGCGTGCGGCGTTCGTCCGCGACGTCGCGGGCTGGCTCCGCGAGGGCACGCTGTCCTACGACGAGACGATCGTGGACGGCATCGAGAACGCCCCGGCCGCGTTCCTCGGCCTGCTGCGCGGCGACAACCTCGGCAAGATGCTCGTCCGCGTCTGAGCACGGCAACAGCACCGACGGTGGCCGGCCCGACGGGTCGGCCACCGTCGCCGCACGGAGGGATAGGCTGACGGCATGTCGGTGGCGGTACGCGTGATCCCCTGTCTGGACGTGGACGCCGGGCGGGTGGTCAAGGGGGTCAACTTCCTCGACCTGCGCGACGCCGGTGACCCGGTGGAGTTGGCCGCCGCGTACGACCGGGCCGGCGCGGACGAGCTGACCTTCCTCGACGTCACCGCGTCCTCGAGCGACCGGGGCACCATGCTCGACGTGGTACGCCGCACCGCCGAGTCGGTGTTCATCCCGTTGACCGTCGGCGGCGGGGTCCGGCAGGTCGCCGACGTGGACACGCTGCTGCGCGCCGGGGCGGACAAGGTCGGCGTGAACACCGCCGCCATCGCCCGGCCGGAGCTGATCGCCGAGATCGCCGACCGGTTCGGCCGGCAGGTGCTCGTGCTCTCCCTCGACGTGCGCCGGGCACCGGGCGGCGGCACGCCCAGTGGCTTCGAGGTCACCACGCATGGCGGTCGGCGCGGCACCGGGATCGACGCGGTGCAGTGGGCGCACCGGGGCGCCGAGCTGGGCGCGGGGGAGCTTCTGCTCAACTCCATGGACGCCGACGGCACCAAGGCGGGCTTCGACCTGGAGCTGATCGCCGCGGTGCGAGCGGTCGTGGACGTGCCGGTGGTGGCCAGCGGGGGCGCCGGCGAGGTGGCCCACTTTCCGCCCGCCATCGGGGCTGGCGCGGACGCCGTCCTCGCCGCCAGTGTCTTCCACTTCGGCGAGCTGACCGTGGCCGAGGTCAAGGACGCGCTGCGCCACAGCGGCCACGCGGTGCGCTGAGCCGGTCAGTGCCCGCCCGACTGCCCCTCCGGTGACCGGCGGGGCGTAGGGATCGAGCGGACCGCGTATTCCTGAACGGCCGCCGCGTGGTCGGCCTCGTCCAGGCTCCAGTCGGCGCTTCCGGGGGCGTGCCGGCGGGTCAGCACACCCTGCACGGTGTCCACCATGGTCGCCACACCCGCGCGCGGGCGGGTACGCCAGAGCTGCTCACCCTCGGCGGTGATCCGAAACCAGCCGTCGGCGACGCTGACCAACCCGGCGCCGACAAGCCGCTGGACTGCGGCCTCCACCTCGTGCCGCTGCGGGATCGCGTGGTTGAGATGGTCGGCTGTGGAGAGCACATCGGTCAGGCGGACACCCTCCGGCCGTCGGCTCGTCGCCGACCGATGGTGTCGCCCGGCCCCGCTCGCGATGACCAGCGACACGAAGATCCAGGCGTCCGACCAACGCCAACCATTCTCCCCCATGCAGAGATGATGACGGCGCGCGTCGCGGAAGGGAACACCCACCCTCCATCCGGCACGTTGCACGACCACGGCGTGCCGGTTCGCGGACGGTCGGTGAGGGCTCAGACGGCCGGCGTGGCCGGCGCGACAGTCGTCGGCGCGGGTGCGGCGGTGTCCGGTTCGGGCACCGCGAACAGCGGGATGAAGAGCTGGGCCAGTGGACCGATTGCCAGCGCGTACGCGACGGTCCCCAGACCGACCTTGCCGCCAAGCAGCCAGCCCAGCGCCAGCACGGTGACCTCGATGACCGTGCGCACCAGCCGGACGGACAAGCCGGGCCGGCGGGCCACGAAGCCGGTCATCAGGCCGTCGCGTGGGCCCGGGCCCAGCCGAGCGCCGAGATACATGCCCGTGGCGGCCCCGTTGGCGACGATCCCGGTAGCCAGCAGCACGATCCGCAGGCCGAGCGGGCCGCCGGACGGCATCAGGGCCAGTGTGGCGTCCACCACCAGGCCGATCACGACCACGTTGCTGACCGTGCCGAGACCGGGCCGCTGCCGTAGTGGGATCCAGAGCAGCAACACCAGCGCGCCGACCGCGATGGTGACCGTGCCGAAGGAGAGCCCGGTCAGCTTCGACAACCCCTGGTGGAACACGTCCCACGGGTCGAGGCCCAGGCCGGAGCGAATCATCAGGGCCATGCTGACCCCGTAGAGGACCAGCCCGACGTAGAGCTGGGCCAGCCGTCGCACCGGCCGGTGCCGAAGATTGCCAATCAGTGCCATGCATGCCACCCTAGGTGCCAATCCTCCCGGAGGGAGAGGCCAATATCGGAGGAGTGGCCATGACGGGTGAGCTACGGGGCGTCCAATTGGCCCGACTACTCGGGCAGTGGCACGCCCTGCCGGGCCGTCGGCGCAGCCCCGACTACGCCGCCCTGGCCGGCACGGTGCGCGGGTTGCTCGCCGACGGCCGGCTACCGCTGGGTGTCCGCCTGCCGGCCGAACGGGAGCTGGCAGAGGCGCTGCGGATCAGCCGCACCACGGTCACCGCCGCGTACCGGCAGTTGCGCGAGACGGGGCACCTGGCCAGCCGTCGTGGTGCCGGGAGCTGGACCATGCTGCCCGGTAACCACCGGGTGGCCAGCACCGGCCTCTGGACCCCGCTGGACGACAGGGAGATGATCGACCTCGGTGTCGCGGCGCTGGCCGCCCCGCCGCAACTACTGGCGGCCGCCCGGGCCGCCGCCGAGGACCTGCCCCGCTATCTGGGCGGTGCCGGCTACCACCCCACCGGCATCATCGAGCTGCGCGAGGCGGTGGCCGACGGCTACACCGCCCGGGGTCTGCCCACCTCGGCCGACCAGATCATGGTCACCAGCGGCACCCAGCACGCACTCGACCTGGTGTTGCGACTCGCCCTGGCCCCCGGCGGCAGTGTGCTGGTCGAGTCCCCGACCTACCCCAACGCGCTCGCCGCGCTGGCCGGCCGGCGGGCCCGGATCACCACCCACGGCCTGGCCGCCGACGCCGGTGGCTGGGAGTCCGACCTGCTGCTGGGCAGCCTCCGGCAGACCCGGCCCAAGCTGGCCTACCTGATCCCGGAGTTCCAGAACCCGACCGGGCACCTGATGCCGGCGTCACTGCGGGAGCGGGTGGTGGCCGCCGCCCACGCTGTCGGCACCGACCTGGTCATCGACGAGTCCTTCGTGGACCTTCCGCTGGACGGCACCGAACTACCCCCGCCGACGGCCACCTTCGACCGGCACTCCCGGGTGATCACCATCGGTGGGATGAGCAAGCCGTACTGGGGTGGCCTGCGGATCGGCTGGGTGCGTGCCTCCGCGCCACAGGTGCAGCGACTGGCCGCCGTCCGGGTCGGGGTGGACATGGCCAGCCCGGTGCTGGACCAACTGGTCGCGGTGCACCTGCTCGCCGATGCCGACGCCATCGTCGCCGACCGCCGCGTCCAGTTGGCCGCCCAGCGCGACGCCCTGCTCGGCGCCCTGGCGCACCGGCTGCCGGACTGGCGGGTCACCGTGCCACGGGGTGGCGTGACGCTCTGGGCCGAGTTGGACGGCCCGGTCTCCAGCGCACTGGCCCGGGCCGCCGAGGAGGTCGGCGTACGACTGGCACCCGGCCCCCGGTTCGGCCTGGACGGCACCCTGGAGCGCTTCCTGCGGCTGCCGTTCACCCTGCCCGCCGCAGACCTCGTGGAGGCCGTCGGGCGGATCGCGGCGGTCCGCTACGACCTGGACCGCACCGACCGGCAGCGCTGGCGGGAGCCGGCCGTCATCGCCTGAGCCGCCGGGTTCGCGACCGACCGGACCCAGCCCGGCCAGGTTTCCGAACCGGTCCGCGCTCGTCGCGGACCACCGAGGCCGGGTGAGCGGGCATCGCCGCCGTCCGCCGGTCTGCCGGGAACGAGTCTTCGACCCGCTCGTGACTGCCACAATCTGCTGGTGGGCGAGGGTGCGTGGGTGCGCGGGGTCCAGCGGAGCGCGCCGGGCTCCCGGGCGACCCGCCTCGAACTCTTCTACGACCTGATCTTCGTCTTCGCCTTCCTGAACGTCACCACGGCCGCCGCCGGCAATCCGACCGTCCGTGGTCTGGTCCAGTGCCTGGTGGTGCTGGCGCTGCTCTGGTGGTGCTGGACAGGTTTCGCCGTGCTGGGCAACCTGATCCGTGCCGACCAGGGCATCGTCCCGCTGGTCGGCTTCGCCACCATGGCCGCCGCCTTCGTGCTGGCGCTGAGCCTGCCGAAGGCGTTCGTCGACCGCCCCGGCGGGCTGCCCGGCCCGCTGGTCTTCGCGGCCGGCTACTTTCTGGTCCGGGTGAGCGAGACGTCGATCTTCATTTGGCTGGGCCGCCGGAACCGGGATGTGCGTCAACGCTGGCTGCGGCTCGCCCTGCCGCCGCTGCTGGCCACGTCGCTCATCGTCACCGCCGCGCTGCTGCCACAACGGCTCTTCGACGGAACGGCCGAGATGGTGGCCCGGCTGGTGTTCTGGCTCGCGGCCCTGGCCGTGGAGTACGGGGCCGGGCTGGCGCTGCGTGGCACCGGGTGGACGGTGCTCTCCGCCGGGCACTGGGCGGAGCGGCACGGTCAGATCGTCCTGGTCGCCCTCGGCGAGGCCATCATCGCGCTCGGGCTCGCTCCCGGCGGCGCCGCCGTTCTGCCGCTGACCTGGCCGGTGCTCATCGCCGCGGTGCTCGGCATCGCGGTGGCAGCGGCGCTGTGGTGGGCGTACTTCGACACCCTGGCGCTCGGCATGGAACAGACCCTGCACCGGACTCGCGACCCGGTCGCCCGCGCGACCCTGGCTCGGAACGCCTACAGCTACCTGCACCTGCCGGTCATCGCCGGCGTCATCCTGTTCGCGCTCGGACTCAAGGGGCTGATCCACGAGGGCGCCGATCTGAGCACACCGAGCTGGGGCATTCCGCTGCCGAGCTTCGACCTGCTGGCGCTCTACGGTGGGGTCGCGCTCTACCTGCTTGCGCTCATCGTGCTCGGCCGGCTGATGCTCGCCGCCCCCCGCTGGCCCACGATCGGCGGGATCCTGCTGCTGCTCGCGCTGGTGCCGGTGGCCGGTTCGCTGCCGGAGATGTTTGCGTTGACCATGCTGGCCGTGGCCACCTGGCTGGCCGTGGGGGCGCAGACGATCGTCGACTCCCGGCGTCGGCGGGGGGTCCGTGAGGTGGCGCTGGCGGAGCAGCTCGCCGTGGAGGAGGAACAGACGAGGTGGCGGGGCCGCCACCTGTGACGGCCCCGTGCCCGGGGGGAGCCGGGCACGGGACCCTCGGTGGAATCAGAGCTCGGCGAGGGTGCCGGCGTACATCTTGTCGATCTGGGCGGCGAAGTTGCTCTCCACACCACGCCGCTTGATCTTCAACGACGGGGTGATCTCGCCATCCTCGATCGTCAGGTCGCGTGGCAGGATGGCCACCTTCTTGATCGTCTCCCAGCGGTTGAGCTGCGCATTGAGCTGGGCGACGTATCCCTCGACCATCGTCTGGGCCTCCGGCGAGGCGACGATCTCGGTGTAGCTGCGCCCCTCCAACGGGCCGCCGGCGACCCAGCCCTGGATCGCGTCCGGGTCCAGCGTGACCAGCATCGTGCAGAAGTTGCGAGCCTGCCCGACGACGACCGCCTGCGAGGTGTACGGGCAGATGGCCTTGAACATCCCCTCGATGTGCGACGGTGCGATGTACTTGCCGCCCGAGGTCTTGACCAGGTCCTTCTTGCGGTCCGTGATCCGCAGGTAGCCCCGCTCGTCGAGGGTGCCGATGTCGCCGGTACGGAAGAAGCCGTCCTCGGTGAACGAGGCGGCGGTCTCCTCCGGCAGGTTGTGGTAGCCGCGCATCACCGGCCGACCACGCACCAGGATCTCCCCGTCGCTGTCGATCCGGCACTCCAGGTCACCCATCGCCTGGCCCACCGTGCCGATCTGGAGCCCCGACGGCGGGTTGACGAAGTTGCCGGCGCTGGTCTCGGTCAGGCCGTAGCCCTCGGAGATCGGCAGGTTCGCCGCGGCGAAGAAGGTGGCGATCTCCGGGCTGAGGGGCGCGGCGCCGGACACCAGCACCCGCATCCGGCCGCCCAGGCGGGCCTGGAGCTTGCTGAACACCAGTTTCTCGGCCAGCCCGTAGCGCAGCTTCAGCCCCGCCGGCACCGGCTTGCCCGCCTGCTCCAGGGTCACCTTCTCCTTGCCGACGCCAACGGCCCAGGCGAAGATCTTCGCCTTCGCGCCGCCGCCACTCTGCGCGGTGGTCACCGCCCGGTTGTAGACCTTCTCGAACACGCGGGGGGCACCGCACATCAGCGTCGGACGAATCACCGACAGCAGGTCGACCAGCTTCTCCACCCGCCCGTCGACGTAGGTCGGCAGCCCGACGTGGATGGCGCCGCAGAGCAGCGTCTTGCCGAACGAGTGGGCCAGCGGCAGCCACAGGTACTGCAGGTCGTCGTCACGCAGCAGCCCGACCTCCGCCTGCGCCACGGCCTCCCAGCACCAGCCGCCGTGCAGCAACTCGACGCCCTTGGGTCGGCCCGTGGTGCCGGAGGTGTAGATCAGCGTGGCCAGGTGGTCCGGGCCGATGCCGGCCACGAGCATGTCGATCAGATCCGGCTCGGCGGCCAGCGCGCTGGTGCCCCGCTCCTCCAGTTCGGCGAGCGTCAGTTGCGGAATCGCCGCGCTGGGGTCGGCGGCACCGTCGAGGAGCACCACGTGGGTCAGCGCGGGCAGGGTGGCGCCGGCGATCTTCGCCGCCTGGGCCGGGTTCTCCGCGAACAACACCTTCGACCCGGAGTCGGCGATGATGAACGTCGCGTCCGCCGGTTCGGTGGTCGGGTAGACGGTGGTGGTCGCTCCGCCGGCGCACATGATGCCGAGGTCGGCGACCACCCAGTCCAGCCGGGTGTTGGCGAGGATCGCTACCGGATCCTCCTGGCCGACGCCCAGGCCGTGCAGGCCGGCGGCGACCGCCTTGGCGCGCTGGCCGACCTGGTCCCAGGTCAGCCAGACGGGTCCCGAGTCGTCGGGGTTCGGGGACGCAAACGCATTCCGGTCGGGGGTGGCCGCCACACGCTTGAGGAACATGTCCGGGATGGAACGGTACGGTACATCGAGAGCCATCGCTGTAGCCGCCTTCGGGGGTGGTGGCGTGACGGTCGTCACGTCATGATGGTTACCGAAGAGTATTGCCTGGCACCGTGCATCGGCTAGCCCTGGTGATCGTCTGGCCGTCCCATTCCACCAGCTGGTGCGGTCGGATCAGGCGTACCGGGCAGCGGTGAGTGACCAGTCGTAGGTGGCCCGGACCCAGTTGCGCCGGGCGGCCAGCGCGTTCCGGATCCCGTCGTCCCCGGCGGACAGTAGCGCTTCCTCCGCATCCAGGTACGTCGCCAGCCCCTGGTTGAACCGGTTCGCCGCAGCCTGCAGCGCAGCGGCCTCGTCCGCACCGCTGTCCTGGGCGATCACCGTCACCAGGTTGTGCGCGTCCGGATCCGCCTGGCTCTCCTTGCTGTAGGAGAAGAGGTCGTTGCACCAGCAGACCAGGTCCACCGCCAGCAGATCCAGGGCGACCAGCGCCGGATCGGCGCGTTGGGTCGATCCTGGTGGCTGCGCCGACGCCAGGTCGGTGAGGGTGAGGCAGGGGTGCACGCCGCCGATGTGCCGGCGCAGTTGGACGTACTCCGCCACCTCGGGCACGCGCCGACGCTCCCGGTTGGCAGCCTCCCAGAGCAGCGCCAGCAGGTACTCCCGCATCTGGCTGACGAACCGCAGCAGCAGTGGCGCGTGATCGTTGAGCCGGGCCCGTCGGCACAGGTCGTGCAACGCGTCACCCAGCGGCCCCACGGCGGGTGGTATGACGTCCGGGTCGCCGCAGTGGTCCAGCACGTCCAGCAGGGTGCTGATCGCCGGCCCCAGTCGGACCGGGTCGGCGCCGAGGCCGTCCTCGTCGCAGGCGTCATCCATCACGAAGAGCCAGCTGATCAGATCGGTGAGCAGCCGCAGCCCGTCCACCGATCCGTCCGGGCAGGCGCGGCCGGCCAGGCCGGCCGCGTCGGCCCGTTGCAGTCGGTGCACGCGATGGCTGGAATCGACCAGCCCGAACGTGCGCGCCCACTCGACGCTCTCGCTCGCCACCTGCTCCGTGGCCCCATGGCGCCCCGTGGGAAACGGGGGCTGCCGCAGCGCCGAAATCGCGAAACTCCGCACAGTGCGCCCCCACTTCTTGCCGCCCGGCGCGGAGCGGCGCGGTGAAGCGTACGGGAGGAGGTATCGGCATGTTTCGTTGGGTGTGCGGAACTCCACACAGGACTTGCGACCGTTTATGTACAGACGGTCACATGCCCAGGCTGGCGACGCGCAGTCGTCGCGCGGCCTCCGCCGGACCGTCAAGTTGGACCCTCGCCACCCGTTGCCGGCCGGAGAGGAAAAGGACCAGCTCAGCCGGGGCACCAACCACTCGCAGCGGTTCGCCGCCGCGGCCGACGGAGATCTCGCCATGACCGGGCGCCTGCACGTGGAGGTCCGCCGGAAAGCGGCGTAGTGCCAGGCGGGCCATCGGGGCCGCACGCTTCCAGAGCACGCTCTGCAGGCCGGCGGGCAGGTCGCGGGGCTGCCAGCCCGTGCCGGCCCGCCGCACGTCCTCGTGATGGATGAAGAACTCCATCGTGTTGGCCAGCTCGTCGGTCACCGGGTTGCTGATCGGGCTCCACAGCGGCGGTCGTCGCACCTGCGCCACCAGCTCGGGGTAGGGCCGCGCGGCGAGTTGCTGACGGACCCGCTCGGCATAGCCGCGCAGCGGTGGCAGCACGATGCCGCCCGCCGCGTCCGGGCGGCGCTCCCGCAACACCAGGTGCGCGGCGAGGTCACGGGTGGCCCAGCCCTCGTTGATCGTCGGGGCGTCCGGTCCGAGGGCCAGCAGGAGATCGGCCAGCGCCTCGCGCTCGGCTCGGGCATAACGGGGCATGACCCGATCGTAGGCCCGTCGTCCCGTCGGCGCGCGACAGCGGACGTCGGGTCGATGTCTGCCGCTCGCCGCCGTCCGGTACGTGACGGTCGACATATCCCTTCGGGGTCGGCGGTGCTGGCCCGGACCGGTAAGGATGAGGGAGATAATTGCGGCTTACGGCGGGGGAGAGCGTGGCGAGCAGGACAAGTCGGGACGTGCTCAGTCGAGGGCTGGGGGTCCTGCGGCAGGCGATCCGCGAGCAGCCGCGGATCTTCGCGGTGGCGGTCGTCGGTAGCGTGCTGTTCGGTGGAATGATCATCGTCAGTGCCCGGGTCGTCGGGACGGTCATCGGCGAGGTGGCGCTTCCGTCCATCGAGCGCGGCGAGGTGGGCGCCGGCACCCTGTGGCTGGCCGCGGCCGCCCTGTTCGGGATCAGCGTGCTGCGGGTGGTCGGCATCTTCGGCCGCCGGATCGGTGCCGGCTACATGCAGTACCGGCTCCAGGCCTCCTACCGCCGCCGGGTCACCCGTCGGTACCTGGAGCTGCCGCTGTCCTGGCACCACCGCAACTCCACCGGCACCCTGCTGTCCAACGCCAACTCGGACGTGGAAGCGGCCTGGTACCCGATCGCGCCGCTGCCCTTCGCCGTCGGCACGCTGGTGATGCTGGTCGGCGCGATCGTGTCGCTCTTCGCCACCGACTGGGCGCTCGCCCTGGTCGGCCTCGCGGTCTTCCCCGCGCTGTTCGCGCTCAACGTCGTCTACTCCCGCCGGATGGCACCCCGGCAGGCCCGAGCGCAGCGCCTGCGCGCCGAGGTCAGCGGGATCGCCCACGAGAGCTTCGACGGCGCCCTGGTGGTCAAGACGATGGGCCGCGAGGCCCAGGAGACCGCCCGGTTCGCGGGCCGCGCCGGCGAGCTGCGCGATTCGTTGATCGCGGTCGGCCGGCTGCGCGGCGTCTTCGACCCACTGCTGGAGACGCTGCCCAGCCTCGGCACCCTCGCCGTGCTGGTGGTCGGGGCGTTCCGGCTGCGCCAGGGCGCGATCAGCGTGACCGAGCTGGTCAGCGTTGCCTTCCTCTTCACCGTGCTGGCCTTTCCGGTGCGGGCCATCGGTTGGGTCCTGGCCGAGCTGCCGCGCAGCGTCGCCGGCTGGGACCGGGTCCGCCGGGTGCTCGACGCGACCGGCGAGATGCCGTACGGACAGCGCGTGCTCGACCCGGCCAGCCCTGGCCCGGCCACCCTCACCTTCAGCGACGTGCACTTCTCCTACCCGCCGGCCGAGGCGCACCAGCCCGGCGCGCAGGTCCTCGGCGAGGTCGGCTTCACGGTGTCGGCCGGCCGGACGGTGGCCCTGGTCGGGCCGACCGGTGCCGGTAAGTCCACCATCGCCTCGCTGGCAGTGCGCCTCGTCGACCCGGACTCCGGCGCGGTCACCCTCGACGGGTTGGACGTGCGCGAGCTGACGGCCGCGTCGATGGCCGGCACGGTGGCCCTGGTCGCCCAGGTGCCGTTCGTCTTCGACGACACGGTCCGCGCCAACATCGCCCTGGACCGGGCGGGCATCGACGACGAGGCCGTCTGGGCGGCGTTGCGGCTGGCCGAGGCGGACGGGTTCGTCGCCGCGCTGCCCGATGGTCTGGACACCATGGTCGGCGAGCGGGGCACCTCGCTCTCCGGTGGGCAGCGGCAACGGCTCACCCTGGCCCGCGCGCTGGCCGGCCGACCGCGTCTGCTGGTGCTCGACGACGCGACAAGCGCGGTGGACCCGCGGGTGGAGGCGGCCATCCTGGCCGGGCTGCGATCGTCGACGGCCGAGCCGGGGGTCCCGGCGGCGTCGATCCTGGTGGTGGCGTACCGCCGGGCCACCATCGCGCTCGCCGACGAGGTCATCTACGTGGAGCAGGGGCGGGTGGTCGCCCGGGGCACACACACCGCGTTGCTGGCCAGCGTGCCCGGCTACGTCGACCTGGTCACCGCCTACGAACAGGCAGAGGTCGAACGCGCGCAGGAAAGCTCGTACGGCGACGAGGTCGCACCGCTGCCCTCGGGCCTGGAAATCGAGGTGGACCGGTGAGCGCGAGGAGTGCAGCGAAGCGGAGCCCCGCAGTCGCGAACGAAAGGCCAGCCCGGTGAGCGCGAGGAGTGCAGCGAAGCGGAGCCCCGCAGTCGCGAACGAAAGGCCAGCCCGGTGAGCGCGAGGAGTGCAGCGAAGCGGAGCCCCGCAGTCGCGAACGAAAGGCCAGCCCGGTGAGCGCGAGGAGTGCAGCGAAGCGGAGCCCCGCAGTCGCGAACGAAAGGCCAGCCCGGTGAGCGCCAAGACTGATGAGCGGGACGAGAGGGCCGAGACGACCTGGCAGACGCTGCGTCGGGGCCTGGCGCTCTCGCCGGAGCTACGGACCGGCCTGGCCGGCACGCTGGCCCTGGCGTTGGTCTACATGGTCGGTCGGGTGGCCGTGCCGGTCGCCGTCCAGCAGGGCATCGACCGGGGGATCGTCGGTGGCCTGAATCTGAATGTGGTCTGGTCGGTGGCGGCGATCACGACGGCGATCCTGACGATCACGACGATCTGCGGCTACCTGATGATGCGCCGGCTGTTCACGGTCAGCGAGACCGCGCTGGCCAACGTACGGACGCGGGCGTTCCGGCACGTGCACGACCTGTCGATGTTGCACCAGCAGTCCGAGCGGCGCGGCTCGCTGGTCTCGCGGGTGACCAGCGACGTCGACCAGATCACCCAGTTCCTCCAGTGGGGCGGGGTGATCCTGCTGGTCAACCTCGGTCAGTTGGTGGTCACGACCGCCGTCATGCTCGCGTACTCCTGGCAGTTGACCCTGGTGGTGTTGGCGGCGTTCCTGCCGGCGGTGCTCGTGATCCGGCAGCTGCAACGTCGCCTGGGCGCGGCGTACGCGACGGTGCGCCAGCGCACCGGCACGTTGCTCGGCGCGATCGGCGAGAGCGTGGTGGGCGCGCCGGTGATCCGGGCGTACGGGATCGCGGGGCGTACCGCGCGGCGGCTGGACGAGGCTATCGACGGGCAGCGCCTGGCGCAGCAGCGGGCGATCCGGATCAGCATCGTGGGCAGCTCGGTCGGTGAGCTGGCCGCGGGGCTGGCACTGGCCGGTGTGGTGGTGCTCGGGGTGACGCTGGGGGTGGACGGCACGCTGTCGATCGGCCAGCTGACCGCGTTCCTCTTCCTGGTGACGCTGTTCATCCAGCCGGTGCAGATCGCTACCGAGGTGCTGAACGAGGCGCAGAACGCGATCGCCGGCTGGCGTCGGGTGCTGGACGTGTTGGACGTCGCTCCGGACGTGGCCGACCCGGGGGAGCAGGGTCGGGAGCTGCCGGGCGGGCCGCTGGACATTCGGTTCGCGGGTGTGCGGTTCGCCTACCCGGGTGGCCCGCCGGTGCTGCACGACATCGACCTGGAGATCCCGGCGAAGAGTCGGGTGGCGGTGGTCGGCGAGACCGGCAGTGGCAAGACCACCTTCGCCAAGTTGCTGACGCGTCTGATGGACCCGTCGGCCGGGGCGGTGCTGCTGTCCGGGGTGCCGCTGGCGGAGGTCCGGTTCGATTCGCTGCGTTCCCGGGTGGTGATGGTGCCGCAGGACGGGTTCCTCTTCGACGCCACGGTGGGGGACAACGTCCGGTTCGCCCGGCCGGAGCTGACCGACGAGCAGTTGGGTGCCGCCTTCACCGAGCTGGGCCTGTCGGACTGGCTGGACGGGCTGCCAGCGGGTCTGGACACGCCCGTCGGGGAGCGCGGTGAGGCGCTCAGCGTCGGGGAGCGGCAGCTTGTCGCGTTGGCCCGGGCGTACGTGGCCGATCCGGATCTGCTGGTGCTGGACGAGGCGACCAGCGCGGTGGACCCGGCGACCGAGGTGCGGTTGCAACGCACCCTGGACGCGGTCACCAGAGGTCGGACCACCCTCGCGATCGCGCACCGGCTCTCCACGGCGCAGGCCGCCGACGAGGTGATCGTGGTGGACCGGGGACGGGTGGTGCAACGCGGTCCGCATGACGAGCTGGTCCGCGACGCCGACTCGGTGTACGGGCTGCTCTACGCCTCCTGGCTGGAGCAGACCCGGTAACGAGGGCGCTGTTGTGGTGGACGTCGCTGGCCGGGTGCTCTAGGCTCCGGGTTAGGTAAGCCTAACCTTTGAAGGAGTCGCGCCCATGCGGCCCAACCCCGCCGAGATCGTTCGGACCCTCGTCGCCGGCCGCCTGCCCGGTCTCGTCCACCTGGCCCACCGGCCGGGCCCGCACCACGCCCGGCACGTGACCGACCCGGACGGGCAGGTGCTGCTGCTGGTGCCGGTGGCCAGCCACCTGGCCGCGGCACTGCAACCGGCCGAGGGGGCAGCGACGTCGCGGTGGTGCTCGACGTGCTCGACCTGCCGCCCGCCGCCGGTGCGCCCGGCCTGGGTCGGGCGTGGGTCTCCGGCTGGGCTGCCGAGCTGCGCGGCGACGAGGCCCGTGACGCGGCGGTCGACTTCGCCGTGGTGGAGCCGACCGGCGACCTGCTCGACCTGGGCACCCGGTTCCGGCTGTTCCGCTTCGAGGTGGTCGAGGTCCGCTGGGAGCGGGCCGGCGTCGTGCACCGGGTCGACCCGGTGGCGTACGCCGAGGCCGAGCCGGACCCGGTGCACCCGGTCGAGGCGCGCCTGCTCGCCGACCTCGCCGAGCGCGACGGCGCCCAGGTGACCGAGTACCTGCGCCGCCAGCTCGGGTTGACCGAGCAGACCCCGGACGGGCCGCCGCGGGTGGTGCGCATCGACCGTTACGGGCTGGTGGTCGCCATCGGCCGACCCGGAGCCCGGCGTCGGATCCGGCTGGCGTTCCCCGGCCCGGTGACCGACCCGGCCGAGCTGCCGCGGCTGCTGCCGCCGCTGCGACTTCCGGCCGACGCCCGCCCGCCGCGCTGACCCCTAGGAGGGCAGCGGTCCGGTGAGGTAGCGCTGGATCGTGGGCCCGATCGCGGCGACCAGGGTCTCCGGGTCCGCCGAGGCGACCGGTTCCAGGCGCACCACGTGCCGCATCATGGCCAGGCCGATCATCTGGGTGGCCACGAGGGAGCCGCGCATCGGCAGCTGGGCCGGATCGACGTCGAGGTGCTCCAGCACCCGGCGTAGCACCTGGGTGGTGACGAACTCGCGCAGCAGTCGGGCGGTCCACTCGTTGCTCACCGCGGAGCGCAACAGTGCCTGCGCGGCCGTGCCGGCTGGCGAGTCCCAGATGGCGAGGAAGGCGCGTACCAGCCGTTCGCCGATGCCGTCCCGGTCGCCCGCGAGCACCTTCGGCAGCATCTCGGCCGGGTCGATCGGCGCGTTCATCGCGGCGAGGAAGAGCTGGTCCTTACTGCCGAAGTAGTGATGCACGAGAGCCGGGTCGACCCCGGCGGTGGCGGCGATGGCGCGGATCGAGGCGGCGTCGAAGCCGCGTTCGCCAAACGCCGTCCGCGCGGCGTCGAGGATCGCCTCCCGGGTGTCCGGGTTGCCGGGTCGCCGGCCGGTCCGCCGCGTCATCGCCGCCCTTCGTTCGTCCACCTGGGCAGCCGTGGGCCGGCCGGCCCACGGCGTCGCAGTCTCAGCCGCTGCGCCGGCGCAGGGTGGCCGCCGCGAGCACCAGAGCCAGCACCGCCGCGCCGAGCACCACCGCCACGTCCCGCCACATCCTGCCGGTCGGTTCGGCGTGGGCGCCGACCTCCTGCAACGCCTCGACGGCGTACGACAGGGGGAAGGCGTCACTGAGCGCCTGGAGCCAGCCGGCCATCTGGTCGCGGGCCACGAACAGCCCGCAGAGCAGCAGTTGGGGGATCACCACGACTGGCAGGAACTGTACTGCCTGGAACTCGGTGCGGGCGAAGGCGCTGCAGAGCAGCCCGAGGGCGACACCGAGCACGGCGTCGACGACCGCGATCCCGATCACCAGCCCGATGCTGCCGGCAGTGTGCAGATCGAAGATCCAGTACGCCACACCGGCGGCGACCGCGGCCTGCACGGCGGCGGCCAGCCCGAACGCGATGCCGTACCCGAAGAGCAGGTCGAGCTTGCCCAGCGGCGTGGTGAGCAGCCGTTCCAGGGTGCCGGAGGTGCGTTCCCGGAGCATGGCGATGCTGGTCACCAGAAACATGATCACGAAGGGGAAGATCCCCAGCATCACCAGCGCGATCCGGTCGAACGTCGTCGGCTGCCCGGGTGGGGTCGGCTGGTCGGCGTACATGAAGTAGACCAGGGTGAGCAGGGCCGCCGGCACCACCACGAGCAGCGCGATGGTCCGCCGGTCGTGCCGGAGTTGACGCAGGATGCGGCCGGTGGTGGCCGCCAGGATCCGGGGGTTCATGACTTCTCCTGTCCGGTCGTCGCGTGACCGGCCTCGCTGGCGCGGATCAGGCGCAGGAACGCCTCGTCGAGGTCGTCCACGCCGGCGGCGGCGCGGACGGCGGCCGGGCTGTCGTCGGCGATCAACCGGCCCTGGCGGATCAGCAGCAGCCGGTCGCAGCGGGCCGCCTCGTCCATGACGTGACTGGACACCAGCAGGGTGGTGCCGGCGGCGGCCATCGCGTGGAACCGGGCCCACAGATCGGCCCGGAGCACCGGGTCCTGACCGACGGTCGGCTCGTCGAGGATGACCAGCTCCGGCTCCCCGACCAGGGCGCAGGCCAGTGAGGCTCGGCTGCGTTGACCGCCGGAGAGGGTGGCGACGAGTTGGCCGGCCGCCTGGGCCAGCCCGACGTCGCTGATCGCCCGGTCGGCCTCGACCCGGCCCCGCCCGTACAGGGCCGCGAAGTAGCGGGCGTTCTCCCGGACGGTCAGGTCGGCGTAGACGCTCGGCGCCTGGGTCAGGTAGCCCACCTGGTGCCGCAGCGCGGGGGAGCCGGCCGGTTGACCGAGGACGGTGACCGTCCCGCCACTGACCATCTGCACCCCGACCACCGCGCGCATGAACGTGGTCTTGCCGCTGCCACTGGGGCCGAGCAGCCCCGTGACGGCGCCGCGCGGAACGGTGCAGCTGATGCCGTCCAGCACCCGTCGTCCGCCCCGGTCGACGACCAGGTCGTGGACGGCTATCGCGTCGTCCATCACGCACCTCCAAGGAAACTCATCATCCGTTGAACTCAACGCTAGATGAAATTCGGATCCCGACGCAACCGCCACGACCGGCGATTGACCGCCTACCGTTGCGCCGAGCGCGAGAACGGGCAGTAGGCTCCGGACCGGACACCGAGTCCGCCAACGGGCATTGCGTACCGATCGGACGTACGGCACGATGGCTCGGTGGGTCACGCTCCGTTACCGGATAGCGGTTTTCTTGAAGACTGGGCCGCGCGATTGCGGCAGGCCGCCGAGCGGCCGGTCGTCGGCATCCTGCTGCGCGGCAGTCACGCCCGCCGCGCCGCCACCGCGCACAGCGACGTCGACCTCGACGTGTTGGTCGGCGGCGCCCCGTACGCCGCCCGGCGGGCCTACCTGGCCGAATCCGCAGGCCAGGTCACTCACGTCTCGGTAGCCGCCCGCGACGTCCGCTCCTGGGTGCACCGACTCGGAGAACCTGCCGACTGGGCGTTCGGATTGCCGGTCACCGCGCCAGCACGGCTGCTCTGGGCCGACCCGCACTGGCGGCCCCGGATCGACCTCCCGGTGCTCTGCCAGCCCGCCGAGCCACCCCGACTCGAGGAGCTGATCGCCACGCTGGGTAAGGCCGCATCCGCCCGGGCCGCCAACGACCGCCTCGGGGTCCGGCTCGCCGTCGCCGACCTGGCCCGGCTCTGCCCATCGGTGCTGCGCCCGGCCAACCCGTCGGTGCGGGTCTACTCCCGCCGGGCGGCCTTCGCGGCGGCCCTGGAACTGCCGGTGGCCCCACCCGGCTACCGGGCGGACATGCTGCTCTGCCTCGGACTGCGCCCGAGTGCCACCGGCCAGCTCTGGGCCGCCGCCGTGCGGCTGGTCGCCGGCACACTGCCGTTGATCCGGCCGTACGCCGAGGAGATCGCCGACACGGCCGGCGCGGACCTGGCCGCCGCCCTGGTCGACGGCCGGCTGGATCGCTACGTGGCCCAGTTGGCCCGGCCCGCGGGGTTTCCGTCGCAGCCCAGACGGGAGCGGTCGCCGGTGCCCGCACCGCGTGCGGGACAATTGGTCACTGTGCCCGTACCTGACCCGCCGGTGACCGGCGACCCCAGCGTTCCGAGCGACCCGGTGGCGCCCGTCCCGGCCCGCCCGTCCCGGCTCGACCCGGCCATCGCGGCCCGGCTGCGCCGCAGCGCCGACGGTCTGGTCGCCGCCGTGGTCCGCGCGCACGACTCCGGCGAGGTGCTGATGGTCGCCTGGATGGACGACGAGGCCCTGCACCGCACCCTCACCACCGGCCGGGCCACCTACTGGTCGCGTAGCCGACGCGAATACTGGGTCAAGGGCGCCACCTCCGGGCACCACCAGTACGTCCGCTCGGTCGCACTGGACTGCGACGGGGACGCGCTGCTGGTGAGCGTGGACCAGGTCGGCGCCGCCTGCCACACCGGGCACCGGACCTGCTTCTTCACCGAACTGCCCGTCACCGCCCCGGAGGCACGGCCATGACCGACGGCACCGTCAGCCCCGACCTGGCCACCTTCACCGAGCTGGCCGCCGACTGGCGGGTGGTGCCGGTCACCCGGCGGCTGCTGGCCGACGCGGAAACCCCGGTCGGGGTCTACCGGAAGCTGGCCGGTGGACCGGGCACGTTCCTGTTGGAATCGGCGGAGCAGGGCGTCGGCTCGGCCGGCATGGCCTGGTCGCGGTACTCGTTCATCGGCGTACGCAGCAGCGCCACCCTCATCGAGCGGGACGGGGTGGCGACCTGGCTCGGTCAGCCGCCGGCCGGGCTGCCCACCGAGGGTGACCCGGTGCGCGTGCTGCGGGAGACGGTGGCGGCGCTGGCCGGCCCGGTCGGGGACCCGTCCGACGGTCTGCCGCCGTTGACCGGGGGCATGGTCGGCTACCTCGGCTACGACCTGGTTCGTCGCTTCGAGCGGTTGCCCGAGCTGATCGAGGACGACCTGGGCGTGCCGGAGCTGGGCATGATGCTCGCCACCGACCTGGTGGTGCTCGACCACTACGACGGCTCGGCGATCCTGGTCGCCAACGCGGTGCTGCCGCCGCTGGACGCCCCGGACCGCGCCCCGCAGGTCGCCGCCGCGTACCACCACGCCGTGGGCCGGCTGGACTCGATGACCAGCGCGTTGTCCCGGCCCATCCCACCGATGATCTCCACTGTGGAGCGTCCGCCGGCCGGGGAGGTGCTCTGTCGTACGCCGGACGGCGGTTACCCGAAGGCGGTGGAGGCGGCGAAGGAGGCGATCCGGGCCGGCGAGTGCTTCCAGATCGTGCTCTCCCAGCGCTTCGAGCGGTCGACCCACGCCGACCCGCTGGACGTCTACCGGGTGCTGCGTACCAGCAACCCGAGCCCGTACATGTACCTGTTGCGTTTCGACGGGTTCGACATCGTCGGCTCGTCCCCGGAGGCGCACCTGAAGGTCACCGGAGCTGCGGACGGGCGGCGCCGGGCGCTGCTGCACCCGATCGCCGGCACCCGTCCGCGCGGGGGCACCCCCGCCGCCGACACCGCGCTCGCCGCGGAGCTGCTCGCCGACCCGAAGGAACGGGCCGAGCACGTGATGCTTGTCGACCTCGGCCGCAACGACCTGGGCCGGGTCTGTCAGCCCGGCAGCGTGGAGGTGCCCGAGTTCGCCACCATCGAGCGGTACAGCCACGTCATGCACATCGTCTCCACCGTCACCGGCACGCTGCGTGACGACCAGACGGCCTTCGACGCGCTCGCCGCGACCTTCCCGGCCGGCACGCTCTCCGGCGCGCCCAAGGTGCGGGCCATGGAGATCATCGAGGAGCTGGAGCCGGTCCGCCGCGGCCTCTACGGCGGCACGGTCGGCTACTTCGGCTTCGGCGGCGACCTGGACATGGCGATCGCCATCCGGACCGCGCTCATTCGCGACGGCCGTGCCTACGTGCAGGCCGGGGCAGGGATCGTCGCCGACTCGGATCCCGCCGCCGAGGACCAGGAGACGCGGAACAAGGCCGCCGCCGTGCTGGCGGCGATTGCCGCCGCCGAGACTTTGCGGCCAGCTCGGTGAGCGCGAGGAGCGCAGCGCAGCGGAGCCCCGCAGTCGCGAGCGAAAGGCCAGTTCGGTGAGCGCGAGGAGCGCAGCGCAGCGGAGCCCCGCAGTCGCGAGCGAAAGGCCAGTTCGGTGAGCGCGAGGAGTGCAGCGCAGCGGATCCCCGCAGTCGCGAGCGAAAGGCCAGTTCGGTGAGCGCGAGGAGTGCAGCGCAGCGGAGCCCCGCAGTCGCGAGCGAAAGGCCAGTTCGGTGAGCGCGAGGAGTGCAGCGCAGCGGATCCCCGCAGTCGCGAGCGAAAGGCCAGTTCGGTGAGCGCGAGGAGTGCAGCGCAGCGGAGCCCCGCAGTCGCGAGCGAAAGGCACGACCGGTGAGTGCCGGCGAGAGGTCCGCGGTGGGCCGGCGCGAGCTGACGTACGCCGTCCTGCTCTGTCTGGCCGGCGCGGGCCTGGCGCTGTGGGCTGCGACGCGGAACTGGTCGGTCGAGCTGACGGTACGCCCGGCGCCGCTGCCGCCGGTGCGCGACACCCGCAGCGGTGCGGGCCTGCTGCCCTGGCTGCCGGCGTTGGCCCTGGTGACGTTGGCCGGCGGTGGCGCGGTGCTGGCCACCCGGGGTCGACTGCGCCGGGTGCTCGGTGTGCTGCTCGGCGCGCTCGGTCTGGCCGTGGCGGCCGGCGGCGGGTACGGGCTCGTTGCCGACGTCGGCGGTTCGGTGAGCCGGCAGTGGCCGGCGCTCTGCCTGGTCGGTGGCCTGCTGGCCGCTGCGGGCGGTCTGTGGACGGCGCTGCGCGGCGGCGACTGGCCGGCGATGGGCGCCCGGTACGAAAGGCCGATGCGGACCGCCCCGGAGACCGCGTCGACGCCGGCCGGCCCGGCGGTATCGCCGACTCCGATGGCCGGGCGGCGCACCACCGAGGCGTGGGAGGCGCTGGACCGGGGCGAGGACCCGACGGCCGACTGACGCGACGGCCAGTGCGGCCGACGGGTGTCAGCCGACGGGCTGGCGCTCCCGCTGCACTGAGCGACTGGCGGCGCGCGCGGTGGTCAGTTCGGCTACCAGGCGGTTCAGCTCGGCGCGCTGGTCGGCGCGGGCGCGGTCGGCGCAGACGGCCTCCCAGGCGTTGCCGCGTGCGGTTCGCATCCGTCCCTCGCCCACCACGGCCCGTTCCAGGGTGTGCACCACCCCGACGGCGAGCGACGCCACCGTCCGCGAAATGGTGGTCAGCCCGATGGTCGGTTGCGGCTCGGAAATGCTCACGGTCACCTCGCACGAGGAGTTGCGACGGTCGGGGCAGGCGCGCCATCGAGTCTGCCTGAGGACGATGCTGGCCCGCTGACGTTTCGCCGCGGTGACCGCCCGGTCAACTGTCCCGTCTCGGCCGTGAACAGGGACCGTCCGTTCGGCCTTGAGCTTGCTCACAGCATCGACCGGCGTCGTTGTCGTGAGGCGTCGGCCGGAAAGTGGTGGCATGATCGATGGATCGGCCCGGTCTGACCGTGGCCGCCAGGCTCCATACCGCGTGACGGTGGTCGATACCGGAGGTGGCGCTGCGTGACATCCCGTTCACGGCAAGTCGGCCATTATGCCGCAGCCCTTTTCGTGAGCAGCGCCATACCCCCGGCGTCCGGCGTCGGTCGGGTGCCCCTAGCATCGGCCCATGACGCCCGGAGAGGGGAGTCCGTTGGTGACTGCTGAGCATGCGCACGCGGAGGGGGACGAGGCCGGTCAGGCAGCGTCCGTAAGCGTGCTCGACGAGATTCTGGCTGGGGTGCGTGAGGACGTCGCCCGACGCCAGGAGCAGGTTCCGCTGGAGCGGATCCGTGAACTGGCAGCGGCTGCGCCGCCGCCACTGGACGCGTACGCGGCGCTGCGCAAGCCCGGCGTGGCCGTGATCGCCGAGGTGAAGCGCTCGTCGCCGTCCAAGGGCCGGCTGGCCGAGATCGCCGATCCGGCCGATCTGGCGGTCGACTACGCGGCCGGCGGGGCGCGGGCGATCAGCGTGCTGACCGAGGGGCGCTGGTTCGGCGGCTCACTGGACGACCTGGCGGCCGTCCGGGCCGCGGTCACCGTGCCGGTGCTGCGCAAGGACTTCGTGGTCTCCAGTTACCAGGTGCACGAGGCGCGCGCGCACGGCGCCGACCTGGTGCTGTTGATCGTCGCAGCGCTCGAGCAGAACGTGCTCATGGGCCTGCTGGAGCGGATCGAGTCGCTGGGCATGACCGCGCTGGTCGAGGTGCACGACGAGGAAGAGGCCGACCGCGCCCTGGAGGCCGGCGCGCAGGTGATCGGGGTCAACGCCCGTGACCTGCGTACCCTGGAGGTCGACCGGTCGGTGTTCGAGCGGATCGCGCCCGGCCTCCCCAGCAGCGTCGTCAAGATCGCCGAATCCGGCGTTCGTGGCCCGCACGACCTGATCCGGTACGCCTCCGCGGGTGCCGACGCGGTCCTCGTGGGCGAGGGCCTGGTCACCCAGAAGAGCCCGCGCGAGGCGGTTGCTGAGCTGGTCAACGCGGGCAACCACCCGGCAACGCCCCGGCCGGTGCGCTGACCCCGCACCGGCGTGACCTCCCACCGAGAGGAATTCCGATGAGCGCCGACGCGCTGGCCCCGCTGGCCGGCTCGCAGCCCGACTCCGCCGGCCACTTCGGCCGCTTCGGCGGTCGGTTCGTTCCCGAGGCCCTGGTGGCCGCGCTGGACGAGCTCGACGGGGCGTGGCGCACGGCGATGGCGGACGAGTCCTTCCGGGCCGAGTTCGGTGCGCTGCTGCGCGACTACGCGGGCACGCCGTCGCTGCTCTACGAGGCCCGGCGGTTCTCCGCGAGGATCGGCGCGCGGGTGCTGCTCAAGCGCGAGGACCTCAACCACACCGGCGCGCACAAGGTACGCAACGTGCTCGGCCAGGCGCTGCTCACCAAGCGGATGGGCAAGACCCGGGTGATCGCGGAGACCGGTGCCGGCCAGCACGGCGTGGCCACCGCGACGGCCGCGGCCCTGTTCGACCTGGAATGCGTGGTCTACATGGGCCAGGTCGACACCGAGCGGCAGGCGCTCAACGTGGCCCGGATGCGGATGCTCGGCGCCACCGTCGTCCCGGTCACGAACGGCTCGCGCACCCTCAAGGACGCGATGAACGAGGCGATGCGTGACTGGGTGGCCAACGTCGACGAGACGCACTACCTGATCGGCACCGCCGCCGGCCCGCACCCGTTCCCGGCGATGGTCCGCGACTTCGTCCGGGGCATTGGTGACGAGGCCCGCCAGCAGTGCCTCGACCTCACCGGCACGCTGCCGGACGCGGTCACCGCCTGCGTCGGCGGCGGCTCCAACGCGTTGGGCATCTTCCACGCCTTTGTCGGCGACGAGGACGTGCGTCTGTACGGCTTCGAGGCCGGCGGCGACGGTGTGGCCACCAGCCGGCACGCGGCCAGCATCACCGGCGGGTCGGCCGGCGTGCTGCACGGCGCCCGCACCTACGTGCTGCAGGACGCCGACGGGCAGACCCTGGAGTCGCACTCGATCTCCGCCGGTTTGGACTACCCGGGTGTCGGGCCCGAGCACGCCTGGCTGCACGACACCGGCCGGGCGAGCTACCTGCCGGTCACCGACGACGAGGCGATGGCCGCGTTCGAGCTGCTCTGCCGCACCGAGGGGATCATTCCGGCGATCGAGAGCGCGCACGCGCTCGCCGGCACCCTCACGCTGGCTCCGAAGCTCGCGGCCGAGCTGGGCCGGGAGCCCACCATCGTGGTCAACCTCTCGGGGCGGGGCGACAAGGACGTGCACACCGCCGGCGACTACTTCGGCATCCTCGACAAGGAGCGGTGAGATGAGCCGGATCGGGGTGGCCTTCGACAAGGCCCGCGCCGACGGACGGGCACTGCTGGTCGGCTGCATGCCTGCTGGTTTCCCGACCGTCGAGGGCAGCATCGCCGCGATGACCGCCATGGTCGAGGCCGGCGTCGACGTCATCGAGGTGGAGATCCCATACTCCGACCCGGTGATGGACGGGCCGGTGATCCAGAAGGCCAGTGACATCGCGCTGGCCGGGGGTGTCCGCACGGCGGACACGCTGCGGATCATCGAGGCGGTGGCGGCCACCGGCGCTCCAGTGGTCACCATGACCTACTGGAACCCGGTCGAGCGTTACGGCGTGGACGTGTTCGCCCGTGACCTCGCCGCTGCCGGTGGCACCGGTCTGATCACCCCCGACCTCATTCCCGACGAGGCGGACGAGTGGCTGGCCGCCTCCGAGGCACACGGACTGGACCGCACCTTCCTGGTCTCGCCGTCGTCCACCGATGCGCGGCTGGCGATGACCGTGGAGCACTGCCGCGGCTTCGTCTACGCGACCGCCGTCATGGGTGTGACCGGCGCCCGGGCGCGTACCTCGGATGCCGCGCCCACGCTGGTCTCCCGGGTCCGGGCGGTCACCGACCTGCCGGTCGGTGTCGGTCTGGGCGTGGGCACCGGTGCGCAGGCCGGCACCGTCGCCGGGTACGCCGACGGGGTGATCGTCGGCAGTGCGTTGGTCCGGTGCGTGCTCGACGCGTCCACCGAGGCGGAGGGGCTGGCCGCCCTGCGTACCCTCAGCGCCGAACTCGCCGAAGGCGTCCGCACTCCCACCCGCTGACCGCTCGGCACTCGACCCTCCGCACCGGCAGCACGTTCAACTCGGCCGGCCCTCGCTGGGCATGGGCGCCGTCAGAGCCGCACAGACGGGTCCGTCGTCGTGCCGCCGCGCTGGTCGGGTGGCTGCCCCACCTCCGGCCGGCCGTCGGGGCTGGCGTGCCGGGCGACCGGCGACGCGGTATCGGGCGCCCAGGGGACGTCGCGGAGCACGCCGGAGCGGCCGGCGACCGCGTCGGTGACCGCGGCCCGGGTGAGCGGGGTGACCGCCTCGGGCAGCGCGGCGGGCGGGTGCCAGGACAACCGGCAACCCGGCGGTGGGTCGGACGTCGGCCGGGTGTCGACGGCTTGAGCCCGAAACACGTGCACGAGGACGTCCGGCAGCGGCCCGGCGCGTCCCGCCGGGGTTTCCCCCAGGGGGCCGGCCAGGTGGTAGACGCCGACCAGGTCGACCAGCTCGATGTCCCAGCCGGTCTCCGCGCGGATGTCCCGCAGGGCCGCCCGCACCGGGCTCTCGGCCGGGCGCAGCCGCCCGCCGGGTAGCGCGTAGCGGCGCTCACCCCGGCCCTGCTGGCAGAGCAGCACCCGGCCGGTGTCGTCGCTGACGACCGCGGCGACCGCCCAGGTGAGCGCGCTCATGGACAAAGAGCGTACGGCGGCGCAATCCAGAAGTCACCGAGATGCGCGCTCCAGCCGCCCGGGGTGCCGCTGGTGGGGTGTGCAGCGGTAGCGTGTGCACCCGTGACCCTCGCCTCGCTGTCCCCCCAGGCGGCCCTCCCCAGTCCCAGCACCGCGGTCTGGCAGCTCGGGCCTTTTCCGCTCCGGGCCTACGCGCTGTGCATCATCGCCGGCATCGTGCTGGCCTGCTGGGTGACGGAGCGCCGGCTGCGGCAGCGCGGCGTCGCGCCCGGCGCGGTGCTCGACATCGCTGTCTGGGCGGTGCCCGCCGGCATCATCGGAGCCCGGATCTACCACGTGATCACCTCGCCGGAGAAATACTTCGGCGCCGGTGGTGAGCCGTTGAAGGCGTTCTACATCTGGGAGGGCGGCCTCGGGATCTGGGGTGCCGTCGCCGGTGGCGCGCTCGGCGCCTGGATCGCGGCCCGGCAACTCGGCATCCCGTTCGGCGTGGTGGCCGACGCGTTGGCACCCGGGCTGCCGCTGGCCCAGGCTGTCGGCCGGCTCGGCAACTGGTTCAACAACGAGCTCTTCGGTGGCCGCACCACACTGCCGTGGGGCCTGGAGATCCATCGGATGGACCCGGACAATCCGGGGCACGCGCTGCGCGATGACGCCGGGCAGCCGATCCTCGAACCGGGCCTCTACCACCCGACGTTCCTCTACGAGGGGCTGTGGAACCTCGGCGTGGTCGCGTTGGTCGTCATCCTGGACCGCCGATTGAAGCTGGGCCGGGGTCGGGCGTTCGCGCTCTACGTGATGGGCTACACCGTCGGCCGGTTCTGGATCGAGCTGATGCGCACCGACGAGGCCAACCAGATCCTCGGCGTCCGCCTCAATGTCTGGACCGCGGCCCTGGTCTTCCTCGGCGCGTTGATCTACTTCGTGCGGGTTCGCGGCCCTCGGGACTACCTGATTCCGCTCGGCGCGGCGGCGGCCACGACTCCGCCTGCCACGTCCGACCTGTCCCAGGTCGACCTCTCCGAGCGGGAGACCGCCGCGCGGACCGCCGCGCCGGAGGGCTACCGGGTGGTCAGCGAGGAGCAGTACGCCGCGTGGCAGGACACCGGTGTCGTGCCGCCGGAGCCGGCCACCGACGAGGGCTCCCAGCCGGGCGGCGGCGAGCCGCTCGGTGACGCCGCACCCGTCGACCGCCCGTCGACCGACGACGAGCCGGCGGACGAACTCTCGGCCTCGGACTCCGACCGGGCCGACGCCGCGGGCGTGCGGCCCGCCGACCGGGACAGCTGAGCGGGGGCGGCACCGATGCGAAGCGCGGTGGTGGTCGGCGCAGGGGTCGGTGGCCTCGCGGTGGCCGGCGCGCTGGCCCGCTCCGGCTGGCAGGTCACCCTGTTGGAACGCGCCGAACGGGTCCGCCCCGAGCCGACCGCCGTGGTGCTCTGGCCCAACGGCGTCCGCGCGCTGCAGGCCCTCGGCCTCGGCGCGGGCCTGGCTGCCATCGCCACCGCGCTGCCCGACGGCGGGGTCCGTCGCCCGGACGGGCACTGGCTCGTGCAGCCCCGGCCTGCCCCGGCCGACCGGATGCCGGTGGTGGTTCACCGCGAAGACCTGCACGACACGCTGATCGCCGGCCTCGGCGACCGGGTCGAGCTGCGGACCGGGGTGACGGTGCGCCACGTCCGGGTCGAGCCGGGCGAGCGACCGGCGGTCAGCGACGGACGGCACACCATCGAGGCCGACCTGGTGGTCGCCGCTGACGGCACGGACAGCGGCATCCGCCGCCAACTCGCCCCCGAGTCCCGGGTGGTCAGCTCCGGATGTGCCGCCTGGCGCGCGGTCATTCCCTGGTATCAGGCACCTCGGCTACCCGACGACCAGCCGCTGGCCGGTGAGGTCCTCGGCGCTGGTTACCGGTTCGTGGCCGCGTCGCTGGGCGAGCGCGGATCCTCGGGTGGGTCCACCCGGGGCGGCATCTACTGGGTGGCCACAGCCGCCGGCGCACCACGCCCGGAGCCGCCGGAGACCCAGCTCGCCCTGCTGCGCCGCTGGTACGCGGGCTGGCCCGCCCCGATCGGCGCGCTGCTCGACGCCACCGACCCGGCCGACCTCGTTCAGCAGGAGGTGCGCGAGCTGCGCCCGCTGCCCCGTGCGTACGGCTTTCCGGTCGGGCCGGGCGGGGTGGTGCTGCTCGGCGACGCGGCGCACGCCATGCCGCCGCATCTTGGGCAGGGCGCCTGCCTCGCGTTCGAGGACGCCGCCACGCTCGCCTCCCTGCTGCGCGAGGCTCGGCTGCCGGACGCCGTTCAGGCGTACGACCGGGTGCGCCGCCCCAGGGCGGCGGCCGTGGTCCGCCAGACCCGGCGGATGTCGGCGGTGCTCCAGACCCGGGGCCGGTTGGCGTTGCGCGCCCGGGACGCCGCACTCGGCACGATCAACTCGCGGCTGCTGTCCAGTGCCGCCGCCTCCGCCGCCCAGTGGCGTCCCCCAGCCTGACCCCGCTCGCGGGAGAGGTCAGGGGATGAGAGCGGCGGGTTCGGCGATGCAGGCGGTGCCGATACGGCGGAAGCCGACTCGCAGGTAGACCCGGGCGATTTCCTCGCTGCCCGCCGATAGGAAGATCAGGTCGGTGCCGGCCGCGCGCAACTCCCGGGCGATGGTGGCGGTGAGCGCGGCGCCCAGCCCGCGTCGTCGGGCGGCCGGCAGAGTAGCCACCCCGGCGATCTCCGCGACGTCGTCCACCCGCATGGCCATGCCGCTGGCCAGCGCACCCTCGGTCGGTGTGCCGGCCAGTGCGGAGATCCGCCGGCCGTCGGCGATCCGGGTGCGTTCCTCGTCGAGCGCGGCCATTTCGAGTTCGGTGATGGCGGCGTCCCGCTCGGCCGGACCGGCCGCACCGGGCGCGGTGCCGGCGGCGGCGAACGAGACCGCTGCCACGGCACGTCGGGCGGCCACGTCGGCGGCGAAGCCGGTGGAGTCCGCGGTCAGCACCCGCACCGCCACGTCGGACAGCGTCGCCGGGTCCGGCAGCGCGGTCGGGTCGAGCACCATCAGCGGCGCCTCCAGCACGTTCAGCCCCGCCGAACGGGCCACCGCCAGCAGCTCGGGGCTGGTCTCGTGCACCCATTCGAAGGCTTCCGGCAGGCCCAGCTTTCGCTGCCGCTCGCGGACCGAGGTCACGTCGGCCAGCGACGGCGGCTCGGTGGCGTCGATCCGGGGGCGGGCGTAGAACGGCCAGCCGGCACTCTCGCGAACGAACAACACCAGCCCGCCATGCTCCTCCGCACCGGCGACGTCGCGGGGCACCGCGTCGTAGAAGCGTTCCAACCGGTCAAAGACGTGCTTGTTCAGCGGATCCACCGCGCGAGACTACACGTCCCAGACTATGGACGGTGTGATCAATCTCAGGTGGCCGTGCGACCCCGACCCTAACGTAGACTCAACAGACCCACGGGCCGACGTCGTCCCCACCATGTTCCAACCTGAGTGACGACAGGAGGCCCGGTGGCTCAGCCGTACGCGGAAATGACACAGCCGTACCCGCACAGCCCGCAGGCGTCCCCGACGCCCGGCGTCCGCCCACCCGCACAGGGTCTCTACGACCCGGCGCAGGAGCACGATTCCTGCGGTGTGGCCTTCGTAGCGGACCTGCACGGCCGACGGTCGCACTCGGTCGTCGCCAACGGGCTCGGCGCGCTCTGCCGGCTGGACCATCGCGGCGCCCGCGGCGCGGAGCCGAACACCGGCGACGGCGCGGGCATCATGATCCAGGTGCCCGACGCGTTCCTGCGCGCGGTGGCCGACGTCGCGCTGCCCCCGGCGGGCGAATACGCCACCGGTCTGGTCTTCCTCCCCGACGACGACGCCGCCGAGGCGCGTGCCCGCCGGGTGGTCGAAAAGTACGCGCTGGTCGAGGGGGCCGACGTGCTCGGCTGGCGGGACGTGCCGACCGAGCCGACCGGGCTCGGTGAGACCGCCCTGGCGGCGATGCCCCGGGTCCGGCAGCTCTTCGTCGCCGCGCACCGGCTCACCGACTCGCCCGCCGGCCGGGCCGGCTCCCCGCTACGCGGCATCGAGCTGGACCGGGTGGCCTTCTGCCTGCGCAAGCAGGCCGAGCGGGAGACCGCCGAGCGGGGCGTGCCGGCATACTTCCCGTCGCTGTCCAGCCGCACGATGGTCTACAAGGGGATGCTCACCCCCGACCAACTGCCGGCGTTCTACCCGGACCTGCGCGACGAGCGGGTGGACAGCGCGATCGCGCTGGTGCACTCCCGCTTCTCCACCAACACCTTCCCGTCCTGGCCGCTGGCGCACCCGTACCGCTTCATCGCCCACAACGGTGAGATCAACACGATCCGTGGCAACCGCAACTGGATGCAGGCCCGCGAGGCGCTACTGCGCTCGCCGAACGTGCCGGGCAACATCCGGCGGGTCTTCCCGGTCTGCACCCCCGGCGCCTCCGACTCGGCGAACTTCGACGAGGTCCTGGAGCTGCTGCACCTGGCCGGGCGGAGCCTGCCGCACGCGGTGCTCATGATGATCCCCGAGGCGTGGGAGAACGACCCCGGCATGGAGCCGGCCAAGCGTGCCTTCTACCGCTTCCACGCCAGCCTGATGGAGCCGTGGGACGGTCCGGCGTCGGTGGCCTTCACCGACGGCGAGATCGTCGGCGCCGTGCTGGACCGCAACGGGCTGCGCCCGGGGCGCTGGTGGCAGACCGACGACGGGCTCGTCGTGCTCGGCTCCGAGGCGGGCGTACTCGACCTCGACCCGGCCCACGTGGTCGCGAAGGGGCGGCTCCAGCCGGGCAAGATGTTCCTGGTCGACACCGTCGCCGGTCGGATCGTGCACGACGAGGAGATCAAGTCCGAGTTGGCCGCCGACCAGCCGTACGCCGAGTGGCTGCACGCCGGACTGATCGAGCTCAACGACCTGCCCGCCCGTGAGCACACCGTCTACACGCACGACTCTGTTCGCCGCCGCCAGCAGACCTTCGGCTACAGCGAGGAGGAGCTGAAGATCCTGCTCGGGCCGATGGCCCGCACCGGTGCCGAGCCGCTCGGTTCGATGGGTACGGACACCCCGATCTCGCCGCTGTCCACCCGGCCGCGGCTGCTCTACGACTACTTCCACCAGCTCTTCGCCCAGGTCACCAACCCTCCGTTGGACGCCATCCGTGAGGAGTTGGTGACCAGCCTGGCGTCGACGATCGGGCCGGAGGGCAACCTGCTCGACCCGGGCGCGGCGAGCTGCCGGCAGATCGTGCTGCCGCACCCGGTGATCGACAACGACGAGCTGGCGAAGATCCTCTCCATCGACGAGGACGGCGACCTGCCCGGTTTCAAGGCGGTCCGGGTCTCCGGGCTGTACCGCATCCGGGACGGCGCCGCCGGGATCAAGACGCGGCTGACCGAGATCTGCCGGCACGTCTCCGAGGCGATCGAGGACGGCGTACGCATCCTGGTGCTCTCCGATCGAGACTCCAACGCCGACCTGGCGCCGATCCCGTCGCTGCTGCTCACCGCCGCTGTGCACCAGCACCTGGTGCGGGAGCAGACCCGTACGCAGGCGGCGCTGATCGTGGAGTCCGGCGACTGCCGCGAGGTGCACCACGCGGCGGTGCTGATCGGCTACGGCGCGGCAGCGGTCAACCCGTACCTGGCGTTCGAGTCGGTGGAGGACCTGATCTCCACAGGCGCACTGGCCGGCGTCGAGCCCGCTGCCGCGGTGCGGAACTACGCCAAGGCGCTCGGCAAGGGCGTCCTGAAAATCATGTCGAAGATGGGCATCTCGACGGTCTCGTCGTACTGCGGGGCGCAGGTCTTCGAGGCGGTCGGCCTGGACACCCGGCTGGTCGAGCGCTACTTCCGGGGCACCCCCAGCCGGATCGGCGGGGTGGGGCTCGCGGGCGTGCACACCGAGGTGGCTGCCCGGCACGCGCTGGCCTGGCCCCCGGCGGGCACCGCCGCCTCCGACCGGTTGGAGGTCGGTGGCGAATACCAGTGGCGTCGCGAAGGTGAGCTGCACCTGTTCAACCCGGAGACGGTCTTCCTGCTGCAGCACGCCACCCGCAGCCGGCAGTACGACGTCTTCCGGCAGTACACCGCGAAGGTCGACGCGCTCGCCGCGCAGGCCGGCTCGCTGCGTGGGCTGTTCACCCTGCGCACCGGGGTGCGCCCGGCCGTGTCGATCGAGGAGGTCGAGCCGGTCACCGAGATCGTCAAGCGGTTCGCCACCGGCGCCATGTCGTACGGGTCGATCTCCGCTGAGGCGCACGAGACGCTCGCCATCGCGATGAACCGCCTCGGCGGCAAGTCCAACACCGGTGAGGGCGGCGAGGACGTCGAGCGGCTGCACGACCCGGCCCGCCGCTCGGCCGTGAAGCAGATCGCCAGCGGCCGGTTCGGTGTGACCAGCGAATACCTGGTCAACGCGGATGACCTGCAGATCAAGATGGCCCAGGGCGCCAAGCCGGGTGAGGGCGGTCAGCTGCCCGGCAACAAGGTCTGGCCGTGGATCGCCCGTACCCGGCACGCCACCCCGGGCGTGGGTCTGATCTCCCCGCCGCCGCACCACGACATCTACTCCATCGAGGACCTCGCCCAGCTGGTGCACGACCTGAAGTGCGTCAACCCGGCTGCCCGAGTGCACGTCAAGCTGGTCAGCGAGGTCGGCGTCGGCACCGTCGCCGCCGGCGTGGCGAAGCTCAAGGCGGACGTCATCCTGATCTCCGGCCACGACGGCGGCACGGGCGCTTCCCCGATGAACTCGCTCAAGCACGCCGGCACCCCGTGGGAGCTGGGGTTGGCCGAGGCGCAGCAGACGCTGCTGCTCAACAAGCTGCGCGACCGGGTCACCGTGCAGGTCGACGGCCAGCTCAAGACCGGCCGGGACGTGCTGATCGCGGCGCTGCTCGGCGCGGAGGAGTTCGGCTTCGCGACCGCGCCGCTGATCGTTGCCGGCTGCGTGATGATGCGGGTCTGCCACCTGGACACCTGCCCGGTCGGCATCGCCACCCAGAATCCGGTGCTCCGGGAGCGCTTCACCGGCACCCCGGAGTTCGTGGAGAACTTCTTCCTCTTCCTGGCCGAGGAGGTCCGGGGATACCTGGCCGAGTTGGGCTTCCGGTCGATCGAGGAGGCGATCGGGCAGTCCGAGCTGCTCGACGTCGCCCCGGCGGTGACGCACTGGAAGGCGCACGGGTTGGACCTGGCGCCCGTCCTGCACCTTCCGGAGTTGCCCGCCGGCGCCGCCCGACGTGGGGTTCGCGCCCAGGATCACGGCCTGGAACAGGCACTGGACAACGAGCTGATCGCGCTGGCCCGTCCGGCGTTGTCCGACGGGGCGCCGGTGCGGGTCGAAGTGGCGGTGCGCAACGAGCACCGCAGCGTGGGTGCGATGCTCGGCGGCGAGGTGACCCGTCGCTTCGGCGGCGCCGGCCTCCCCGAGGACACCATCGAGTTCGTGCTGCACGGCACGGCGGGGCAGTCGTTCGGCGCGTTCCTGCCGCGCGGCGTGACCCTGCGACTGCACGGCGACGCCAACGACTACGTGGGCAAGGGCCTCTCCGGTGGACGCGTCATCGTCCGTCCGGACGCCGCCGCGCCGTTCCTCGACCCCGACGCCGAGCCGGGGCAGCGGGCCGAGGATCAGATCATCGCCGGCAACACCATCCTGTACGGGGCCACGGCGGGCGAGGTCTTCCTGCGCGGTCGGGTGGGAGAGCGGTTCGCCGTGCGCAACTCCGGCGCGATCGCCGTGGTCGAAGGCGTCGGTGACCACGGCTGCGAGTACATGACCGGCGGCACGGTGGTGGTGCTCGGCGCGACCGGCCGTAACTTCGCGGCCGGCATGTCCGGCGGCACCGCGTTCGTGCACCACCTGGACCGTGCGCGGGTCAACGCCGAACTTGTCGACCTGGCGCCGCTGGGCGAGCAGGAGCAGTCGCTGCTGCACGAGTTGGTTCAGCGGCACGTCGCCGAGACCGGGTCGGCGGTGGCCGAGGAGCTGCTCAAGCGTTGGCCGGAGGCGGTGGCCGAGTTCACCGCGGTGGTGCCCCGCGACTACCGCCGGGTGCTGGAGATCATGCGGGCCGCCGAAGCCGCCGGCCTCGACGTCGACGACGCCGTGATGAAAGAACTGACGCCGTCGGCTCAGCCGGCGATGTCGGTGCCGCCCGCCCCGCGGGTGGCTGCACAGGAGGTGGCACGTGCCTGACCCGAACGGTTTCCTGCGCTACGACCGGCGACTGCCGGCCCGCCGTCCGGTGCCGGTGCGGATCAGCGACTGGCATGAGGTATACCCGTCGGCCGGCGAGGAACTGGTCCGTGAGCAGGCCACGCGATGCATGGACTGCGGCATCCCGTTCTGCCACGACGGCTGCCCGCTGGGCAACCGCATCCCGGACTGGAACGACCTGGTGCGTACCGGCAACTGGGACGCCGCCGTGGAGTCGCTGCACGCCACCAACAATTTTCCGGAGTTCACCGGCCGGCTCTGTCCGGCGCCCTGCGAGGCGGCCTGCGTGCTCGGTATCTCCGGCGGCCAGCCGGTGACCATCAAGCAGGTCGAGGTGGAGATCGCCGACGCCGCCGCGGCACGCGGTTTCGCTCCCCGCCCGGTGCCGGCGCCGTCCGGCCGGTCGGTCGCCGTCGTCGGCTCCGGGCCCGCCGGGCTCGCCGCCGCCCAGCAACTGGCCCGCGCCGGTCACGCGGTGACGGTGTACGAGCGTGACGACGCGATCGGTGGCCTGCTCCGGTACGGCATCCCCGACTTCAAGCTGGAGAAGCGGCACATCGACAGCCGACTGGCCCAGCTCGCCGCCGAGGGGGTGCGCTTCCGCACCGGCGTGAACGTCGGGGTGGACATCACCGCCGAGCAGCTTCGCGACGAGCATGACGCGGTGCTGCTGGCCTGCGGCGCGTTGCAGGGCCGGGACACCCCGGAGACCCCGGGGCGGGCGCTTCGGGGCGTACACCAGGCAATGGCGCATCTGGTCGCGGCGAATCGCGCGGTCGCCACCGCGGCCACCGACCAGCCCGGCGTCGTGGTCACCGGCGAGGGCCGGCCGGCGCGTGCGCTGCTGCCGGACGGCACCCCGATCGACGCGGCCGGCAAGCACGTGGTGATCATCGGTGGTGGTGACACCGCCGCCGACTGCCTCGGTGTCGCCCACCGGCAGGGCGCTGCCGGCGTGCACCAGCTCGACCTGTACCCGCAGCCGCCGAGCGAGCGCGACGAGGCACGGGACCCGTGGCCGACCTGGCCGTGGATCCTGCGCAGCTACCCGGCGCATGAGGAGGGCGGCGAGCGGGTCTTCGCCGTGGCGGTGCAGGAGTTCGTGGACGACGGCACCGGCCAGGTGCGAGCGGTGCGGATCGCCGAGGTGACCGTCGAGAAGCGCGACGGCCGGCGGGTCGTCACCGTGGTGCCGGGCTCCGAGCGGGAGTTGCCGGCCGATCTGGTGCTGCTGGCGATCGGCTTCGAGGGCACCGAGCAGCAGCCGCTGCTGGGCCAGTTCGGCGTGACCCGTAATCCCCGGGGTGCTGTCGACGCCCGTGACGACTGGCAGACCGATGCCGACGGGGTGTTCGTCGCCGGTGACATGCACCGGGGTGCGTCGCTGATCGTCTGGGCCATCGCCGAGGGGCGTGCGGCGGCCGCCGCCATCCACGGGTATCTCGGCGGGGTCGGTGCGCTGCCGGCTCCGGTCGGCCCGGCGGCGCAGGCGCTCGCCGCCCGCTGACCCGGGAGCGTCACCAGACAGGTCGACGTCCGGTCGGTGCGGCAGCTTCCTGCCCGCCGGCCGGACGTTTCCGCTGGTGAGGCCGCTCACAAACGTGGGCAATCGGTGCGGACCGCCACCGAGCCGGTGGGCTGCCGCTGAGACAGCGGTCACCCCCTGCGGTCCTCTCACGGGACCTGACGATACGAAGATCATCGTTACGCTGCGGTCATGGACATCGAGGAGCGGCTACGGCGTACCCGCCGGTGGCTGTGGATCGTGCTGATCGGGCTCTTCCTGAGCGGTGCCACCGCGTTTCCGCTGGAAATCGAGGTGCGCTGGCTGCTGCGCGCACTGGACCCTCTCGCCGGTCAGTTGCCGGCGCTGGTCAACTGGATCGAACGGGTGCACACCGGGCTCGTGACGGCCGGCGAGGACTATCCGTTCCTGCTCTACGGCACCGACTGGCTGGCCTTCGCCCACGTGGTGCTGGCGGTGGCGTTCTGGGGGCCGCTGCGTGACCCGGTGCGCAACGTCTGGGTGGTGCAGGTCGGCATGATCGCCTGCGCGGGCATCGTTCCGCTGGCCCTGATCTGCGGCCCGATCCGCGACATCCCCTGGTTCTGGACGCTCGTCGACCTGTCCTTCGCGGTCGGGGCGTTCCCGCCGCTCTGGTTCGCCTACCGGCACATCCGCGCCATCGAGGCGAGCACGGCCGGGCAGGCGGGCGCCCCGTCGGAGCTCCGGTCGTCGACGTCGGCGTCCTGAGTCGCCGTTGGTGACGGGTCCGCACGGAGCCCAGCGACACCTGCGGGTCCCCTTTGCTCTGCTTCAACAGTGGGCCGAGGAGCCGCAGGGACAAGCGGAAGGCCCGCCGCGTGGGGGCGACGGGCCTTCCGGGCGACTAGCTAGTGCGACAGCAGCTCGTGCGCCTCGCGGATCTTGGCCCAGGACTTCGGCTCGGTCGGCGGGGCGGCCTTGCGCGCGGCGGCGGCCACGTCGGGTCGGCCGGCGGTGAACAGCCAGGTGGTGAACAGGTCGTCCAGGTCCAGACCGGAGATCCGTTCGGCCAGGGCCTGGAACTGCGCGATGGTGCCGTTGCCGTAGCGGTGCTCGGCGGTCCAGGCCGGCAGGATCTCGAAGAACGCGTCGTCGCCGACGGCCAACCGCAACTGGTGCAGCGTCATCGCACCCCGGTCGTAGACGGCGTCGTCGAAGACCCGGTTGGCACCCGGGTCGCCGGGCAGCACCTGCCAGAACTCGTCGTCGGCCGGGTAGCCGGCGTAGGTGAAGTCGAACACCTCCTGCGCGGTGCCCTCGCCCTGCTCCTCCGACCAGAGCCACTCGGCGTACGAGGCGAAGCCCTCGTTGAGCCAGATGTTGCGCCAGTCGGCCACCGAGACCGAGTCGCCGAACCACTGGTGCGCGTTCTCGTGTGCCACCACGTACGTGTTGGCGCCGCGACGCCAGAACCCGGGGCCGTACACCGGTCGGGTCTGCGTCTCCAGTGCGAAGCCGATGCCGTCGACCGGCCCCGCCACGCCGCCCTGCGCCTCGAACGGGTACGGGCCGAAGATCCCGCTCTCCCAGTCGACGATCTCGGCGGTCCGCTCGATGCTGGCCCGTGCGGCTGGACCGAGCGCGCCCAGCGAGGTGCTGTACGCGTTGATCACCGGCTGGCCGCTCGGGGTGGTGTCGGTGACGATGTCGTACTGGCCGATGGCCATGAAGGCCAGGTAGGGGGCCGTGGGGGAGGTGGTCCGCCAGATCCACCGGGTGCGGTTACCGGCCTCGGCCAGCGGCGGTCGCGGCTGCACGCCGTTGCTGATCACCTCGACGCCGGTGGGCACCGAGACGGAGATGTCGAAGGTGGCCTTGTCCAGTGGATGATCGTTGCTCGGGAACCACCACCACGCCGACTCGGGTTCGTTGACGGCGAGGGCGCCGTCGTCGGTACGCGTCCAGCCGGTGTAGCCGCCGACCAGGGTCTCCGACGGGATGCCGGTGTAGCGCACCACGATGGTGAGCTGCTGACCCCGGGTCACCGTGCGGGTCGGGGTGACGACCAGCTCGTGCACACCGGCGGTGCTGGTGCTCGCCGCCCAGCCGTTGACCCGGACCGACTCGACGTCGAGCAGGAAGTCCAGATTGAACGCCGAGAGGTCCTGTGTGGCGGTGGCGAGGATGGTGGTGGTGCCGGTGAGCAGGTCGGTTGCCGGGTCGTAGCGCAGCCGGACGTCGTAGTGATCGACGTCGTAGCCGCCGTTGCCGTAGTCGGGGAAGTAGCTGTCGCCCAAGCCGGGCGCGCCGGGTTGCGGCGCGGCGGTGACGACGGGACGGCCCCAGCCCGTCGGGGCGGCCTGGCCGGGGGTGCCGGCGAGCATGGTGCCGGCGGTGGTGAGGGTCAGGGCGGCGGTGGCCGCCGTGAGGACTCGTCGCACGGGTGGACTCCCTCCATCGGGTGTTCGCCCCGCCAACCTAATCGACAACTGTGCACGCCGCCGGCCCGCCGCGCGGTGTAGCTATTCCATTGATCTGAATGTTTCGATAGCATTACCGACTGGTAACAACAGTTCCACCCCTGGCCACGCGCGCGGTCGCAGGATCCCACCACCCCCTGTCCTGTGGAGGTCCGTCATGCCCCAGCGTCCGCTGGCCCGCGCCCTGGCCGCGTTGGTCACCCTGTTCACCGTCGCACTCGGCGCGGTGCTCGTCCCCGGCACGGCGCAGGCCGCCGCCGTCAACTACGTCGCGCTCGGCGACTCGTACTCCTCCGGCGTCGGCGCCGGCCCGTACGACACGTCCGGCTGCCTCCGCAGCCAGAAGTCGTACGCCCCGCTCTGGGCGGCCGCCCACGGAGTGACCACCTTCAGCTTCCCGGCCTGCGGCGGCGCGGTCACCGCCGACGTGCTCAACAACCAGGTCAGCGCCCTCACCGCCAGCACCACCCTGGTCACCATCACCATCGGCGGTAACGACGCGGGCTTCGTCGACGTCATCACCAGTTGCCGGTTCGGCAGCACGTCGTCCTGCACCAACGCCGTGAACACCGCCAAGACCTTCGCCACCACGACGCTTCCCGGCCGGCTCGACGCCACCTACACCGCCATCCGCAACCGGGCACCCAACGCCCGGCTGATCGTCCTCGGCTACCCGCGGCTGTTCGAGACCAGCTCCTGCGGTCTGTTGGCGATGAGCACCTACAAGCGCACCATCCTCAACGAGGCCGCCGACGTGCTCGCCTCGGTCACGGCTGCCCGGGCCAGCGCGGCCGGCGCCACCTTCGCCGACACCCGTCGCACCTTCGCCGGGCACGGCGTCTGCGCCGGCGACCCGTGGATCAACGACATCTCCGGGATCATCGGGGCGTACCACCCGGACGCCGACGGCTACCGCTACGGCTACCTGCCGGCGCTGAACGCGATCACCGGCTGACCGCACCCGCGCCGCACCCGCATCCGTCACCCGCACCCGACACCGAGGTCGGCGGCCGACCGTCCCCCGTGGGCGGTCGGCCGCCCGGCCGGTAGCGGGGCTTGCGCCAGATGACCACACTGGGTGGAATCGGCGGTCACGCCGTGCCACGGTCGGGGGGTGCCGATGCGGGAGTTGACCGGTCAGAGGCAGTCGACCGCCGGTCGGGACCGGTTCCCGGCCGGCGGGCTGGAGTTCTTCGCGCTGCTCGCGCGGCTGCTACGGCGACCCCGCCGCGGCGACCGCCGACTGCCGCTGCTCTGGCTGGTCCGCTCCGACACCCCGGATCTGATGGTGCCGCTGCGCCGGTTCCTCGGCCAGGGCCCCCGGCGGCGGGTGCCGCACGCCGTGCTGGACGCCGACGCGCCCCCGGGCGCCGGAGACGTGCCGGCGCTGCTGCGCGAGCTGCACCGACAACTCTCCCTGGAGGCGTTCGGTGCCGCCCGGCTGCGCTTCCGGCACTACCCGCTCGCCGACTGGCTGATGCACCAGAGCCTCAGCTTCGGCATCGACGCCGACGACAGCCGTGCGGCCCTGGTGCGCCGGCTGCGGGACCGCCGGGGTACGCGTACGCCGGAGGCGCTGCCCACCGGCGGTGACGCGGTCAGCATCGTCTCGCAGGTGCTGCTCTGGCTGGTCCGCCGCGCGGTGCCGGGGGTGGTGTTCCGGGCCGCCGTCTCCGGCCGGGTGCCGGTGCTCGGGCGGCACTACAACTGGTTCATGCGCCAGCAGTATCTGGCACCCCGGCAGTCGGTCACCTTCCTCGGCTTCGCCGAGCGGCTCACCGCCGGGTGGCGCGACGGCGAACAACCCGACCAGGTCAACAAACTGCTGCTGCACGCGTTTTTGGAGGACCTGCGGCAGGCGTACCGGCGTCGGCCGTGGCGCCCCTCGGACTGGCGGCGCACCGCGTACCCGGCGCTGCTGCTCGACCACGTCGCTCCGGGCAACGTCGGCGGGGAACTGGTCCGCCTGATCGGCGACGTCCGCACCGAGACCGGCCGCAACGACCCGCTGCTCATCGTCGCGTCCGGCGGGCAACCCCCGCCGGAACTGCCCGAGCCGCACCCGTTGACCGAGGCCGACGAGGCGTACGACGAGTGGGCCGAGGCGCTGCCGGAGATGCGGCGGCTGCGCCGCCCGGCCGCCTGGCTCGTGGCGCTGCGCCCCGACGACACCGACACCGGCCCGCCGTCGCGTGGCGGCATGCGGCCGTTCTCCGCGCCCGACCCGCCCTGGTGGTCGCGGCGTTTCCTGCCGGCGGCGCTCTGCCTGGTGCTGCTGGCCGCGGCTGGCGTGTGGGTGGGCAGCCGCTGGGGACCGGGCTGCCACCCCTCGCTCACCGGCGGCCAAATCTCGGTCGAGGTGGCCGGCAACGGTGAGTGCGTCGGCTACAGCGACAGCGCGGCGCAGGTGTTCAACAACGACCCCGGCCAGGACAAGCTGCGGACCATCCAACGGCGCATCTTCGCGCAGAACCGTGCCGCCGAGGAGGTCTGGCAGCGCAGTGACCAGCGCCGACCCTTCCTCACCCTGGTCTACCTGGGCACCCTCACCGGCAACCGGACCCGCGCCGACGAGGAGTCGTACGTCTCCGAGCGGGAGGAGCTCGAAGGCATGGCCACCGCCCAGTACGCGTTGCTGAAGGAGTCGGCCGGCGCCGACGGCGCCGCGCTGCTGCGCATCGTGGTGGCCAACGGTGGCCGGCAGATGATCTACGCCGACCGGGCTGTGGCGATGCTGGCCGAGCTGGCCCGGGACGACCCCACGGTGCTCGGAGTGGTCGGGTTGGTGGAGAGCCGGACCAGCACCGCCCGAGCCCTGCGCGAGCTGAACCGGGTCGGGCTGCCGGTGCTGGCGCCCACGCTCTCCGCCGACCGGATGGACGCCAACTCCCGCCTCTACCTGCAGATCTCCGCGCCCAACGCGGATCAGGTGAAGATGGTCGACGCGTACGCCCAGCAGGTGCTGAAGGTCGACGAGGCGCACATCTTCTACACGACGCTGGAGGGCAGTTCGCTCACCGAGGACCTGTACGTGGGCACCCTCGTCGACGGGCTCCGGCAGCGGTTCGGTGCCCGGGTCACGCGCCTCGACGAGTGGCGCACCGGTCAGCGGCTGACCGATGAGTGCGGCTACGCCGGTCTGCTCTTCTACGCGGGGCGGTGGTCGGAGTTCGACGGCTTCCTGCGGGCGCTGCGCGAGTGCGGGGGCAACCCGCCTCGGCACCTCGTCGCCGACGACTCGGTCAACCGTTACATGGCCAACCCCGGGCTGCGCGCCGCCGCGCCCGGCAACCTCCCGGTCACGTACGTCTCCAAGGCCGCCCTGGCCACCTGCGCCGCGCTGCGGGCCGCCCAGGACCGGCGCGACGACGCCCGCGCCAGCTTCCTGTCCTGGATCCAGGCCGACGATCTGCTCGACCCACCCCGCTGCCGGCCGGACACCGGGTATCAGGTCGGCGAGCGGGTCAGCCTCGCCTACGACGCGGCGATGATGCTGATCCGGGCGGTGGAGAGCCTCGCCGCCCGGCTGCACCACGCCGATCCACGTCAACGCTGGGAGCCCACCTCGGTCAATCCGGTCGGCGTGCACGCGGAGGTGCTCCGGCAGAACGCCGGCCAGGGCTACCCGGGGGTGGCCGGGCTGATCCGTTTCACCCCCGACTCGGGGGAGCCGGTCGAGAAGCGGCTGGCCCTGATGCGGGTGGAGCAGGTGCCCGACGTGGCGACGGCCCCGGTGGAGGTGTTCCGCTGTGGGGTGGCCGACGCGTCCACCCCGGCGGCCTGCGGCAAGGCGTGACCGGCAAGGCGTGACCGGCGAGGCGTGCAAGGCCCGGCGTGACCGGCCCGGCGTGACACGTCCTCGCAGGACTGTCCGGGTGCCACCGGTGTCCGTTAGGGTTCCTGGGACCAGACGGCCGTTGGCGTTGGGGGCACAGGTTGGGCAGGCTCGCGTCGGCGTACGGGCAGGCGGTCAACTCCCACCGGGCGGCCCGGGCGCACCTGGACACGGCCCGGAGCGCGCTCGGCACGGCAGAGACTGTCGTCGCGCCGGTCGGCGGCGATGAGCTGGTGGCCCGCCTCGCCCGCCTCGGCGGCACCCTGGCCACTCCCGCCCCGGGCGCCACGCCGCTGACCGACGAGCCGACCGCGGTGCGGATCGGCGAGGCGTCCACCTCGGACGGCGGCTTCCCGGTGCTGGTCCCGCTCGGCGGCGGCCACCACCTGGCCCTGGACACCGATGCCCGGGACCCACAGGTCGCCGGGCTGCTGCGGGCGCTGGTGCTGCGACTGGTCGCCACCGCACCGCCCGGTCAGGTCCGGGTCGCCGGCCTCGACACCGCCGCGCTGGGCGCCACCTTCGGCCCGTTGCGCCCCTGCTCGACGCCGGGGTGCTCGACCCGCCGGCCACCGGCGAGGCCGAGGTGGCCGCGCTGCTGGACGCCGCCGAGCAGCACGCCCGCGCCGCGCAGCACGGCCAGCCCGCCGCCCGGCCCCTGCTGGTGGTGGTCGCCACCGCCGCGCCCCCGCCGCGCGAGCTGGCCCGGCTCGCCGCGCTCACCCACGCCGGCCCGGCCGCCGCCGTCTGCGTGCTGCTCGCCGGTCACCCGTCCCGGTTGCCCGGCGAGACCGCGCCGCCGCTGGGCGGCACCACCGCAGTGCGACTCCATCAGGGGTACGCGTACGTCGGTGACCCGCCCGGCCTGCCGTTCAGCGCCGACGGCAGCGGGCTCGCCGCACCCGTCCTGCTCGACGGCGACCCGCCGCCCGCCTCGGTACGCGCGCTCGCCGAGCACCTCGGCACCGCCACCCGTCGCGCCGACGCGTTGCCCTTCACGGATCTGCTGCCCGAGCGGCGCTGGGCCGAGTCCGCCGGCAACGGTCTACGGACGGTGATCGGCCGAGCCGGCGCGGTCCCGCTGACGCTCGCCTTCGACGACGCCACCCCGCACTGGCTGGTCGGCGGGCGCACCGGTGCTGGCAAGACGGTCTTCCTCCTCGACGTCCTCTACGGGCTGGCCGCCCGCTACTCGCCGGCCGAGTTGCAGCTCTACCTGCTCGACTTCAAGGAGGGCGTGAGTTTCACCGAGTTCGTGCCCACCGGTCGGGACCCGTCCTGGCTGCCGCACGCCCGTGCGGTCGGCATCGAATCCGACCGCGAGTACGGTCTCGCCGTGCTGCGTGAGCTGCGCCGGGAGGCACAGCGCCGGGCCACCGCACTCAAACGACACGGCGTCACCAAGCTCGCCGACCTGCCCCGGGACAATCCGCTGCCGCGCATCGTGGCGGTCATCGACGAGTTCCACGTGCTGCTCGCCGGCAACGACGCGCTGGCCCGCGAGTCCGTCGACCTACTGGAGGAGTTGGCCCGCAAGGGCCGCTCGTACGGCATCCACCTGGTGTTGGCGAGCCAGAGCATGACCGGCATCGAGGCCCTCTACGGGCGGGCCGAGGCGATCTTCGGGCAGTTCGCGTTGCGGGTGGCGCTGCCCGGCGGCGGCGGGGTGCTCGATCAGCTCAACGACGCCGCCGCGGCCTGCCGGTCGGCTCCGCCGTGGTCAACACCGCCGCCGGCGCGGTCGGCGCCGACACCGTGCTGCGTTTCCCCGACGCGCACGCCGCCGCCGCGGACCTCGCCGCGTTGCGCCACGAGTTGTGGCAGGCCCGCCCGCCGGGCTCGCGGGCACCGGCGGTCTTCAAGGGGTACGAGGCTGCGCGGGTCGAGGACGACCCCACCTTCGCCGGGCTGCGCCCCGGTGGCCGGCGCCCGATGGCCCTGGTCGGCCGGACGGTCGACGTGGACGGCACCACCGCGTTGTTCCTGATGGACACCACCCCCGGCCGGCACCTCGCCGTGGTGGGCACCGCACCGACCGGCGCGGACGTGCTGCGCGCCGCGACGTTGAGTCTGGCCCGCCAGCACACCCCCGGTGACGCCCGGTTCCAGCTGGCCTCCCTGGTGACCGCCGCCGACGCGGTCGCCGACGACACCGAAACCGTCCTACGAGCCGCCGGCCACCCGGTGCAGCGGCTCGACGCGGCCGGTCTGCGCGACCGGATCGCCACGCTGGCCGCCGAGCCCGACGGCCGCGAATACCTGGTGGTGTTCGGCATGGACGCCGCGGCGCCGATCCTCGGGGCCACCGACCCGGGCACGTTCCGCTCCGGCCTGGACGACCTGCGCACACTCCTGCGCCAGGGCCCCGGGCAGGGGGTGCACCTGCTCGGTTGGTGGCGTGGGCTGCGCCGACTCGCCGACGACCTCGGTGGCAGCCAGAACCGCGACGACGTCGCCTGCATGGTCGCGCTCAACGTGCCCGGGGCCGAGCTGGCCCTGCACCTCGGGACGCACGACCTGACCTACACGCCCCGCGCCGATCGGGCGCTGCTGATCGACCGGCACGACCAGCGCACACGGCTGATCGTCCCGTTCGTCGGCGACGGGCACGAGCTGGACGGGGAACGGTGACAGTGTCCTTCGAGGAGTACGCGGCGCTGGCCCGACAGCTCTCCGAGCGGCACCGCGCCGGTGAGCAGCACGCCGCCGCCGAGTCCGCGCGCCGCCGGGACCTGCACGCCGCCGCCGACTACCTCCAGCAGAGGCTGACTGCCCAGGGGCAGCGCCTCGACCAGCTCGGCCGCGCAATCGGCATCGACCAGCCATCCCCGCCTCCTGGCTCAGGCCCTGCCTCTGGTCCTGGCCAGGGGACGGCGGCGCCGGGCGAGGCCACCACTTGGCCCGGCCCACCGTCCGGCCCCGGTTCGGCCTCCGCTGCCGACTCCGGCTCCATGCCGGCTGCCGGCTCGGACTCTGGCTCGGTGTCGGCTGCCGGTTCTGGTTCGGGCTTCGCTGCGGGGTTCGGCCCCTCTACCGCACCCGGAACGGGGGACGGGGCATCCGCCGGCGCAGCCGCGCCGGGGCGGGCGGGGGTCGGGGCGTACCCCCGGTTGCCGGCGGGGGAGGCGCGGCTGGCGCTGCCGACGGCGGTGAGCCCGGCGGGCGTCGGGGTGCCGGCGCAGCGCGCGGCGCCGGCCGACCCGGCGGTGGAGTTGGAGCTGGCCCGGCGGATGGCCGACGAGGCCGACCGGCACGGGCAGCAGGCGGAGGTGCTGGCCCAGCGTCCGGCGCTCCTGCCGACGTGGTCACCGCTGGCCCGGGCGGTCGCCGTCTACGCCGGGTGCGGGGCTGCCGCCGGGGTGCTCGTGCTGGCCCTGGTGCTCGCCTCCGGGGTCGGCCTGGTCGACGGGTTCACCCTCGGAGCGTGGATCTGTGCGGGGCTGCCGGCGGTGGCGTTCTTCGGCGGGTACCTGGTGCTGGGCCGATGGGGGAGACCCGCCATGGTCGCCGGCACCCCGCCGCGTTACCTGCCGCTCGGGTTCCTGATCTGCTTCCTGCTGGTGCCGATGGCCTACTGCGCCTACCTGCTGCTGGTCCGCGGCCTACGCTGACCCGTCTGATGGCGTCGGCGCGACCAACCTGTGCATCAGGCCGTGCCACCAGCGTCGGCCAGTCGGGTGGCGATCGTGGCGAGGTCGCGGGCCGGCCCGGTCAGGGCGCGGCCCCTGGGATAGACCAACCGCAGGGTGCGGTTCAGGTCGAGGTCGATGACCGGCACCGGATGCAGTGTCCCTGCCGCGATCTCGCCGGCCACCACCAGTGAGCTGAGTACCGCCGGAGCGACGCCTTCCAGGACGGCGGCCTTGATCGCGGTGGTCGACGACAGTTGCAGCACCGGGGGCGCGAGGGTGAGGCCAGCCTGTCGGGACAGGGCGTGTTCGAGGTGACGCCGGGTGCCCGAGCCCTCCTCCCGGCTGACCAGGGAGGTGGCGGCCAACTCCGGCGGGGTGATTCCCGACCGCCGGCGGGCCCACGGGTGGCGGCCGACGACGATGACGGTCAGCGTGTCCCGGGCCACGGTTCGACTCTGTAGCCCAGTGGGGACCTCCGGGCTCTCGATGAAGCCGAGCGCAACCGCGCCGCCCAGCACCGCCGCGGCGACCTCGTCGGAGTTGCCGGTGGTCAACGAGACCGACATGGCGGGTGCGGTGCTGTGCAGCGCGGCGAGCCACCGGGGCAGCAGATACTCCGCGATGGTGAGGCTCGCGGCGACCGGGAGCAGACTGTCCCGCGCGACGCGCAGCGAGGTGAGCCCGGCTTCCAGCGCGGCGGCGGCGTCCACCGCGGTACGCGCCCACTCCGCCACCAGTGCCCCCTCGCGGGTGAGCTGCGAGCCCCGCGCCGAGCGCTGTAGCAACGCGACGCCCAGCCGGCTTTCCAAGCCACGAATGCGGGCGCTGGCGGACGGCTGGCTGATGCGGTGCGCGCGGGCCGCCGCACCGACGCTCCCCAGATGCGCCACGGACAGCAGCAGGTCGAACGCGGCGAGGTCGGCGACCCGACTGGGAAGGGGCATAGGCCCAGTCTATGGATGTATCAGGAGATAACCCCTGGTTGATCGTGCGTGCCGGAGTGAGTGTGGTGACATGACCACGCTCCTCCCCGCCTCACCGGACGCCCCACCGGCCGCCGGCCCCGCCCCGGTACGGCTGGCCGGAGGGCTGCTCCGCGACCTGGAGCACCCGTCGCAGCTCTTCGGCAACCTGGGCCCGAACTGGTACGCGTCGATCATGGGGACCGGCATCGTGGCGAACGCCGCCGCCACACTGCCCGTGCACGTGGCGGGGCTGCGGGCCGCCGCCACCGTCGTGTGGGCGCTGGCCGCCCTCCTGCTCGTCGCGCTGACTGCCGCCTGGGCGGTGCACTGGACCCGCCATCCCGCGACGGCGCGGAGCTACGCGGAGAACCCTGTGTTGGCCCAGTTCTGGGGAGCCCCCGCGATGGCGCTCCTGACGGTCGGCGCGGGCACCCTCATCCTGGGCCGGGACTGGATCGGCCTGCCCGCCGCGCTCGCCGTGGACACCGTGCTGTGGGTCGGCGGCACCATCCTGGGCCTCGCCACCAGCGCCTGGATCCCGTACAAGATGATGACCAGCCACCGCATCGCGCCGGACGCGGCGTTCGGCGGATGGCTGATGCCGGTGGTACCGCCGATGGTGTCCGCCGCGACGGGAGCGCTGCTCGTCCCGTACGCGCCGGCCGGCCAGATCCGGCTCACCCTGCTGCTCACCTGCTACGCCATGTTCGGCATCAGCCTCTTCGCCACTCTGATCATCGTCGGCCAGATCTGGCAGCGGCTCGTCCACCACGGGATCGGCCCCGCCGCCATGGTGCCCACGCTCTGGATCGTCCTCGGACCACTGGGGCAGTCGGTGACCGCCGCCAACCTGCTCGGCAACGCCGCGCCCCTCGCGCTGCCCGCACCCTACGGGTCGGCCGCACAGGCGCTGGCCCTCTTCTACGGCCTGCCCACCTGGGGATTCGCCATGATGTGGCTGGCGATCGCCGCCGCGGTGACGGTCCGCACCGCCCGAGCGCGCCTGCCGTTCTCGCTCACCTGGTGGAGCTTCACCTTCCCGTTCGGCACCGTCGTCACCGGCACGAGTGGCCTCGCGCTGCGGACCGATGCCGTGCTCTTCCGGTGGGCCGCGGTGGCCGGCTACGTGCTGCTGGTCGCCGCCTGGCTGACCGTGGCGTCGCGTACCGCGCGGGAGTCGGCCCGGGGCCGGATCTTCCTGCCGCCCTCAGTTTCCTGATCGGCTCTCGGTGAGACCCTCGTCCTCGAGCAGGCTGAGCAGCAACACTGTCTGGGCGACGATCGCCGCCGCGCTGCCCGGCACCGGTGGACGCTCACCGACCGCCGCCCAGACCAGGGCCTCGGCCAGGGCCGGCTCGACGTCGCGCCCGGTGGCGTCGTAGCGTTCCCGGACGGATGCCACGAACCGGATCACCGGCGCCCGATCCTGCCCGGCGACGAACCGCCGCCGCACCGCGACCAGCAAAGCCCCGGCGAGCAGATCCGCGTACCGGCCTCGCCGATCATGGAGTTGTGGTGGGCGACGAAGTAACCGTTATAGCGACAATTAAGGCACCACGCCTCCATGATCGGCGGGCACCGGTCTGCGCCCTTCCGCGATCTTGCAGTTGCTGCCTCGACGTAGGGGGCATTCCACGCATCTCGGCGACCGAAACTGCAAGATCGGCGCGGGGCGCGGGGCGCGGGGACCGTGCGAGCACGTGGTCGCGCTGGGTGCGTGGATCTCGTACGCTCCCATGTGGTCTCCGCCGGTGCGGTGGTGGAGGCGATGGTCGACCAGGGGGAGGTGCGCGTGAGCGCAGCACAGATCATCGCGAGGTTGGCGGCGGCGTCGCAGAAGCTGGACGAGGCGAAGGCCAAGACCGCGGCGGCAGCGCAGGATGCGGCCGAGGCGCGGGCGCTCGTCGCCGGAGCGCTGGAGGGTGTGGCCGCCGGTCCGCTGGTCGGCATGATCGATGCGTACCGTCAGGCGCTCGCGCAGGCGTCCCAGGGCGGCGACCCGGCCAAGCAGCATGTGCAGGAGACGATCGCCAAGGTCCGAGCGCTGGGAAATTGACCACGGGTGGTGGCAGCGCAGCCCACCAGCCACCCGCGGCGGTCAACGTCACCTTGCGACCGTCGGTTCCACATGTTCAGCGGGTGATGCGGAACGTCTGTTCGAATTGCGGGTAGTCACAGACGTCCTGGTTGCACAGCTCGAAACCTCCGCTGATCAGCGCCACACCCTTGTGGAGGACCAGCCCGCCGCCCTCTACCCAGGCCCGCCCTTGCACGGCTTGAGGCTCGCCCGTGCAGCTGTTGAGAGGCGCCCAGCCGCCCGCGTAGGCGACCCTGTTGCCGGACCGCTGCCTGATGATCAGCTCAGTCGCGCCGGACATGCCGGCCGGGCAGGTCACGGTGAGGGTGACGTCCACGGCGACGCCTCGCGCGACGAGGGTCGCGGACGTGACCTCGACGCTACTTGCCGCGCTTGCTGGCGTCGGCGCCAGCATCGCGAAGAGTGACAGGCCGAGCAGTGCGATGGTGGTGATGATGCGGCGCACAAGGTCCTCCTTGCCGGAGTGGGTGCTTACCTGCGGTCACCATAACCCTGCCCGACACTGACGAATATCAATTGATGGTGGATTCTTCCCGAGGTGCCCGTTCGACGACGACGAGGGGGATCTCGCGGTCGGTGTCCTTCTGGTAGCGGGCGTACGTCGGGAAGACCTTCGTCATCACCGGCCACAGCCGGACCTTCTCCTCGGCCGTCGCCGTCCGGGCCCGACCGGCGAACCGCTCCGCGCCGACCTGGATCTCCACCGACGGGTCGGCGCTCAGGTTCAGATACCAGGCAGGATGGTTGCCCGCGCCCCCGTTGGACGCCACCAGCAGGTGGTTGTCGCCGTCGCGGCCGTACATGAGCGCGGTGCGGCGCAGCTTGCCCGAGCGGCGTCCGCGCGTGGTGAGCAGCAGCGAGGGTACGCCGTGGAAGGTGCCACCATCGGCGCCGTCGGTCTCCACGTAGCGCCGGATGTGGCTGGCGACCCAGCCGACCGGGCTGTCCTCGATCGTCTCGTGCTGCTCCTGCGCGGTCACGCCATCGCCTCCATCGTCGAGCCCGAGCGGTCGATCGGACGTGTCGATCATAAGTAGAGTGCCGCCGATGCGCATGGCGCTGGCCCTTCAGTCGGGACAGGCGGTGAGCGGAGGGCGGACGGGAACGTCAACCGCGTGAGCGCGGCAGGCAGCACTTCTTGTACTTGGCATCCGATCCGCACCAGCAGGTGTCGTTGCGGCCCGGCGGCCAGGTTGTCACGCCGGTCTCGTCGAGGCTGTCGGCGTACTCGTCGAGGGTTTCCTCGCTGGTGGGGTCGCTGCCGGTGCGTTCGGCGAAGGCTGCCAGCCCGGCGACGGAGCCGACGACCACGCCCAGGTCGGCGCCACCCAGCCCGGATGCCTCGACGAGGGTGCGTTCGATCTGGGCCCGGTGCTCGTCCCAGGTGACGGGGTAGCTGTCGACGAGAGTGGGCCAGCACGTCAGCAGCGCGTTGAACTCCGCCTGCGGCCAGAACAGCAGGGTCGCCGGGCCGTCGTCGAGCGCGTCGAGCGCGTGGTCGCTCGCGGCGCGCAGCCGGTCGGCGAGGTTGTCGTACTCGTCGTGCGTCAGGCCCATCTCCTCGCGGAGGTCGTGCCGCCCCTGTGCCAGGCCGTAGATCATGGCTGCGGCCTCGTCCTGCGCGTCCTCGGATTCGTGCTCCTGGTTGCGGGTCCGTTCCAGGATGGCGTCCAGCGCGGCGGTCAGCCACTCCAGCGCCGTCTCGGTGTGGCCGGCCTCCACCAGGTCGTCGATGAGGTACGTGGCCTCGGGGTCGGTCTCCAACAGCGGGCGCAGGGCGGTCAGCTCGGCCATGCCCTCGTCCTCGCGGCCGAGGCGCAGCAGCAGGCCACCGCGCACCGACCGGGCGTACGCGTCGTCGTTCGGCTGTTCGGCGATGGCGCGGGTGGCCAGGGCGAGCGCGTCGGCCAGGTCGCCCGCCTGCGTCAGGATGTCCACGGCGACCAGCAGGGCGTACCCGGTGTCGTCCGGGTCCGCGACCCGCCCCTCGTCGACGGCGCCCACCAGTTCGGCGACCAACGCGGCGGGGTCCGGGCTCTCGGATCCCAGGGCGCCGATCTCTTCGATGCGGTCGGCGGTCAGCAGTTCGGACATGGGCGCATCCTGAAGGCGACGAATGGTGGACGGGGAAGCGGCCAGCGTACTCCCGAACACGCCGGGGCCCGGGCGGCGAACCGCCCGGGCCGCAGCGCGGGTCAGCGGGTCGCTGGCATGGTGGCGAACTCGCCGGCTAGCTCCGACTCGACGATCGTCGCGGCGGACGGCCGGCGACCGGCCGACGCCCGCCGGGCGGACGGGACGGCGAGGGCCGCGAGCGCGGCGGCCAGGGCGATCGCCGTGAGGACGAGAAACCCGGTCGTGAAGCCGGCCTCCCGGGGCAGGCCGTTGGCTTGCGGGTTCGCGGTGATCACGCCGCTGACCACGGCGGCGCCGATCGCGCCTCCGATGGTGCGGATGTTGGCGTTCATGCCGGTCGCCACGCCGGTCTGGCTGGCGGGCACGCTGCCGACGATCAGGTTGGCCATCGAGGCGAAGGCCAGGCCGATGCCGAGGCCGACCAGGCCACCGGCGAGGGCGACCTCCCAGCGGGTGTCGTGCGCGGTGGCGAGCATCGCGGAGGCGGCCACGTTGAACGTGGCACCGGTGGCGAGCTGCGCCTTGGCGCTGAAGACGGCCTGCAGGCGGCCGGCGACGAGACCGGCGACGAACATCGCGACGAGCATCGGCAGCATGAGCAGACCGGCCTGGCTGATGCTGGCGCCGAAGCCGTAGCCGGCGACGGTCGGGGTCTGCACGAACTGCGGGAGGAACGCGTACACGGAGAACATCGACGCGCCGTAGAGCAGGGCGACCAGGTTGGTGGTCCAGACGCCGGGCAGGCGCATCATCCGCATGTCGATCAGCGGGTTGGGTGAGCGCACCTCGGTGACCAGCCAACCGACCAGCAGCACCACGGCGAGCGCCAGCAGGCCGAGCACCCGGGGGGAGGTCCAGCCCCAGGCCACGCCCTGGCTGATCGGCAGCAGCAGTGCGACCAGCCAGCCGGAGAGCAGCAGGGTGGCGCGCCAGTCGATGCGTCCGGGGGTACGGACCGGTGACTCGGGGACGAAGAGGTGGGCGGCGACGGCGGTCAGCCCGACCACGACCATCGGGATCCAGAACAGCCACCGGTAGTCCAACGCGGTGACGATCGGGCCGGCCAGCACGATGCCCAGGCCACCGCCTGCGGCGACGATCGCCGAGATGGCGGCGACGGCGGAGGAGACACGCGCGGCCGGGAACTCGTCGCGAATGATGCCGAACGACAGCGGGAAGACCGCTCCGCCGATGCCCTGCACGACCCGGGCGATGATGAGGACGCCGATGTTCGGCGCGATGGCGGCCAGCAGGCAGCCGAGGGCGAGCGCGGCGAGCGAGACGACCAGCATCCGCTCCTTGCCCACCATGTCGCCGACCCGTCCGAGGATCGGCGTGAAGATCGACGCGGAGAGCAGGTAGGCGGTCAGGACCCAGGTCACGGTGTTCTGAGAGGTGTGCATGTCCTGCTGGATGGTCGGTAGCACCGGGGTGATCAGCGACTGGAGCATCGCGAAGAACCCGGCACCGGCCGCGAGCACGGTGAAGGTGAGCCGACGCGAGCTGCGTCGGGAGGTCACTGCCACGAGAGAAAACTCCCTGATTACGTACGGAAGGAGGCATGTCGCCCGTCGTCCGTGACGGGCTGGCTGTCGGTCCGGGCTTGCCTGTCGGGTCCGGGCGATCGGGGTGGCCAGGCGGCGATCGGGCGGGTCCCGAGGTAAGCTAACCGGAGGCAGGCCTCCGGGATTCCGGAGGGGTGCCTCCACTAAGTTAGCGGAGGGGTGCCTCCGGATGCAACCAGGGTGAGGTGACGCACGTCATGACCAGCGCGGGGCAGGTGCCCGAGGTCTTCGCCCAGCGGCCCAAGCGGGCCGATGCGCGGCGTAACTACGACGCCCTGGTCGCAGCGGCCCGCGATGCGTTTGCCGAGAACGGCGCCGCCGCCTCCCTGGAGGACGTGGCCCGACGGGCCGGGGTGGGCATCGGCACGCTCTACCGCAACTTCCCCAGCCGGCGTCACCTGTTCGAGGCCGTGTACGTCGAGGAGGTGCGCGCGCTGAGCCGCTCCGCCGAGGACCTGGCCGGGCTGCCCCCGTGGGACGCGCTCGTCGCCTGGCTGCACCGATTCGTCGCGTACGTCGCCACCAAGCGGGCGCTCGCCGAGCAGTTGCTGCACGACTCCGAGATCTTCAGCAGTTGCCGGACGGAGATCTACGCGGCCGGCGAGCCGCTGATGCGTCGCGCCCAGGCCGCCGGTGTGGTTCGTGACGACGTCGGCTTCGACGACGTGGTGCGGCTGATCAGCGGCCTCACCATGGCCCAGTTCCCGTCACCCGAGCAGCGTGACCGGGTGCTCGGCGTGGCCCTCGACGGTCTGCGCCCCCCAGCCGCCACCCGCTGACCACCGCGTCGCCCGCGTCAGCGGTCGACGAGCAGCAGCCACTCGTCGTCGAGCCGCTCGACAGTGGTGTCCGCCGGCCAGACATGCCCGCCGCCGGCCGCTGCCCGTGCCTGGTCGACCAGCGGTCGTCGGCTGAACTGAGCGCCCTCGAAACTGGCCACGCTGTGAAAGCGAGCCCGGCCGAAGTTCGCGGAGTCCGTGAAACGGGCCTGCTGGAAGAGGGCCTCCGCGCCGAACACCGTCCAGCGGAACAGGGCCATCGCCGCGAACCGGGCCGAGCGAAACTCGGCCAGCCCGCCGAACTCCGTGTGTTCCATGGACAGGCCGCCCTGGAAATTGGACTCGCGGAACGAAGCGCCGTCCACGAATCGGGTGCCGTCGAAGCTTATCGGCTGGTCGAAGGTCGTCCGGCCAAACGATGTCGGGCCGGCAAAGCTGGACCGCCGGCAGGACAGGCCACCGAGGAATCCGGCCCGGTCGAAGCTGGCCTGACCGCCGAAGCGAACATCATCCAACACGACCTCCGCGTCCGCCGTGAGGTCGTCGAAGCGTACGTCGTCAAAGACCGCCGCCCCGAGGCCGAGCCGTCCCCGCGCGGTCGCGCCGACGAAGCTGGTGGCTCCGCTGAACACGGCGCCGGTGAAGTCCGCGTCGACCAGTGTGCAGCCGGCGGCGTCGAAGTCGACCAGCCGGGCGCCGGTCAGGTCCAGTGTGACCTCCGGCCAGTAGGCCGCGTCGTCCGCGCGCAGGTGCCGGGTGAGCACGCGCTGCGCGGTCCGCCGGACCTCAATCTCGCGCGGCTCGTCGTCCGGCGCCGGCATCCGCAGGTACGCGCAGAGCACCGCCACGATCGTCGGCCGCTGCTCCGGATTGTCCTGACCGAGGCGTTCCAGCGCGTGCAGTCCGCCGAGCCGTACCGCCGCGCTGTCGTGACCGAGCAACTCGACCGCCCGGGTGTAGAGCTCGGTCAGCCGGCGCTCCGCCGCGTCGTGCTCGGCCGCCCCGGACTGCCGGTCCTGCTGGCGCTGCGCGGCGTCGGCCACCGATTCGGCGTGCGCCTGCACCCGGTCGCGGTGCGCCTGGTCGCGGGCGGCGACCGCCTCCTGGTGCCGTTGGGACCGCTCGGCGATCCACTGCCGTCGAGCGGCCAGCAGCAGGGCCAGCCCACCGCCGGTGCCGGCGATCACGGTCAGGCCGGTGCGGATCGCGTCGATGCGCAACGTGGCGCGGGTGTCCGGCTGGCTGGCCCGGTCGGCCTCGGTGAGCAGCAGGTCCAGCACCAGCCAACCCAGGGCGGCGGCGAGCAGCAGGCCGACCGGGACCAGCCACCAGGGCAGCACCCGTAGCTGGCGCTCCGGGGGTTCGTCGGCGGCCACGGCCACAGCATGCCATTCGCCGTCCCGGCCCGGGGTGCGCGCATTCGGTCGCGTGTCCGATGTGGAGTGCGACGAATTGCCGGTTTGCGCCCTCGATGGAACAACGGGTTACCGGCGCGTAACAAGCCATTGACGTTTCCAAATTGTTGCGCGCATCATCGTCGCACGGTCGACCGGACACCCCCACCCACCTGCCCGGTTCGCCGGGTGCCTCCCCCCGGAGGTGCAGCCATGCTGCTCCGAAAGACCGTCCTCGTCGTGTCCCTCGCCGCCGCCCTGCTCGCGTCCACGGGCACGGCGACCGCCGCCGCCCCCGCCGATCCCGCCCCGGCCACCAGCGTCCCCGCCCCCGCAGCCCCCGCCGCGGCGGCCCTCGCCGCCGCTGCCGCGGCCAACCCGGTGATCGTGGTCGGTGGGCTCAGCGGTGTCGCCGTCGCGTACGAGCCGATCGCCGCCCGACTGCGCGGCGACGGCTACCGGACCTTCATCTACCAGCTACCCGGGCTGGGCTTCGGCGACATTCCCACCTCGGCCCGCGCGTTCGCCGGCTACGTCGAGCAGGTGCGCGCCAGCACCGGTGCGGCGACCGTGGACGTCGTCGCCCACTCCGAGGGTGGCCTGGTCAGCCGCTACTACCTCAAACGGCTCGGCGGCACCGCCACCATCGGCCGGTACGTCAGCCTCGGCACACCGCACTACGGCACCTACGTCGCCAACATCGTGGCGTTCCTCGGCCTCGGGAGCTGCGCCGGCGTCGTGGCCTGCCAACAGATGACCATCGGCTCGGCTTTCCTCGCCGACCTCAACGCCGGCGACGACACCCCCGGGGCGGTGCGCTACACCACCATCCGAACCCTCCAGGACGAGTTGGTCCGGCCGACCGGGAACGCCGCCGTCAACGACGGCGCGACCAACGTGCTGATCCAGGCGTACTGCCCGTTGCGGGTGGTGGGGCACCTCGGTCTGGTGCTCGACGGTACGGCGTACACCATCGTGCGCGGCGCCCTGGTCGACGGCCCGGTGCGACCCAACTGCCTCGCGCTCTGAACCGGTCCGTGGGTGTGGTTCCGGACGGAGCCACACCCACGGGTGCGCGACGGTGAGTGTCGGTTGGGCGACGTTCCGCCGAAACGGGGTGCCAGACATCAGACCTGCTCGATAGCCTGCTCCGGCTGTCCATTCCCGACAGACGACTCGACCTTTCAGAAGGAGCAGCGCGCATGACCGAGCCGCATACCGTGCCGCCGGAGGGCACCCCGCCGACCGTGCCGCAGCTCGACATCCGGGCCGCCGAACCGCTGGCGGGCGATTCACCACCGTCCACGGGTGGGTTCGCGGACCGGCCACCCGGCTACCCCAGTGCGCTGGTCTGGCTGCGCGCCGGGATTCTGCGGGACTGGCGGGGCGTGCTCGGCGCGTTCGTCGCCACCTGGTTCTACCTGCCGGTCGCGCTGCTCCTGGCGTTCTGGGGCGGCCTCTCCTTCGCCGTCGCGGGGCTCTTCGCCGGTGCGTTCGGCACCGACGACCAGGTGCCCCAGGTGCTGCGCGACGCCCCGCTGATCGGCTCGCTGCTGGAGGCGTTCCTGAGCCGCTCCGGCGGGGTGCTCGGCGGCGTGGTCGGCTTCGTCGTCGGGTTCCTGATCGGCTTCCTCGCCGTGCTGGTGCTGCCCTGGTTGGGCACCACCGGCGATCCTTTCGCGCTGGTCACCGGCCTGGTCGGCACGGTCGTCGCGGCGGCGCTGATCGGTGTTCTCTACACGCTCTACCGGGTGCTGCTGGAACCGCGCCTGCTGGTGGTCTCCGGTGCCCGCCAGCCCAGCCGCCGCGAGTACGCGCGGCTGCGCCCCGTGCTGGACGACTGCGCCCGACGGCTCGGCCTGCCCGCCGTGCCACGGCTGCTCATGGAGGACGACCCCGTCCTGAGCAACGCCCGGACGTACGCCCGGCACGTGGTGGTCACCACCGCCGTGCTGAGCGAACCGGAGGACGAGGTCGCTGCGCTGCTCAGCCACGAGCTGGTGCACTGGCGCACCGGGGACGAGATCACCAGCGCCTTCGTCCGTGGTGTCGGTCTGCCGCTGACCCTCGCACACGCTCTGCCGACCTGGCTGATGCGGACGTTCCCGCACCCGGCCACCAACTTCGTGGTCTTCCTGTTCTTCTGGCCGGTGCTGCTCACCATGCGGTACGTGGTGTTGCCGCTGCACGCCCGCGACGTCCGAGCGGCGGAGTACCGGGCCGACCTCGGTGCGGTGCTCACCGGGCACGTCGACGGGATGCGGCGCGTCCTGGAGCGGCGGCTGTCGTTCGAGACCGGGCGCAGCGGCTGGGACGAGGCAGTCTGCGCCACCCACCCACCGCACGAGCTTCGGCTCGACGCGCTGGACCGGGCGTCGGTGGCCGGTGTGCCCGCCGGAGCGGACGAGCAGGCCCCGGTCACCGCCGAACGGCTGTTCGGCCACTCCGGCCCGGTCGGCACCCGCCGCACCTGGCTGCTGGTCGGTGTTCTCATGCTGGCAGCCTGCGTCGGCACCGGCGGCCTCGGCGTGGTGCAGTGGGCGTTCTTCCGCCCCCAGGCCGCAGTCGACGGATACTTTTCCGCGCTCGCCGACCGGGACAGCGACGCCGCGCTCGGGTTCCTGGCCGATCAGAGCGGCGTCACCGACCGCAAGCTGCTCGCCCAACTGCTGCGCGGCAAGGGCTACCAGCCACCGACCGACGTCGAGATCAGCGAGCTGGAACGCGACGGCGACAGCGCCACCGCCACGGTGGCGTACCGGCTGGCCGGCGAGCGGCGTACCGCCGGTGTCACCCTGCGCCGCGACGACCGCGCCACCGCCGTGCTGTTCCACGGCTGGCAGCTGAGCGGCGGGCTGGTCCCGCTCGACGCCCCCATCGCCGGCCCCGGGGTACGGCTCAACGGGGTGGAGCTGCCGGGCGTCTCCGAGGGTCCCCCGCTGGTGCTGCTGCCCGGCAGCTACACCGCGACCGGCCCGTCCAGCGCGCTCAGCGAGACGCCCACCGAGACCGTGGCGGTCGGCCCGGGGCAGGGTGCGGCCACCCTGCAACTGGCTCCGGTGCTCAAGCCGGCGGCGATCGAGGCCGTCGAGGCCCGGGTGCGCGCCTGGTTGGACGAGTGCGCCAAGCAGACGGTCGTCGCTCCGCCGGGCTGCCCGTTCCGCTACTACGGCAGTAGTACCGCGCAGAAGGTCACCTGGAAGATCCTGGAATACCCGCGGCTCGCCGTCGAGCTGACCGGCCCGGCCACCGCCCAGGTCGCCACGCCGTACGAGACCCAGGGGAAGGTGCAGGTCAGCGGCACCACCACGTACTTCGGCACCAGCTCACCGTTTACCGATGAGGACGCGTTGACCGTCGCGGGCGTCGCCACCGCCGACGGGGACAACGTCACCTTCCGACCCGCCGCCAACTGACCAGGAGAGACCGTGACCGACAGCGACGCCGCCGCCCGGCTGCCCGTCCGGCTGACCATCAACCCCCGGCAGCGGCAGCCGCCGGCGGTCGACCTGCTGACCTGGATTCACCGCCGCCCGGAGTACCGGCCGGTGGTCCGTCAGGCCGGTGGTGGTGGCGGGGGACGGCCGGGTTTCAGCGACGCGGTGATCATCGCGGTGCTGGCCCAGGGGCTGCTTCCGGGGCTGTTCAACCTGTTGCAGTCCTGGGTCGACCAGCAGCGCACCGAAGCCAGCATCCGGATCCAGGCAGGGGACACCGAGGTGGAACTCCAGGTGAGTGGGCGCACCGACTCCGCTCGCCTGCTGGCCCAGGCGACCGAGGCGCTGCGGGCCGCCCGGGAGCCCAGGCCGGACGCCGCCGACTGAACCGACGGCGTCCGAACCGGCTGCTCAGCTCGCCTTGGCGAGCGCCTCGAACTCGTCGTCGGTGAGCCGCACGTCGGCCGCGCTCACGTTCTCCTCCAGGTGCGCCACCGACGACGTACCGGGGATCGGCAGCATCACCGGCGAGCGGCGCAGCAACCAGGCCAGCGCGAGCTGCGCGGGCGACGCGCCGTGCGCGGTGGAGATCGCGTCCAGGGGGCCGCCCGGGCGGGCCAGCTCACCGGTGGCGATCGGGAACCACGGAATGAACGCCAGGTCGTTGCGCTCGCAGTACTCCAGCACGTCCTCGGCGCTGCGGTTGGCGAGGTTGTACAGGTTCTGCACCGACGCGATCGTGGTGATCGCGCGGGACTCCTCGATCTGCGCGACGCTCACCTCGGACAGCCCGATGTGCTGGATCTTGCCCTCCTGCTGCAACAGCGCAAGCTCGCCCAGCTGATCGGCGAGCGGCACCTTCGGGTCGATCCGGTGCAACTGGTACAGCGGGATGCTGTCCAGGCCGAGGTGGCGCAGGCTCAGCTCACACTGCTGGCGCAGGTACTCCGGGCGGCCCAGCGCACGCCAGTCGCCAGGGCCGGAGCGGCTCAGTCCGGCCTTGGTCGCGATGACCAGGTCGTCGGCGTACGGGTGCAGGGCCTCGCGGATCAGCAACTCCGAGACGAACGGCCCGTACGAGTCGGCGGTGTCGATGAACGTGACGCCCAGCTCGACCGCCCGGCGCAGCACCCGGACCGCCTCGGCCGGGTCCTTCGGGTCACCCCAGACACCCGGGCCGGTGATCTGCATGGCCCCGTAGCCGAGCCGGTTGACGGTGACGTCGCCACCGATCCGGTACGTGCCGGACGCCTTCGCGGGTTGCTCACTGATATTGGTCGACATTGCCCGATCCCCAATCGTCTCGTGGTCGCGGGCGCGGAAAGCCCACCCACCACCAGGTAGATCATCCCCCGGAACTCGGCCGTCGTACCGCGCGTCGGCCGACTGTGTGGGTGGACACGTCGCCTGCGCGCCGAGGCCAGTTGCCCGGAAGCGCCCGGTACGACCGGGGCGTACGTGCGACGCTGGCCGGGGGCCGGTGCGTTCCGGCGCGACGGCGGAGGGAGCACCCATGGCGGGAGTGCCGCAGGTCGACTTCGCGCTCGACACGTACGAGTGCATCGTGATCTATCCGGGCGCGACGGGACGGGTCCTGCCCCCCGAGACCGTGCAGCGGTTGCAGGCGGAGCACGCCGAGCACATGCAGGCGTTGCAGCGACGCGGCATCATCCTGGTCTCCGGTTCGGTGGATGGGCCGGCCCGCAACCCGGAGCCGCCGATCGGCTTCGGGTTGGCCCGCACCGGCAGCGTCGAGGACGTACGCAGCGTGCTGGAGGCCGACCCGGCGGTGCAGGCCGGGCTCTACCGGGTGGACGTGCTGACCTTCCTCTGCCCGGCCGGGTCCCTGGAGTTTCCGCTGGTCAAGACCGAGAGCTGAGGTGCCGGCCCATCGGCGGCTGTCGTGATGGCGACGGCGCTCGGCCGCATGCCGGTGCTACGGTCGCGCCCAGCGTGGGCCGCCGCCGGGGCGCACCCGGCACCATGGTTCGGCCCCGGTCGAGGAGTCGCCATGATCTCCGCCGCCACCCCCGATGTCGCGACGGCCACCGCCCGTCTGCGCGCCCTGCTCGGCGACCGGCTCCACGAGCCGGGCGATCCCGATTTCGCCACCACCACCCGGCTCTGGAACGGTGCGGTGGACCGCTTGCCCGCGCTGGTCGCCCGATGTCTCGACGCCGACGAGGTGGCCGACGCGGTCCGCATCGCCGCTCGGTGTCACCTGCCCCTGTCGGTCCGCTCCGGAGGGCACGACTGGGCCGGTCGGGCGCTGCGCGACGGCGGCCTGGTGCTCGACCTGACCGGGCTGAGCGCCGTCCGGGTCGACCCGGACGCGGCCACGGTGACCATCGGCGGCGGCACCACGGCGGCCGGGATGCTCGCCGCCGCCCGCCCGTACGACCTGGTGGTGCCCACCGGCACGGTCGGCGACGTGGGCATGGCCGGGCTCACTCTCGCCGGCGGCTACGGCCCGCTGTGTGGCCGGTTCGGTCTGGCCCTGGACAGCCTGCTCGGTGCCGAGGTGGTCCTCGCGGACGGCCGCCGGGTCACCGCCGACCCCGGGCACGACGCCGAGCTGTACTGGGCGTTGCGCGGCGGCGGTGGGAACGTCGGCGTGGTCACCGAGTTGCGGTTCCGCGCGCACCGGCTGCCCGGTGTGCTCGCCGGCATGATCATGTTCGCGCTGGCCGAGGCGCCGGCCGTGCTGCGGGGCTACGGCGCGCTGGTCGCCGAGGCCCCGGACGAGCTGACCGTGATGACCGGCTTCCTGCCGGGCCCTGCCGGCGAGCCGGTGATCTTCGTCTGCCCGTTCTACAGCGGTCCGGACCTGGACGCCGGGTTGCCGTGGATGGACCGGCTGCGCGCGCTGGGCACCCCGCTGGTCGACCAGATCGGCCCGATGCCGTACGCGGACGCGCTGCGGATGTTCGACGGCGGGATGGTCGACGGCAACCACTACCTGCTGCGTACCCGCTGGTTGCCCGCGCTCACCGACGGTGCGGTGGACACGCTCGTCGACGCGGCCCGGCAGGTCAGCTCACCGTTCTCCGCGCTGGCCGTGCACCACTTCCACGGCGCGGCCACCCGGGTCCGGCTCGGCGACACGGCGTTCGGCCTGCGCACCGACCACCTGCTGACCGAGATCATCGCGGTGTGGGCGCCCGGCGAGCAGGCCGGGCCGCACCGGGAGTGGGCCGAGCGCACCTCGACCGCGCTCGCCCCGCACGCCCTGCCCGGTGGCTACCCCAATCTGCTCGCCCCGGAGGAGACCGACCGGGTCCGGCTCGCCTACGGTGCGAACTGGGCGCGGCTGCGCCGGGCCAAGCGCCATTACGACCCGCGTGACCTGCTCACCGCGGTGCCCACCCTGCCGCCGTCGGAGCATTGACGGTGGGCCGCCGCCGGGAGCACCCCGACAGTGCACGCCACCGGAGGCGTACGATTCCCGGCGCGCGGTCGCTGATGCCCGTCGCCACAACGTTCCCGGTGCGGTTCCGCCCGCCGGCCCGACGCGCACCGCGCGTCGTTGGACACACGTTCCGCTGCCTGCAATGGGTCGGCCCCGAGTCCGACCTGAAGGAGAGACTAGCCTGATGGGCGTGACACGCCGCGTAAAGATCGTCTGCACTCTGGGTCCCGCCACCTCGTCCCCGGAGCGCATCCGGGGTCTTGTCGAGGCCGGCATGAACGTGGCGAGGCTCAACTTCAGCCACGGCAGTCACGCCGACCACGAGGCGGTCTACCGACTGGTCCGGGAGGCGTCCGAGGCGGCAGGCAAGCCGGTGGCTGTCCTCGCCGATCTGCAGGGCCCCAAGATCCGGCTCGGCAAGTTCGCCGACGGCCCCCACGAGTGGCGTACCGGCGACTCGGTCGTGATCACCGGCGACGACATCATCGGCAGCAAGGAGCGGGTCTCCTGCACGTACCGCAAGCTGCCGCAGGAGGTGAAGCCCGGTGACCGGCTGCTGATCGACGACGGCCGGGTCGCCGTCGAGGTCACCGACGTCACCGACAACGACATCCGCTGCCTGGTCACCGAGGGCGGCCCGGTCTCCAACAACAAGGGCGTCTCGCTGCCCAACGTGGCGGTCAGCGTGCCCGCCATGTCGGACAAGGACGCCGAGGACCTGCGCTTCTCCCTGGGCCTCGGTGTCGACCTGGTCGCGCTGTCCTTCGTCCGCTCGGCCGAGGACATCAAGCTCGTCCACGGCATCATGGCCGAGGAGGGCGTGTTCCGGCCGGTGCTGGCCAAGGTCGAGAAGCCGGAGGCGGTGGAGCACCTCGAGGCCATCGTGCTGGCCTTCGACGGTGTCATGGTCGCCCGTGGTGACCTCGGTGTCGAGATGCCGCTGGACGAGGTCCCGCTGGTGCAGAAGCGCGCCGTGCAGCTGTGCCGGGAGAACGCCAAGCCGGTCATCGTGGCCACCCAGATGCTCGACTCCATGATCGAAAATTCCCGCCCCACCCGGGCGGAGGCCTCCGACGTCGCCAACGCGGTGCTCGACGGCGCGGACGCGGTGATGCTCTCCGGCGAGACCAGCGTCGGCAAGTACCCGGTGTTGACCGTGAGCACCATGGCCAAGATCGTGACGACCACCGAGGCCGGCTCGATCGGGGTGCCCCGGCTGCAGCACGACCCGCGTACCCACGGTGGCGCGCTCACCGTCGCCGCCTCGTCGATCGCCCGGGCCATCAACGCCAAGGCGCTCGTCGCCTTCTCGCAGACCGGCGACACCGTCCGACGGCTGTCCCGCCTGCACTGCGACCTGCCGCTGCTGGCCTTCACGCCGGTCCCCGAGGTGCGCGACCAGCTCGCCCTCACCTGGGGCGTGGAGACCTTCCTGATGCCGTTCGTGCAGCACACCGACGACATGTTCCGCCAGGTCGACCAGGCGCTGCTCGGCCTCAACCGGGCCAACCCCGGGGACTACGTGGTGATCGTGGCAGGTAGCCCGCCCGGCACCCCCGGCTCGACCAACACCCTGCGCGTCCACCAGCTCGGCTCGCTGGTCGACGCGGCGTCGGCGCGGGCGCTGCAGTGAGCGACGGTCGGGTCGCGGTCGGCCAGGCCGCGGTGGACCAGCTGCTGGAAGTGCTGGACCTCGACCCGACCGGGAAGATGACCTTCCGGGGGATGAGTCCCCGCGTCGGTCTACAACGGGTGTACGGCGGCCAGGTCGCCGGCCAGGCCCTGGTCGCCGCCGGCCGCACCGTCGACCCGGAGCGGTTCGTGCACTCGCTGCACGGCTACTTCGTCCGCCCCGGCGACCCGGTCGAGCCGATCGAGTACCAGGTGGAGAACGTCCGCGACGGCCGGTCCTTCTCGGTCCGCCGCGCGGTCGCGCTCCAGCACGACAAGCCGATCTTCTTCATGTCGGCGTCATTCCAGCGCGCCGAGGAGGGGCTGGACCATCAGGCCCCGGCCCCGCTGGACGTGCCCCCTCCGCAGGACGTGCAGACGATGTCCGACCGGCTCGCCCGCTACCCGGAGCGCCTGGGCATCTGGGGTCAGATTCCCCGTCCGATCGATGTGCGCTATGTCGGCGAGCCCGGCTGGGTCCGTCCCGGCGACCGGCCCGCCGACCCGCACCAGCGTGTCTGGATGCGCATCGACGGCAAACTGCCGGACGATCCGCTGCTGCACGCCTGCGCGCTCACCTATGCCTCGGACCTCACCCTGCTGGACTCGGTGCTCTCGGTGCACGGCGAGGTGTGGGGTCCGGGCGGGCTGGTCGGCGCGAGCCTGGACCACGCGCTCTGGTTCCACCGGCCGTTCCGAGCCGACGAGTGGTTCCTCTACGACTGCTTGAGCCCGTCGGCGTCCGGCGCGCGCGGGCTGGCCGCCGGCCGGATGTTCACCACGGACGGCCAGCAGATCGCCAGCGCCGTCCAGGAGGGTCTGTTGCGCCGCGTCGGCGCCTGACGTTGTCGGTCATCCCCGCCGCCCGCGTGCCCGTGCCGGACGCGTCGTGGCGGGGAGGAGCGGTCAGGCCTGGTGGATGGCCTCGCCGGCGATCTCGATCTGCACCGTCTTGCCGACCAGCACTCCGCCGCTTTCGAGGACGACATTCCAGAGCAGGCCATAGTCCTCGCGGTCGATATCGGCCGTCGCGCTGAATCCAAAGATGTTCTGCCCGTACGGATCGCGACGGGCGCCACCGAAATTGACCTCCAGGTCGACAGCCCGGGTGATTCCTTTCACTGTCAACTCACCGGTGAGCACGAATCGTCCGGGTGTGCCCTCGGACTGCGGCAGGGGAATGTGACCTCGGCCTCGTCCACCGAGTCGATGGTTGCGCAGACGGGCCCATTGGAAGATGGGATCCTCGTTGCCCTGCCATTTGATTCCGGTGCTTCGATATTCGAGGGTGGGGTGGCTCTCCACGTCGAGGAAGTCGGCACTCTTCAGATGCGTGTCCCGGTCGACGCTTCCGGTGGTGATGCTCGCCGACATGATGGTCGCCGTCACCGAGGAGAGCAGCGGGTCCTCCGCCACGGAGATCTGTGCCGTGGCCTCGGCGAACTCGCCGCGCACCGGGCTCACCATCATGTGCCGGGACAGGAAACCGATCCGCTTGTGCGCCTGATCGAGAAGATAGGTGCCGGCGACCGGGATGGTCATGCCATCCCAGGTGCGTGTGGCGATATCGGTCATCGTGTTGCCTTCCCCCCAAGCACACCCGGGTGTTTATCAATACGTTGCTGGAGGCCGGGTAAACGGCCAAAAACTCGTACTCCCTCCCAGCATAAGGACGCGCCGGATCGGCTTTTCCGGCCCCCACCGTAGGGTGGATCATGACGCACTTCGCCGGTTCTCGACGGCGGCCGGAACGGGTGCGAATAGCGCGGGTTCCCATCGATGCGTGTCCGATCGGCCGAGGGTCGCCCGCCCGGCCGGCTGACCGGGGGCTAACCTTGCCGACATGCGCCTCTCCGCCCGGGTCGACTACGCCCTCCGCGCGGCCGCCGAGCTTGCCGCGACGGCCAGCGGTCCTGGGCGCGGCCGGCCGGTCACGGCCGACCAGATCGCCCGTGCCCAGGAGATCCCGCCGAAGTTCCTGGAGAGCATCCTGCTTCAGCTGCGCCGCGGCGGCATCGTGCACGCCCAGCGCGGCCCGGAAGGTGGCTACTGGCTGGCCCGCCCCGCCGAGGAGATCTCCCTCGCGGAGGTGATCCGGGTGATCGACGGGCCGCTCGCCCACGTACGCGGGCAGCGCCCGGAGCAGCTCGGCTACCACGGCCCGGCCCACGCGCTCCAGGAGGTCTGGATCGCGTTGCGAGCGAGCGAGCGGGAGATCCTGGAGCTGGTCAGCGTCGCCGACGTGGCCGCGGGCACCCTTCCCGCGCGTGTCACCGAGTTGGCCGCCGACCCACGCGCCTGGATCTGAACGCCTGATTCAGCTGCGCCGCCCGGCGCTGTCCCATCCACCGATCGAGGGCTTGACCCCGGCTGCCCCGTGCCGCATTGTCGACCAAGTCGATAGGAGAAACCGAAAAGTCAGGGGGCGCTCGTGCGCAAGCTGCTGGTCCTCGCTCTGGTCGGGCTCGTCGCGCAGTTGATCGACGGCTCGCTCGGCATGGCGTACGGGCTGACCTCGTCCACGCTGCTGCTGGTCGCCGGGGTCGCCCCGGCCGCCGCCTCGGCGTCCGTGCACCTGGCCGAGATCGGCACCACGCTCGCCGCCGGGTTCGCGCACTGGCGGTTCGGCAACGTCGACTGGCGGGTGGTGACCCGCATCGCCCTGCCCGGCGCCATCGGCGCCTTCGCCGGCGCCACCCTGCTCAGCTCGATCTCCACCGAGGCGGCCGCGCCGTGGATGGCCGGCATCCTGTTCACGCTCGGCGCGTACCTGCTGGTCCGCTTCGCCCGACCGCTGCGCACCGATCGGGTCGGTGGGCGGCTCCGCGGTCGCTTCCTCGGCCCCCTGGGTCTGGTCGCCGGCTTCGTCGATGCGACCGGCGGCGGCGGGTGGGGCCCGGTGGCCACCCCGGCACTGCTGGTCTCCGGCCGTATGGAGCCACGCAAGGTGATCGGCTCGGTGGACACCGCCGAGTTCGTGGTGGCCGGCTCGGCCAGTGTCGGCTTCCTGATCGGGCTGGGGACCGAGGGGTTCCTGCTCCCCACCGTCGCCGCGCTGCTGATCGGCGGGCTCATCGCCGCCCCGCTGGCCGCCTGGCTGGTGCGTATCGTGCCCGCCCAACTGCTCGGCGCGGCGGTCGGCGGCGTGATCGTGCTGACCAACGCCCGCACCCTGATCCGCTCCGCCGAGTTGGACGGCCCGGTCCGCCCCGCCGTGTACGCCCTGCTGGCCGTCGGCTGGTTGGCCGCCCTGGTGCTGGCCGTGCGAGCCCTGCGCCGCACCCGCCGGGCCCGCGCCGCCGCCGCTTCCCCCGCCGCTGCTGCTGCCGCGCCCGCCGTCACTGCTGCGGCTACCGCTGCTGCTGGCGAGGTCCCTGCCGATCTGGCCGCAACGGGTACGCCCACCCCACGCTGAACCCGCCCCGCCCCGCCCCGCCCCGCCCCGCCTGGTCCTCGCCCCTGGTCCTCGCCTCCGGCCTGCCCGCTCGCTCGCTGGCAAGGCACCGCGCTCGCGTCCGCCTTTGCTCGCGTCCGCCCCCCGTCATGCCTGTTCCCGTGCTCGTGCCCGTGTCGATCTTGGGGTTGTGGTGGGATGAATGTCGCTGTCAATGCGGTTTGTGCGGAACCACAACTCCATGATCGATGCGGGTGCGGGTGCGGGTGCGGGTGCGGGTGCCGTCCGGGGTGGGGTGCGCAGAGGCGCGGGCCGGAGCGCGGCGATGTCCGGTCAAACGTCGTCATTGCCAAGGTTGAGTCACCAAGATCGCGCAACATCCTGGATGTAGTGGCTTCCCGGCGCTTCGTGGCCACTACATCCTGGTTCGAGCGTGACCTTGACGGCCGCGGGCGCCCCGAACCCCGCTCCCTGCCGGTCGGGCACGGTGTTCGTCGTCAAGATCCGCGCAACATCAGGGATGTTGCTGCTTCTCGTGCGTCGGAGGCAGCAAGATCCGGGAAGTTGCGTAGATCTTGGCGCGGGGCGCGGGGCGCGGGGCGCGGGGCGCGGGGCGCGGGGCGCGGGGCGCGGGGCGCGGGGCGCGGGGCGAGAGGGCGAGAGGGCGAGAGGGCGAGAGGGCGTGGGACTAGGGGGTGGGGAGGGTGTCGGCTGCCGCGGAGAGCAGGGTCCAGGCTTCGTCGATGTGCGCTTCGGTGCTCTGCGGCGATCCGATCGCCAGCCGCAGCGTGTACCGGCCGGCGACCCGGGTGTGCGTCAGGTGCACCCGCCCGGTGCCGTTCACCCGGGCCAGCAGCGCCGCGTTCGCGTCGTCGCCGGCGCGTAGTCGGAAGCAGACCAGGGAGAACGGGTGCGCCGCCGCCACCTCGAACCGGTCGTCGGCGCGGACCCGCTCGGCGAACCGGTCGGCCAGCGCCACCCCGGAACGGATGTGCGCCCGCAGCCCTTCGGCGCCGTACCAGCGCAGCACGAACCACAGCTTCAGTGCCCGGAACCGCCGGCCCAGCGGCACCTGCCAGTCCCGGTAGTCGATCACCGCGCCGGACTCGGAGGCCGCGTTGCGCAGGAACTCCGGCAGCACGGTCAGCGCCTCGATCAGCTCGCTGCGGTCGGCCACCCAGAACGCGTCGCAGTCGAAGCCGGTGAGCAGCCACTTGTGCGGGTCGAAGCAGTACGAATCGGCGTACTCCAGGCCGGCGTGCGACCACCGCAGCTCGGGGCAGACGGCGGCAGCGCCCGCGTACGCGGCGTCCACGTGCAGCCAGATCCCGTACTCGGCGCAGATGGCCCCGATCTCCGGCAGCGGGTCGATGGCGGTCGTGGAGGTGGTGCCGATGGTCGCCACCACGATGGCGGGAACGTCTCCGGCGGCCAGGTCAGCCTCGATCGCCGCGCGCAGAGCGCCCGGCAGCAGCGCCTGGGTGTCCGGGTCCACCTCGATCGGCCGGACCCCGTCGGTGCCCAGCCCGGCGATCCGCACGGCCTTCTCGATGGAGGAGTGCCCGTGGACGGAGGTGTACGCGCGGTAGCGCCGGTCGATGCCGGTGTCGCGCCAACGGCCTCCACTGGCCCGGTGCAGTGCGGCCAGGGTGGCCACCAGCGTCGCCGAGGAGGCCGAGTCCTGGATGACCCCACCGCCGGTGCCGGTCGAGCGGAACCGCTGCGGCAGGTCCAGCAGTTGGGCCAGCCAGTCCATCATCACCGTTTCCAACTCGGTGCAGGCTGGGCTGCTGGCCCACAGCATGCCCTGGACGCCGAGGCCGGAGCTGACCAGGTCGCCGAGCACGCTCGGGCCGGAGGTGTTGGCGGGGAAGTAGCCGAAGAAGCTCGGGTGCTGCCAATGGGTCAGCCCCGGTAGGACGATCGAGTCCAGGTCGGCGAGGACCGCCTCGACCGGTTCGCCGCCGACGGTGGGCGGTGCGGTGGGGAGAGCGGCGGCCACCGTGCCCGGCGGATCGGCCGGGGCGACCGGTCGTTGCTCCACCGTCGCCCAGTAGTCAGCGATCCAGTCGATGACGGCGTGGCCGGCGCGACGAAATTCGGCGGGGTCCATGTGCGGAGCCATCCGATCAGTCGATCATGCGTGCGCGCCCAAAACAAGCCTTCTGCGGATCGATGCTCATGGCACATCGCAACCGCCATCGCCACTCCCCTGTAACACCGATATCGATGCGGCCGGACTGTTGACTCTGCAGAAAACCCACGATAGGTTCGGCATCCAAGGCAGTTGATCTCATGGAAGGCAGGCAATCGTAATGGCGAAAAATCGGGGGATCGCTCGGCTGGCAATGGCGGGGTTCTTAACGACTGCTGCGGTGGCTGGTGCGACGCTTTTTGGCGCCGGCCCGGCGTTGGCTGGCAACTGTTCGATTGCGGGCTGCGGAGTGGTGCGCAATGATTCCGCGCACCCGGTATCCATCGCGGACTGGTGCGATGGGGCTGGTTCCTGTGGCAAGACTTACCTGCTCAAGCCAGGTGAAGTCTCCACGAAGTACAAGAAGGACACCGACACGTTCGCTTTGCAGTGCACCGGTAACTACTATCGCTACACCGGTGACTTGCTGCAGACGTCAGCCGCCTACAAATGGATTCGAATCTCTGACGGCAACTCGGCTCGCGTCGTCAACCAAAACTGCTGATAACGCAATTTGAAAATGCCCGGCCCAGCGGAGAAGGTGTCCGTGGGCCGGGCTTTGCGTCTTCTCTAACCCGATGTGGTGGTGTGACGGTCGACAATTCTGGTCGTATCTCTGTCGCGGCCGCCGCTTCCATTCGCTGTGTGTTTCACTGCATGCTGGCCCGCGCTGATCCCTCGGGAAACCTCTCGTGCTGCCGGCGAGAGTCGACAGGCGCAAAGATGTGACGGGCGTCGATGTTGCGCGTCGGAAAGCGCTTGCCTTACGATGCGCGGTGAGTCGGATCCGTGAGTTCCAGGGCGTTCACCCCCGATCAGATCGCCGGCCGCCGCCGTAGCGGCGGGGCGAGTCCACCGTGCTTCCCGGGCAGGGCCGGTGGGCCGCGGCGATCACCACCGGATCCCCGGAGGCAGTCCATGCACCCGTCCAGACATCGGCTGACCCTGCTCGCAGGTACGACGGTGGCCGCCGTCGTGGCCGGCACCCTCGGCACGGTGGTCGCCTCGGCCGCCGCCGTCGGCTGCCGGGTCGACTATCAGATCACGAACCAGTGGCAGGGCGGCTTCGGCGCCAACGTCACCGTCACCAACCTCGGGGACCCGGTCACCGGATGGGCCCTGACCTGGTCGTACGCCGTGGGCCAACAGGTCACCCAGGCGTGGAACGCCGCCGTGACCCAGTCTGGTGCCGGGGTCACCGCCCGCAACGTCGACTACAACGCCACCATCGCCACCAACGGCACCGCCGCGTTCGGCTTCAACGGTTCGTGGACCGGCAGCAACCCGGTGCCGACCAGCTTCGCGCTCAACGGCACCAGCTGCACGGGTGCCCCCACCACCGGTGAGCCGACCACTCCGCCGCCCACCACACCGCCGCCGACCACACCGCCGCCCACGACCCCGCCCCCCACCACGCCCCCGCCGTCGGCAGGGGCGGTGCAGATGGAGAACCTGGACCGAGGGCTGATCAGCGTCCGCTCCGGCAGCGGCAACCTGGTCTCCTGGCGGTTGCTGGGCACCGAGACCACCGGGGTGGCGTTCAACCTCTACCGGGGGTCGACCAGGGTCAACGCCAGCCCGATCACCGGTGCCACCACCTACCTCGACAGCGGCGCGGCGGCCGGCTCGGCGTACACCGTGCGGGCTGTGGTCGGCGGCGCGGAGCAGGCGGCGTCGGCGCCGGCCCTGCAGTTCGGCGCGGGCTACCTGGACGTGCCGTTGCAGGTCCCGGCCGGCGGTAGCACCCCCAGCGGAGAGAGTTACACCTACAGCGCCAGCGACGCCTCCGTCGGGGACCTCAACGGCGACGGCACCTACGAGATCGTGCTCAAGTGGGAGCCGTCGAACGCCAAGGACAACTCCCAGTCCGGCTACACCGGTGTCGTCTACGTCGACGCGTACACGCTCACCGGCACCCGGCTGTGGCGGGTCGACCTGGGCCGCAACATCCGGGCCGGTGCTCACTACACCCAGTTCCAGGTGTACGACTACGACGGTGACGGCAAGGCCGAGGTGGCCATGAAGACCGCCGACGGCACCCGCTCCGGCACCGGTCAGCTCATCGGCTCGTCGTCGGCGGACTACCGCAACTCCAGCGGCTACGTGCTGTCCGGCCCGGAGTACCTGACCATGTTCAACGGCCAGACCGGCGCCATCGCATCCACCGTCAACTACGACCCGCCGCGCGGCACCGTCTCCTCCTGGGGCGACTCGTACGGCAACCGCGTGGACCGGTTCCTCGCCGGCACCGCGTACCTGGACGGGCAGCGCCCCTCGCTGATCATGGCCCGGGGTTACTACACCCGGGCGGTCGTCGCGGCCTGGGACTTCCGCAACGGCTCGCTGACCAAGCGCTGGACGTTCGATTCGAACTCCTCCGGCAACGGCGCTGCCGCTGGTCAGGGCAATCACCAGCTCTCCGTAGCCGACGTGGACGGTGACGGCCGACAGGAGATCGTCTACGGCGCCGCCACCATCGACGACAACGGTCGGCTGCTCTACTCGACGGGCAACGGGCACGGCGACGCCCTGCACGTCTCCGACCTCGACCCGGGCCGCGCCGGCCTGGAGGTGTTCAAGGTCGACGAGGATGGCAGCAAGCCCAGCTCCTACTTCGCCGACGCCCGTACCGGTCAGATCCTGTGGTCCACGCCGGCCTCCGGCGACAACGGCCGGGGCGTCTCCGCGGACATCTGGGCGGGCAGCCCCGGTGCGGAGTCGTGGTCGTCAGCGGTCGCCGGGCTGGCCAACACCAGAGGGCAGAACATCGGCCGCAAGCCGTCGTCGGCCAACTTCCTCGCCTGGTGGGACGGCGACCCGGTGCGGGAACTGCTCGACGGCACGGCGATCGACAAGTACGGCACCGGTGGCGAGACCCGGCTGCTCACCGGCAGCTCGGTGGCGTCCAACAACGGCACCAAGTCCACCCCGGCGCTCTCCGGCGACATCCTGGGCGACTGGCGTGAGGAGGTGATCTGGCGAACCACCGACAGTCGGGCGCTGCGCATCTACAGCACGCCCACACCGACCAGCACCCGGATCCACACCCTGATGCACGACCCGCAGTATCGGGTGGCGATCGCGTGGCAGAACACGGCCTACAACCAGCCGCCACACCCGGGGTTCTTCATCGGCGATCAGATGGCCAACCCACCCACCCCGAACATCTACCTACGTTGATCTGACCCTGGCGGTCCCGAGTGGGGTCGCCTAGGGTGGCAGGCACCGGGCCGCAGCCGCGGAATCCGCTCAGCTCCGGCCCGGTGCGCCACACCGCGGCATTCCCAACCCGTCCCGACCGGGAATGCCGTACCACCACCGGCACCAACATTAGGCACCGTCCGGGTCGGCAGGGTGACGCTGACGTGAAGATCGTGTTTCACGCCCCCCGGTGCAGACCGCCCGCCACCTGCTCGGCGATCAGCTCGTAGGACCGCACCCGGTCCTGCACGTCGTACACCAGCGTGGTCAGCATCAGCTCGTCCGCGCCGGTGCGCTCCACCAGATCGGTCAGCTGCCGGCGCACCGTCTCCGGCGAGCCCATCGCCTGACCGTCGCGGCGCTGCACCACGAACTCCCGCTCGAACTCGGAGTACGGGTACGCCGCCGCCTCGTCGGGCGTCGACAGCGGTTCCGGCCGACCGGAGCGCAGCTTCAGGAACGACAACGCGCTCGGCCCCGCCAACCACTCGGCCCGCTCGTCGGTCTCCGCGCACACCGCGTTGACCGCCACCATCGCGTACGGCTTGTCCAACCACTGCGACGGCCGGAAATTCTGCCGGTAGAGGGCCAACGCCGGCAGGGTGTTCGCCGAGCTGAAGTGGTGCGCGAAGGAGAACGGCAGGCCGAGCAGGCCGGCGAGCTGGGCGCTGAAACCGCTGGAGCCCAGCAGCCAGACGGCCGGCTGCTCACCGCGACCCGGCGTGGCGATGATCTGCCCCGGCCGCTCCCCGCTGAAGTAGTTCATCAGGTCTTCCAGCTCGCGCGGGAAGCCCTCCGCAGACAGGCCCTCCATGGTCCGCCGCAGCGCCAGCGCGGTCACCTGGTCGGTGCCCGGCGCCCGCCCGATGCCCAGGTCGATCCGACCGGGATGCAGCGCCTCCAGGGTGCCGAACTGCTCGGCCACCACCAGCGGCGCGTGGTTGGGCAGCATCACCCCGCCCGACCCGAGGCGGATCGTCGACGTGTTCGCGGCCAGGTGCGCCAGCAGCACCGCGGGGGCGGAGCTGGCGATCGCTGGCATGTTGTGGTGCTCGGCCACCCAGAACCGGTGGTAGCCCAGCTCCTCGGTGCGGCGGGCCAGCTCAGTGGTGGCCTCCAGCGCCGCGCCAGCGGTGGTGCCCTTGGCGACCGGGGCAAGATCAAGAACAGACAACGGTACGGTGATCACACGGTCAGCCAACCCTTCGCCGACCAGTTTTGTTCCGCTTGGCCGGGATCTGTCGGCTGCTTCACCCGCCCCTGCCGCTGCTCAACCCATCCCGCGAGCCTGCTCGAAGATCAGACTGGTCTGGGTGTGCTGCACCACGGGATCGACCGCCAGATGGTCCAGCACGAAGTCCCGCAACGCGTCACCGGACGCCGCCCGCACGTGCAGCACGTAATCCTCCGCACCGGCCACGTGGAACACCGACACCACCCCCGGCAGCCGCACCGACCGGGCCCGGAACGCGTCCACCGCCGCCCGCTCGTGCGCGGTCAACCGCACCGACACCAACGCCTGCAACGGCAGACCGAGCGCGGCCGGATCCACCTCCGCGTGGAAACCACGGATCGCACCACGCTCGCGCAGCGTCCGCGTACGGGTCAGGCACGTCGACGGCGCCACCCCCACCCGCTCGGCGAGGGCATTGTTCGGCAGACGACCATCCGCGGCCAGCTCGGTCAGGATCGCGCGGTCCACCTCGTCCAACGCCGGATACGGCCGTACATCATTCGGCTCAGGAGGCATCCCACCATCCTCACCCGAATCCACCACCAGAACCAAGCCACTTGACAGAATGATCTGCCGACCCATTGCTCATGGGCCGTTGGATGTTCGACGCTACCGGCATGACAACGGTGGACACCCGGGCCGTACACGCCGGCCGCGACGACCTACGCACCCTCGGCGTGCACGTCCCACCCATCGACCTGTCCACCACCAACCCGCTGCCCTCGGTCGACGACGGCGGGGCCGCGTACGAGCAACTCGCCACCGGCGGCACACCCCCCACCGAGGGCAGCGCCGTCTACCAACGGCTCTGGAACCCGACCGTCGCACGCTTCGAAACCGCCCTCGCGGAGTTGGAGGGCACCGCGCAGGCCGTCGCCTTCGCCAGCGGAATGGCCGCCCTCACCGCCACCCTCCTCGCCGCCGCCCGCGACGACCGTCGGCACGTCGTCGCCGTCCGACCCCTGTACGGCGGAACCGACCACGTCCTCGCCACCGGCCTGCTCGGCACCACCGTCACCTGGGCGCGCCCCGACGAGGTCGCCGCCGCCATCCGCCCCGACACCGCACTGGTCATCGTCGAGACACCCGCCAACCCCACCCTCGACCTGGTCGACATCGCCGCCCTCGCCGCCGCAGCCGGCGACATCCCGCTGCTGGTCGACAACACCGTCGCCACCCCCGTCCTGCAACAACCCGCCCGACACGGCGCCGCCCTCGTCCTGCACAGCGCCACCAAGAGCATCGGCGGGCACGGCGATGTCCTCGCCGGCGTCGTCGCCTGCGACGCCGACTGGGCCGTGCGACTGCGTCAGGTCCGCGCGGTCACCGGCGCGATCCTGCACCCACTCGGCGGCTACCTGCTGCACCGCGGCCTGCAGACCCTGCCGCTGCGGGTCCGCGCCCAACAGGCCACCGCCGAGAAACTCGCCGGCTGGCTCGCCGACCACCCCGCCGTACACCGGGTGCACCACCCCTCGGTGCACGACCCGGCGGCGCTGGTCGGCCGCCAGATGGCCGGACCCGGCAGCCTGCTCGCCTTCGAGGTACGCGGCGGCGCACCCGCCGCGGCCGCCGTCGCCGGCGCCTGCCAACTCATCACCCACGCGGTCTCCCTCGGCGGCGTCGACACCCTGATCCAGCACCCCGCCTCGCTCACCCACCGACCCGTCCAGGGCGAGGCGAAACCCGACGCCGCGCTCCTGCGCCTCTCGGTCGGTCTGGAGGACCCCGAAGACCTGCGCGTCGACCTCGCCCACGCGCTCGACACACTCGTCTGAACGGACGCCCGGTCAGCGCAGGTCGCGATTGCCCAGCACCCGCCTGGGCGAGCCCTGCCGGGCCACCCGCAACATCGCCCGGCCGATCCCGTCGGTCGTGGTGACCTGATTCGGCAGCAACCGGCGCAACACCGGAAAGAGCGGACGAGTGATCGCGTACCCGATCCGATACCCACGGGTCCGCGACACCGCCCCGTATGTCGGCTGGATGAACCCGGGCCGCGCCGCATAGCCGTGGGGCAGCAGGTCGATGATCGCGTTCTCGGTACGACCCTTGACCCGCGCCCACATCACCCGACCCTGGCCGGTGGAGTCGGTGCCGACGCCGGAGACGTAGATGAACGTCACGCTCGGGCTCACCTCGGCCAACAGCCGCGCCGCCGCGAGCGGGTAGTCGTAGCTGACCCGCGTGTACGCGGCTTCACCCATCCCCAACGACGACACACCCAGGCAGTAGAAACACGCGTCCACACCGGTCAGCTCGGCCCGCACCGCGTCCAACTCGCCCACGTCCGCGACCGTGAGCTCACGCAGTTTCGGATCCTGCCGACCAGTCGGCCTGCGGCCTACCGTCACCACCTCCCGCACGTCGTCGGCGAGCAGGCACTCCCGCAGCACACCCTGGCCGACCATGCCGGTCGCACCGAAAATGACCACCCGCATCAGTTCCCACCCCTGTCGTCGACCCCGCCGCCGGCCATCCCGCCCGCGCGCCAGCCAGGCTCCCACACGCCCGCCATGACCAACGACGGCCGCGGAATGCGGCGGTCAGGACTTCGGGCCGACGTGCCGGTCCAGAGTGGCGACAGCTTGTCGCCGCGCCACCGAGAGCGAGTTGGGTCGGTTCATTCGCCAGGCGATGCCGAGCAGATCGAGGCTCCACTGGCACAGCTCCATGATGTCGGCCGACTCGTTGGTGAACATGTAGCGCGGATAGACGTAATGCCTGCCTCGCGTCGTAACCCGGTTGGCGATACGGCAGCCGTCGGAGTGGAAGAGGCCGCGCAGGAAGACCCCCGGGTGAGCCACCACGATCTCCCGTTGCCAGTCGGTCAGGACGATCGGCCGTTCGTGCTTCTTGCCGGGACCGTGCTGGGGCAGCAGGCAGGGCCAGTGCACCCCACTGCTCTCGACCGAGATGCAGCCTTGCTTGGGGATCCTCTGCACACGCGCGGCAAGCACTGCGAGCATGGCCGCCTCGCACGCGTCGATGAGATCCGGATAGATCGCCGTGCAAGCAATCCGAAGCACTGGCACCTTCGGTGAGACGGCCAGATGACCGTCGCCCAGGTAGAGACCGAGCAGGTAGGCGTAGGCGGCGGGGTCGGTCGGATTGTCGACATCCGGCAGGCAACGAAAGCACCGTAGCTCCGTGCCGCGCTTCGCCGGTTCGGGTCGATCGACGCACCAGTGCCAGACCGTTGCGTATGGCAATGCGAGAGTGCGAGCTACGGAGTGGATGGTGTGTCCGCGAGCGCGGAGAGCGCGGGCTTGTGCCCGCATCTGCGGTGGATGCACGCCCACATCATCGAACAGGTGTATGACAGAGTGCCGGGAGCGGGATTCGAACCCGCAAGCCCTTTCGGGCAGAAGTGTTTGAGACTTCCGTGTATGCCGTTCCACCATCCCGGCGGGTGGCGCTTACTGTACCCGACTACTCTCATGCGGGAGCATGGGTGGTAGCCGTGCAGTGATCGATGGTGGGGGTAGGGCTGGTGGCTGAGATGCCGACGGATACCGAGCGCAGGCGCGTACTGATCGCCGAGGACGAGGCGCTGATCCGGCTGGACCTCGCCGAGATGCTGGTCGAAGAGGGCTACGAGGTGGTGGGGGAGGCCGGTGACGGTGAGACCGCCGTCCGCCTGGCCGAGGAGTTGAAGCCCGACCTGGTCATCCTCGACATCAAGATGCCGATCATGGATGGGCTGGCCGCCGCCGAGCGCATCGCCGGTGCCCGGATCGCCCCGGTGATCATCCTGACCGCGTTCAGCCAGCGCGACCTGGTGGAGCGGGCGCGGGCGGCGGGCGCGATGGCGTACCTCGTGAAGCCTTTCCAGAAGAGCGACCTGGTCCCGGCGGTGGAGATCGCGCTGTCGCGCTACTCGGAGGTCGCGGCCCTGGAAGCCGAGGTCGCGAACCTGACCGACCGTCTGGAGATCCGCAAGGCGGTGGAGCGCGCCAAGGGCGCGCTGATGACCACGTACGGGATGACCGAGCCGCAGGCGTTCAAGTGGATCCAGCGCACGGCGATGGACCACCGGATGACCATGAAAGAGGTCGCGGAGCGGATCCTCGCGGAGACCGCTGGCGGCGAGGTGACCCTGCCGGCCTCCTGATCGGCGTCGACTCGTGTCGCGGCGGATGGGGGTGGTGCTCGGCGTTCTCGCCGTGCTCGTGACCGCCTGCGGGTCCTCGGCCTGTCCCGACTGCGAGGAGCCGCGACCGGTCCGGCCGGCCTGGCAGTCGGTGGACCTGCCAATTACGCCGGGTGCGCCGGGTCGACCGGTGCTGCGCGACGCCACCGCCTGTGCCGGCCGGTGGTACGTGGTCGGCGGCGTGGTCGATCTGGCCGGGGAGACCCGCCCGGCCGCCTGGAGCAGCCCGGATGCCATTTCCTGGGTGCCGCTGCCGACGGCGCCGGTGACGTTCTACGGCCAGCAGCACGTGCTCTCCGCGGCGGCCTGCCGGGACGGGCGGCTGGCGGCGGTCGGGGCGAAGAACGGGGGCGCGCACGGCAATCCCCGCACCGGCACCTGGCGGCAGGCGCCGGACGGCACGCTGCACGAGGTGGATGCGCCCTTCGAGCGGTACGCCGGACCGCGCGCGGTCAACGTGGCCCGGCTTGCGGCGGGGCCGCAGGGCTGGCTGATCGCCGGTAGTCGGATCGACGGTGCGGCGGTCTGGATCTCCCCGGACGCTGCCGGGTTCGCGCTGGTGGAGGGCGCACCGGAGCTGGCCGGTGACGAGCGGGGGCGGACGGCGGCGTACGACGCGGTCGCCGTGCCGTCGGGCTGGCTGGTGGTGGGTGCGCTGCTGCCGCCCGGGGGTACCGCGCTGGTGCCGCTGGCTTGGTCCTCGGCGGACGGCCGGAGCTGGCGGCGGGCCGCCCTGCCCGTGGTGGACGGGCGGGGGCAGGCGCAACGGGTGGCGGTGCTTGGCGACGTGCCGGTGGCGGTCGGGTCGGTGCGGGCCGGATTCGGCAGTTGGCGGCTGACCACGCAGGGCTGGCGGCCGGCGGGCGGATTCGGGGCGGCCGGAACGGGTGTGGCGTCGGCGGCCGGGCTGGTGGCCGTCGGGCAGGGGTTGGTGGCGGTGACGAGGGACGGGGACCGTCACGGACTGTGGCTCTCGGTCGATGTGGGCGAGTCATGGCGGGCGATGACCATGCCGCAGCCGGTACCGGACAGCGGGGACACCGCGGTCGCGGTGACGTCGACGGGAGATCGACTGCTGCTGGTGGCGGACGATGGAAAAACGTCGCGTGCCTGGTGGGCGGGGGTATCCGACCTCGATCGGTAGGTGGCGGAAGGCCCCTGACCGCCTCCGACGAAACAAAGGTGAAAGAGCTTCACGCCCGAAGGTTCTTACAGGGATCGTTTCGAATCCGCCACGGCGTGTAACGGTTCGGTCAACCCGCTCGCTTGGGGCTTACGTCACAGCTTCACGGTGGGATAACGTCCGGCCCCAGACCGGCGACGACGGTCTGGTTCGTCCGCCCCCGCAAGGGCCAATAACCAGCGGGTGGTTCGGACCATGGGACGAGGAGGGTTCGGGCCTTGAGGCAGAAGCTCGCGCGTGTGATCGGTGGGGTCGCCATGGTGGCGCTCGTCGCCGGCGGAACCGCATGCTCCAGTGGCGAAGAGACGGCAGCCGGCGGTGACGCCTGCGGCAGCAAGATCGCGTTCTTTGGCGCGCTGACCGGCAGCTCCGCCGCGCTCGGCATCAACGAGAACAACGGTGTCAAGCTGGCCGTCGACAAGTACAACAAGGAGAACGCCGACTGCAAGGTCGAGCTGGCCGCCCTGGACTCGCAGGGCAGCCCCGACCAGGCGCCCGGTCTGGCGCAGAAGGCGATCGACGACACCAAGATCCTTGGCATCGTCGGCCCGGCGTACTCGGGTGAGTCCGAGGCGGCCGGCCCGCTGTTCAACGAGGCCGGTTTGGTGACCATCACCCCGTCCGCGACCCGGCCCAGCCTGGCCGACCAGAAGTGGAAGACCTTCTTCCGCGCGGTCGGCAACGACTTCAGCCAGGGCCCGGCGGCCGGCAACTACATGAAGAACGTGATGAAGGCCGACAAGGTCTACGTCATCGATGACCAGTCCGCGTACGGCGCCGGTCTGGCCGACGAGGTCAAGAAGGTCCTCGGCTCGGCGGTCGTCGGCTCGGACAAGGTCCAGGGCGAGGGCAAGCAGACCGAGTTCTCCGGTGTGGTCACCAAGGTCAAGGCCGCTGGCGTGAAGGCGATCTTCTACGGCGGTTACTACCAGGAGGCCGGCCTGATCCGTAAGCAGCTCACCGCTGCCGGGGTCACCGCGCCGCTGGTCGCCGGCGACGGCGTCAACGACGGTGCGTACATCACCTCCGCCGGTCAAGCGGCAGCCGAGGGCACCATCCTCACCTGCCCGTGCCAGCCGGCCGCCGAGGCCCGGGGCACGTTCGTCCAGGAGTTCAAGGCGCTTCACGGCACCGACCCGGGCACCTACAGCGACACCGCCTACGACGCGGCGAACATCCTGCTGGCCGGCATCAAGGCTGGCAAGAACACCCGTGAGGGCCTGCTGGAGTTCGTGAAGGGCTACAGCGGCGAGGGTGTCGCGGCGAGCTACAAGTTCGTCGAGAGCGGCGAGCTGGACCCGGCGCAGGTCAAGGTCTGGGCCTTCAAGGTCACGGGCGGCAAGGTTGTCCCGGACCAGGAGATCCCCAAGTCCTGATGTTGGTCGCTGCTACGGCGATTGAGTTGTGATCGCGGGTGCGGCCGGGAGCTGCTCGCTCCCGGCCGCGCCCCATTTTCCTCTCCAGACGTGATGGAGCGTCCCTCCCTTGGACTTCAATGGACTGTTCTCCAACTTCGGAGAACTCACCACGACCGGCTTGACTCAGGGCGCGATCTACGCCCTCGTCGCGCTGGGCTACACGCTGGTCTACGGCGTGCTGAGACTCATCAACTTCGCTCACTCCGAGGTGTTCATCGCCGGCGCGTTCGCGGCGATCTGGACCTGGAACGGTTTTGGACTCGACCAGAACTCGCAGGTCAGCGGGATCGGCTCGATCCTGTTCTACCTGCTGGTGGCAGTGATCGTCGCCGCTATCGCGTCGGCGGGCACCGCGACCGTGATCGAGCGGGTGGCGTACCGGCCGTTGCGTAAGCGCAACGCCCCGCCGCTGGCCTTCCTGATCACCGCGATCGGCGCCTCGATCGCGATCTCCGAGGCGTTCGGCATCTGGACGCGCCGACTGCCCGAGGGCGCGCCGAGTCTGGTGAGCAGCAAGCCGCTGTTCCACGTCTTCGGCGTACCGATCGACGCGGTGCAACTGCTGACGATCGGCGCGGCGCTGCTGATGATGGTCCTGCTGGACTTCTTCATCAACCGCAGCCGAACCGGCCGGGGCATCCGTGCCGTGGCCCAGGACGCCAACACCGCCGCGCTGATGGGCGTGAACAAGGACCGGATCATCCTGACGGTCTTCATCACCGGTGGCGCCATGGCCGGTGTGGCCGGTCTGCTCTACGACGTGCGGATCCAGACCCTGACCTACAGCGTCGGCTTCCTGCTGGGGCTCAAGGCGTTCACCGCGGCGGTGCTCGGCGGCATCGGCAACCTGCGCGGGGCGCTGGTTGGTGGCCTGCTGCTGGGCGTGGTGGAGAACTACGCCGCCGGCCTGTTCGGCAGCCAGTGGAAGGACTTCGCCGCCTTCGCGGTGCTGGTGGTGCTGCTGATGTTCCGGCCGACCGGTCTGCTGGGCGAATCGCTGGGGAGGGCACGGGCATGACGACCGTCCTGGAGAGGGTGCGCTCCGGCCGCGAGGCGGCCGGGCAACGGTGGCACACCGCGCCGCGCTGGGTGCGCTGGGCGCTGCTGGTCGCGGTGATCGCGTTCTTCTACGCGTTGCCGAACAAGGAGTTCTACCAGTACCTCGGGCCGATTCCGACCCCCGGTGCGAACTTCACGCAGGTGCTCTTCACCGTCTCGATCTACGTGCTGCTGGCCGTCGGGTTGAACATCGTGGTCGGTTTCGCCGGCCTGCTCGACCTGGGCTACTTCGGCTTCTTCGCCGTCGGCGCGTACACCGTCGCGGTGTTGACCTCGCCGAGCAGCAACGTCAAGACGCTCTGGCCGTGGCTGCTCGTGGTGCCGCTGGCGATCGGGATGACCATGCTTTCGGGCGTGATGCTCGGTACGCCGACGCTGCGCCTGCGCGGTGACTACCTGGCGATCGTGACGCTCGGCTTCGCCGAGATGATCCGGATCGCCGCGGTCAGCTCGGACTTCCTCAAGGGCCAGCGGGGCTTCAACCAGATCCCGCACCCGCCCGGCAAGTACGCCGACGGCAAGCCGTTCTTCGGCGTGCTGGACGCCCGGCCGTACTACTGGCTGGTCCTCACGCTGATCATCGTGGTGGTGATCGGGGTGCGGAACCTGACGCACAGCCGGGTTGGTCGGGCCTGGATCTCGATCCGGGAGGACGAGGACGCCGCGCAGCTGATGGGCGTGCCGACGTTCAAGTTCAAGCTCTGGGCGTTCGCCTCGGGTGCCGCGATCGCCGGCCTGGCTGGCGCGCTCTTCGCGGGTAAGCAGAACTTCGTCAACTCGCAGAACTTCGAGCTGCTCAACTCGATCATCATTCTGGCAGCGGTGATCTTCGGTGGCTCGGGCAACATCGTCGGCGCGATCGTCGGCGGTGGCCTGGTGGCGTACATGATCGAGCGGTTCCGCGGCATCGAGTTGTTCGGCGTGGAGCTGTACGAGTACCGGTTCCTCATCTTCGGGCTGGTCCTCGTGGTGATGATGATCTTCCGGCCGGAGGGCCTGATTCCGAACCGACGACGGGCGGCGGAGTTCAAAGACCGTCGCAAGGAGGTGATCGTCGGTGAGTGACACCGATCAGACGCCGGCTGTTCCGGCGCAGGCCGGCGCGCCGGCGATGGAGGCGGTCCCCGACCGGGAGCCGCTGCTGGAGGTCGACAACGTCACGCTGCGCTTCGGCGGCGTGGTCGCGCTCGACAACGTCAACTTCACCCTCTACAAGGGGGAGATCCTGGGGTTGATCGGCCCGAACGGGGCTGGCAAGACCACCTGCTTCAACGCGATGACCGGCATCTACCAGCCCACCCAGGGTGAGATCCGGTTCCGCGGCGGCAAGATCAGCGGCAAGAAGCGCCACCAGATCACCCAGATGGGCATGGCCCGGACGTTCCAGAACATCCGGCTGTTCCCCGAGATGACCGCCCTGGAGAACGTCCAGGTCGGCGCGGACGCGCACCACAAGACCAGCGTGATCTCCGCGCTGTTCCGGCTGCCCCGGCACCGGCGCGAGGAGCGTGAGGGGCGGGAGAAGGCCGAGCGGCTGCTGGAGTTCGTCGGCATCCGGCACCGGCTGCACGAGTTCGCCCGCAACCTCTCCTACGGGGAGCAGCGGCGGTTGGAGATCGCCCGGGCGCTGGCCACCGATCCGGTGTTGCTCTGCCTGGACGAGCCGGCCGCCGGCTTCAACCCGGCGGAGAAGGAGGAGCTGCTCCAGCTCATCCGGCAGGTCCGGGACACCGGCGTGACCGTGCTGCTGATCGAGCACGACATGCGCCTGGTCATGGGCGTCACCGACCGGATCGTCGTGCTGGAGTTCGGAAAGAAGATCGCCGAAGGGCTGCCCGCCGATGTGCGGGACAACCCGAAGGTGGTCGCGGCGTACCTGGGGGTGCCGGACGATGTTGCTTGAGATCGACGATGTGAGCCTGCTCTACGGGCGGATCCAGGCGTTGCACGGCATCAGCCTGACCGTGGCCGAGGGGGAGATCGTCGCGCTGATCGGCGCCAACGGCGCCGGGAAGTCGACCACCATGCGGGCGGTCTCCGGTATCCGGCCGATCGCCACCGGCAGCATCCGTTTCGAGGGCGAGGACATCTCCAAGCTCCGGGCGGACCTGCGGGTCCGGCGGGGGCTCTGCCAGGCGCCCGAGGGTCGGGGGATCTTCCCCGGCATGTCGGTGCTGGAGAACCTGGACATGGGGGCGTACACCCGGCGCGACCGGGCCGGGATCGCCCAGGACCTGGCCCGGGTGCTCGATCTCTTCCCCAGGCTGGCGGAACGACGTAAGCAGGCCGGGGGTACCCTCTCCGGCGGCGAGCAGCAGATGCTGGCGGTCGGCCGGGCGCTGATGAGCCGGCCCAAGCTGCTGTTGCTCGACGAGCCCTCGATGGGGTTGGCGCCGATGCTGATCCAGCAGATCTTCGACATCATCAAGGAGATCAACGAGCAGGGCACCACCGTCCTGCTGGTGGAGCAGAACGCGCAGCAGGCGCTGGCCCGAGCGCACCGGGCGTACGTGCTGGAGACCGGCAGGATCGTCAAGAGCGGAACCGGTGCCGAGCTGCTGCACGACCCGGCGGTCAAAGAGGCATACCTCGGCGTGGCCTGAGCGGCCGTCACACCCCTCACGCAAGGAGTGCAGAGACATGTTCAATACCAACGGTGCCCGGCGGGCGGCGCTCGGCGCCGCCAGCGCGGCGCTGCTCGCCCTCTCGCTGACGGCGTGTGGGGAGAAGGAGAACACGGCCCAGCCCGGTGCCGGCCCGACCGTCACGGCGGCGGCCGACTCGGCGCTGGCCGGGAAGGTGCCCGACACCATCAAGGCCGACGGTGTGATCAAGGTCGGCACCGACTCGACGTACGCCCCGGCGGAGTTCCTCGACGCCGACGGCAAGACGGTGGTCGGGTTCGACGTCGAGCTGTTCAACGCGGTGGCGCAGAAGCTCGGCCTCAAGGCCGAGTACCAGTCGTCGCCCTTCGACTCGATCCTGCCCGGTGTCGATTCCGGTAAGTACGAGATCGGCGTGTCGTCGTTCACGATCAACGCCGAGCGGCTCAAGAGCGTCAACATGGTGAGCTACTTCGCCGCCGGTACCCAGTGGGCGACCAAGGCCGGCAACCCGGCCAAGATCGACATTGACAACGCCTGCGGCAAGAAGATCGCCGTGCAGACCGGCACCGTGCAGTTCGACGACATCACCGCCCGGTCGAAGAAGTGCACCACCGGCGGCAAGCCGGCGATCACCATCGACCAGTACCAGGCGCAGAGCGACGCCACCGCCGCCGTGGTCAGCGGCAAGAACGACGCCATGCTGGCCGACTCCCCGGTCGGGGCGTACGCGGTGAAGCAGAGCAACGGCGCGCTGGAGCTGGTCGGCGACATCTACGAGTCGGCCCCGTACGGCTACGCCGTCAAGAAGGACCAGACCGCGTTCGCCGAGGTGCTCAAGGAGGCCGTCCAGGCGGTCATCGCCGACGGCACGTACGAGACCGCGCTGAAGAAGTGGGGCGTCGAGGGCGGCGTCATCACCACCTCGGCGCTGAACCCCGCCAACTGACGCATGTCGTCGGAAACGGACACAACCGAGCGGGCACGGCCGGAACCCATCCAGGCCGTGCCCGTCCGGCATCCCGGGCGTTGGGTCGCGGTTGCCGTGATCGGGGTGCTGGTGGCCATGTTCGTCCACCTGCTGGTGACGAACAAGGCGTTCAACTGGTCGTTCATGGTCGACGAGATGTTCCGGCCGCCGATCATGGAGGGACTGCGCGGCACGCTCGCGCTGACCGTGCTCGCGATGCTGATCGGCGTCAGTCTCGGCGTCGTCATCGCCATCATGCGGCTGTCGGAGAACCCGATCCTGCGCGGCGTCTCCTGGGCGTACACCTGGTTCTTCCGGGCGGTGCCCCGGCTGGTGCTGGCGATCCTCTTCGGCAACCTCGGCATCCTCTGGGCCCGGATCGAGTTCGGGCTCCCGTTCGATCGGCAGCTCGGGGCGCTCTTCGGCGTCGACAACTTCGAGGCACGCCTCTTCGGCTTCTCCGCACTGGAGATCCTCACCGGGTTCGTCGCCGGCATGCTGGCGCTCGGGCTCTCCGAGGCGGCGTACATGGCCGAGATCGTCCGGGCCGGGATCCAGTCGGTGGACGAGGGGCAGACCGAGGCGGCGCAGGCGCTGGGCCTGAGCCGTACCCAGATCCTGCGCCGCATCGTGCTGCCGCAGGCGATGCGCGTGATCATCCCGCCGACCGGCAACGAGACCATCGCGATGCTCAAGGACACCTCGCTGGTGGCCTTCGTGCCGGTCTCTACCGAGCTGTTCTTCCAGCTCAAGGCCGTGGGTAACCGGACGTTCCAGGTATTCCCGATGTACGTGGCGGCGTGCCTGTGGTATCTGCTGCTGACCAGCGTGCTCCTCGTCGGTCAGTACTACCTGGAGCGGCACTTCTCCAGGGGGTTCGGCAAGAGCGCCCAAGCGAAGATCAGACTGCGCGGGATCGCCGCGGAGACCGGCGGCAGCGTGAGCGAGGCGGGTCGGTGATGACTCAGGCGACGACATCGGCGGGGGCCGGGCAGACGACCAGCGACGGCGTGATGGTCCGGGCCGAGCAGGTGCACAAGTCGTTCGGACCGATCGAGGTGCTCAAGGGCATCGACCTGGAGGTCCGCAGCGGCGAGGTTTGCTGCCTGCTCGGGCCCTCCGGCTCGGGCAAGTCGACGTTCCTGCGCTGCATCAACCACCTGGAGAAGATCAACGCCGGCCGGATCCGGGTGGACGGCGACCTGATCGGCTACCGGGAGCGCGGCGGCAAGCTGCACGAGATGCGGGAGAAGGAGATCGCCGCCCAGCGCCGCGCGATCGGCATGGTGTTCCAGCGGTTCAACCTCTTTCCGCACATGACCGCCCTGCAGAACGTCGCCGAGGCGCCGGTGCTGCTGCGCCGGGAGCGCAAGGCCGCGGCCCGGGACCGGGCCGCCGCGCTGCTCCAGCGGGTCGGGCTCGGTGACAAGCTGGGCAGCTACCCCGGGCAGCTCTCCGGTGGGCAGCAGCAGCGGGTGGCGATCGCCCGGGCGTTGGCGATGCAGCCGAAGCTGATGCTCTTCGACGAGCCCACCAGCGCGCTGGACCCGGAGCTGGTCGGCGAGGTGCTAGACGTGATGAAGGACCTGGCCCGCGACGGCATGACGATGATCGTGGTGACCCACGAGATCGGCTTCGCCCGGGAGGTCGGCGATTCGCTGATCTTCATGGACGACGGGGTGGTGGTCGAGTCCGGCGCGCCGCGCGAGGTGATCGCCAACCCCCGGCACGACCGGACGAAGGCGTTCCTGGCCAAGGTGCTCTGAGCCGTACCCGGCGCGGTCGTCCGACGGCCGCGCCGGGTGCCGTGCCGGTGTCCCGGTCTGTCGTAGTGGCGGGCTAGAGTCGCTGCCGTGACAGCTACGACGCCGCGCCTGCTCCTCGTCGACGGACATTCCCTGGCATACCGGGCCTTCTTCGCCCTGCCGGTGGAAAACTTCTCCACCACGACAGGTCAGCCGACCAACGCGGTGTACGGCTTCACCTCGATGCTGATCAACGTGTTGCGCGACGAGCAGCCCACCCACATCGTCGTGGCCTTCGACGTCTCCCGTCATTCCTTCCGCACCGACAGGTACGCGGAGTACAAGGCCGGCCGCAGCGAGACCCCGACCGACTTCAAGGGTCAGGTCAGCCTGGTCAAGGAGGTCCTGGCCGCGCTGCAGATCCCGGTGGTGGAGAAGGAGGGCTTCGAGGCCGACGACGTCATCGCCACGCTCGCCTGCCAGGCCCGCGACCAGGGCATGTCGGTGCTGATCAGCAGCGGTGACCGGGACGCGTTCCAGCTGGTCGGCGACCAGGTCACCGTCCTCTACCCGCGCAAGGGCGTCTCCGACCTGGCCCGGATGGACCCGGCGGCGATCGAGGCGAAGTACGGCGTCGGGCCGCAGCAGTACCGGGACCTGGCCGCGCTGGTCGGCGAGACCAGCGACAACCTGCCCGGCATCCCGGGCGTCGGCCCGAAGACCGCCGCCAAGTGGATCACCACCTACGGCGGGGTGGAGGGCGTGATCGCCCGCGCCGACGAGATCAAGGGCAAGGCCGGCGACAGCCTGCGCGAGCGGCTCGCCGACGTGATCCGCAACTACGAGATCAACCGCCTCATCACCGACCTCGAGCTGCCGCTCCGCCCGGAGGACACCCGCTGGACCGGTTGGGACCGGGAAGCGGTGCACCAGGTCTTCGACACCCTCGAGTTCCGCATCCTGCGCGACCGTCTCTACCAGTACCTGGAAGCGGTCGAGCCGGAGGCCGAGTCCGGGTTCGACCTCACCGGCGAGGTGCTCACCGAGCCCGGCGCGCTGGCCGGTTGGCTGACCACGCACGCCCCGACCGGCACCCCGGTCGGGTTGGCGGTCAAGCTCGACACCGGCCCCAACCGCCGGCACAGCGCCTCGATCACCGGTCTGGCGCTGGCCACCGCCGGGGTGCGGCGGCCTGGGTCGACCCGGCCGGGCTCGACCCGACCGACGAGGGCGCCCTGGCCGGCTGGCTGGCCGACGCGCAGCGACCCAAGGTGCTGCACGACAGCAAACCGGCCGTGCTGGCCTGCGCCGCGCACGGCTGGCACCTCGCCGGCATCGTCCGGGACACCCAGATCGCCGCGTACCTGGCCCGCCCCGATCAGCGGTCCTACGACCTGACCGACCTGGCACTGCGCTACCTGCACCGGGAGCTGCGGGTGGACGTTCCGGAGTCCGGCCAGCTCACCCTCGACGGGCTGGGCGACGAAGGCGTGGTCGAGCAGAACCTGATGCTCCAGGCCCGGGCCACCCTCGACCTGGCTGACGCGATCGACGCGGAGCTGTCCCGCGACGGCGAGCAGTCCGCCCGGCTGATGGCCGGGGTGGAGCTGCCGCTGATGCGGGTGCTCGCCGGCATGGAGAGCACCGGCATCGCCGCCGACACGGATTATCTGTCCGAGTTGGAGGCGCACTTCGCCGCCGAGGTGAAGGCCGCCGCCCAGGGCGCGTACGAGGCGGTGGGTCGGGAGTTCAACCTCGGCTCGCCCAAGCAGTTGCAGGAGATCCTCTTCACCGAGTTGAGCCTGCCGAAGACCAAGAAGATCAAGACGGGTTACACCACCGACGCCGACGCTCTGCAGTGGCTTTACGCGCAGCAGCCGCACCCGGTGTTGGCCCACCTGCTGCGCCACCGGGACGTGGCCAAGCTCAAGTCGACCGTCGACGGTCTGCTCAAGTCGGTCTCCGACGACGGCCGGATCCACACCACCTTCAACCAGACGGTGGCGGCCACCGGTCGGCTCTCCTCCACCGAGCCCAACCTGCAGAACATCCCCATCCGCACCGAGGAGGGCCGGCGGATCCGTCGGGCCTTCGTGGTGGGGGAGGGCTACGAGTGCCTGCTCACCGCCGACTACAGCCAGATCGAGATGCGCATCATGGCGCACCTCTCGTCGGACGACGCGCTGATCGAGGCGTTCAACTCGGGTGCCGACTTCCACGCCGTCACCGCGTCGTCCGTCTTCGGGGTGCCGGTCGACGCCGTCACCGCGGACCAGCGTCGCAAGATCAAGGCCATGAACTACGGCCTGGCGTACGGGTTGAGCGCGTTCGGCCTGTCCCAGCAGCTCAACATCGGCACCGACGAGGCGCGCGGGCTGATGGAAAACTACTTCGCCGGCTTCGGCGGGGTGCGCGACTACCTGCAGCAGGTGGTGGCCCGGGCACGCCAGGACGGCTACACCTCGACCATCCTGGGTCGCCGCCGCTACCTGCCCGACCTGGTCAGTGACAACCGGCAGCGCCGTGACATCGCCGAGCGGATGGCGCTCAACGCCCCGATCCAGGGCTCCGCGGCCGACATCATCAAGGTGGCGATGCTGCACGTCGACACCGCGCTGGGCGAGGCCGGGCTGCGCTCGCGGATGCTGTTGCAGGTGCACGACGAACTGGTCTTCGAGGTCGCCCCTGGTGAGCGGGAGGCGTTGGAGGCACTGGTCCGGCGGGAGATGGGCGGGGCGTACCCGCTGTCGGTGCCGTTGGAGGTGTCGGTCGGCTTGGGCCGGGACTGGAACAGTGCGGATCACTGATCTTTCGTTGGTCGCGGCGGCTCACCCTCGGCGGCCCTGCGCCGATGAGTGATCATCAGGCGGGTTACTTCATCGGATCGTGGCCCCAGTTCATGAGGGACCAGCGCCATTTGGTGTCGCGGACGTTGCCGGAGGGGCGCTGCGCCATGTGCCGGCGTACGTAACCCACCACCTTGCGCATGTGCTTGTAGTCGCCGTCGGACAGGTCGCCGCGTTTGCGTCGGAGCAGGTTGATGATCTTCCGGCCGGACTCGTGCCCAACGGACTCGCCACCACCAGCGCGGCCGCCCTTGTGCCAGCCAACCTGCTTCGACTCATCGGTTTCGAGCCATGTGGACAGCTCGCCGGGCTTCATGTTCACCGCATCGGTGAACTCCCGGTAGGTGTCCCGGCCCTGGTCGTCAGCCCTGCTCATGACGCAACGCCTCGGGGCGGTGGGCCACGTCGCGGCCCGTCCCGTCGCTGCGGACCCGGTACTGCGGGTCGTCGGGTGCCGCGTTCACGGCCCGCCCGCGGATCCGCGTCCGCTCCGTGATCGTCTCCTGCACCACGCCGTACGCGCGGCTGCCGTGGGCCGACCAGGAGACATGGTCGCCGTTGTGGAACCTCTGTTCGGCCATGGTCCTCGGCTACCCGACACCGCCGGGGCGAAACGACCGGCCGGCCCGGCGGACTACGGCGTGATCTCGGCGATCGGCAGTTTGATCTCGAACGGTTCGGTCAGCTCGATCACGTCGGACCCGTCGGCGACCAGCTCGTACTGCCGCTCACCGCCGGGCCCTACCCGGTCGCCGATCCGGTACGCGTAGACGTGCACGGGGTCCTGCTCGATGCGCCAGTAGAACGGAATGCCGACGGCGGCGTACTCACCCGGTTTCGCGAAGCGCTCGATCCGTCGTGTGCCCGGAGAGACGATCTCCACGGCGAGGACGACGTCCTCCGGCGGCACGAAGGACCGGTCGGACGGCACCTCGGCGCGGCAGAGCAGCACGTCCGGCTGTCGGCTGGTGTTGCGGCTGAGTCCGACTCCGACCGCTTGGGCGGCACGAAGGTCAGCCGGGGCATGGGAGCGTAGCCACAGCCAGAGCAGGCCGCAGATGTCCTGATGGCCCAGGGTGGGGGAGGGCGTCACCTGGACAACTCCGTCGACGAGTTCGATGCGGGGAGCGTCGTCCGGCAGGGTGAGCAGGTCCTCCAGCGTGTAGTCGGCACGCTGCTGCCGCATCGGGTCCGGACACCAGGGGCCAGGTGATGTCGGGATGGGCTCCGCGCTCATGGGGCGAGCCTACCGGCGATCGATGGGACGCAGGTCGGACTGCGGGTGCGGCGCGCTCAGCCGGCGGGCTTTTCGGTGACGAAGATGGCGGTGCCGGGGAAGAGTCGACCCCGTAGCGGGCTCCACTGCCCCCAGATCCCCTCGTGTCCCTCCGGCCATTCCGGCTCCACCAGGTCCAGCAGCCGGAACCCGGCGTCGACCAGCTCCCGAACCCGGTCGCCGAGCGTGCGGTGCTGCTCGACGTAGGTGGCCACGCCGGACTCGTCCTGCTCCACGTAGGGGGAGCGGTCGAAGTACGAGTGCGTGGCGGTCAGCCCACCCTCGCCAGGGTCGTCGAGGAAGATCCAGCGCATCGGGTGGGTCACCGAGAACACCCACCGCCCCCCGGGGCGCAGCACCCGATGCACCTCGGCGAGCAGTGCCACCGAGTCGTCCACGAACGGGATCGCGCCGAAGGCGGTGCAGGCGACGTCGAACGACCGGTCGGCGAACGGCAGGGCGAGCGCGTCGGCCTGCACCAGCGGTACGCGTACCCCGGTGCGGTCGGCCGCCTCGACGGCGTGCCGCAACATGCCGGCGGACAGGTCGAAGGCGACCGGCCAGGCACCCTGGGTAACCAGCCAGCGGGCGGCGGCAGCCGCGCCACAGCCCACCTCGAGCACCCGCTGCCCGGGCAGGTCACCGAGCAGGCGGGCATCGGCCTCGCGCAGCCCCTCCGGGCACCAGACGAAGTCCACCTCGCCGAGGAACGCGCCGTGCGCGGCCTGGTAGTCGTCGGCGTCGGTGTCCCACCAGCCGCGGTTGGCCCGCCGGGCCTCGGCGTCACCCACCCGGCGCCGGGTGACCCGGCTGTCGTCATCCACGCGCTCACGCTAGGCCCCACCGTGGCCGATTTCCGCGCTGGGCCGGCGCGACCCGCCGAGCCCAACCCTGCGGCGGGCGGCAGTTCCCCGACATTTTGAGCGGGGGGTCCTGTGGCGGCTGGGGCTGCTGTGACGCAAGCGACAGCAGGGGTCGTTTCTGGGCGATTGTTCGGCTTTCGCAGGTCATCACACGGAGAGAAGCCGGGAGGGCTTGCACGCTGTGGTAATGCGCACGGTAGGCTAGACGATGCGCTCGCGGATCGCGTTGCCTCGGCAGGGAGCAGGTACGCGGTCGTCGGAGCCACATCATGATCTCACTAGGCGATCGTTCGGTGTGCCCGGCGACGGATCCGCTGGCGCGAACAGGTCACTGCGACACCAGCCTGCTGTGACAACCCACCGACCGGAGCAACCGCCCACATGACGAGCAGCATCGAGGCCCCCTCGAGCGCCACCCGGGTCACTCACGACGATCTCGGTTCCGAGGAGGCATTCCTCGCCGCGATCGACGAGACCATCAAGTACTTCAACGACGGCGACATTGTCGAAGGCACCGTCGTCAAGGTCGATCGGGACGAGGTCCTGCTCGACATCGGCTACAAGACCGAGGGTGTCATCCCCTCTCGTGAGTTGTCGATCAAGCACGACGTGGACCCCGCCGAGGTTGTGACGGTTGGTGACCACATCGAGGCCCTGGTCCTCCAGAAGGAGGACAAGGAGGGTCGTCTGATCCTCTCCAAGAAGCGGGCACAGTACGAGCGGGCCTGGGGCACGATCGAGAAGATCAAGGACGAGGACGGCGTCGTCCGCGGTTCGGTCATCGAGGTGGTCAAGGGCGGCCTCATCCTCGACATCGGGCTGCGCGGCTTCCTGCCCGCGTCCCTGGTCGAGATGCGTCGTGTGCGCGACCTGCAGCCGTACGTCGGGCGGGAGCTCGAAGCCAAGATCATCGAGCTGGACAAGAACCGCAACAACGTGGTTCTGTCCCGCCGGGCCTGGCTGGAGCAGACGCAGTCCGAGGTGCGCACCGAGTTCCTCAACAAGCTGCAGAAGGGCCAGGTCCGCAAGGGCGTCGTGTCCTCGATCGTCAACTTCGGCGCATTCGTCGACCTTGGCGGCGTCGACGGTCTGGTGCACGTCTCCGAGCTGTCCTGGAAGCACATCGACCACCCGTCTGAGGTCGTCGAGGTGGGCCAGGAGGTCGAGGTCGAGGTCCTGGACGTCGACCTGGACCGCGAGCGCGTCTCGCTGTCGCTGAAGGCGACCCAGGAGGACCCGTGGCGGCAGTTCGCCCGCACCCACGCGATCCAGCAGATCGTGCCGGGTAAGGTCACCAAGCTGGTCCCGTTCGGTGCGTTCGTCCGCGTGGACGACGGCATCGAGGGCCTGGTCCACATCTCCGAGCTGGCCGAGCGCCACGTGGAGATCCCGGAGCAGGTCGTCCAGGTTGGCTCCGAGGTCATGGTCAAGGTCATCGACATCGACCTGGAGCGTCGCCGGATCTCGCTGTCGCTCAAGCAGGCCAACGAGGGCTTCGTCGAGGGCGAGGAGCACTTCGACCCGACCCTCTACGGCATGGCTGCGACGTACGACACCGAGGGCAACTACATCTACCCGGACGGCTTCGACCCGGAGACGGGCGAATGGCTCGAGGGGTACGACAAGCAGCGCGAGACCTGGGAGAACCAGTACGCCGAGGCTCGTGTGCGCTGGGAGGCCCACACCAAGCAGGTGCAGACCTCTCGGGCTGCCGACGCCGAGGCTGCTGCCAACCCGACTCCGGTCGTCCCGGCCGCTGGCGGCGGTGGCGGCGGTGGCACCACCTCTTCGTCCAGCCCGGCCCCGAGCCGGCAGGCCGAGGAGCCGGCCGGCACCCTGGCCACCGACGAGGCGCTCGCCGCACTGCGGGAGAAGCTCGCCGGCGGTAAGTGACCCGCTGAACGACGACGGGCCCCGTCCCCGCGATCTCCGGATCGCTGGGGGCGGGGCCCTCGCCGTTCCCCGGAAGGTGCGCTCAGCCCGCCGTGCGCGGAGGCCGGCGCGGACCTACACGATCGTGCTCGATCCACGATGTAGGGGCGTCCGGGCCGCCAGCACCGCACTACATCCTGGATCGAGCACGATCTCGCCGGACGGACCGGAGCCCCGAGCCGGGAGTCAGGCCCGAGCCGGCGGTCGGGGCCCGAGCCCGGGGGTCGGGGCCCGAGCCGCGTGATCGAGGACGACCGTGCCGGGCTGTCGGTGGGTTTGGCGGCCGGGCTCGTGATCCGGTTGACTGGTCGGGTGCTGAGAGTGGGATTGACCGGCGGAATCGGGTCCGGCAAGAGCGCGGTGGCCGCGCGGCTCGTGGAGCGGGGTGCGGTGCTCATCGACGCCGACCGGGTGGCCCGGGAGGTCGTCGCACCCGGCACGGAGGGGCTGGCCGAGATCGTTGCCGCCTTCTCCGACGCGGTGCTGGATGCCGATGGCGCACTGGACCGTGCCGCACTGGGCGCGGTGGTGTTCGCCGACGAGACCGCCCGCCGTCGGCTGGAGGCGATCACCCACCCCCGGGTCCGGGCCCGCACCGCTGAGCTGGCCGCCGCGGCGGCACCCGACTCGATCGTCGTCAACGACGTACCGCTGCTGGTCGAGGTGGGTCTCGCGCCCACGTACCACCTCGTGATCGTGGTGCAGACGGCCGTGACGACCCGACTGGAACGGCTGGCGCGCGACCGGGGGATGGATCGCGCGGAGGCCGAGCGGCGGATCGCCGCCCAGGCCGACGACGCCCGTCGCCGGGCGGCTGCGGACGTGGTGCTGACCAACGACGGGAGCCTGGCGGAGCTGCACGACGACGTTGACGCGCTCTGGCAGCAGCGGCTGCTGCCCTACGAGGACAACCTGCGCGAGCGGCGGGTGGTCCCGCCGGGCCGGGGCGACGTGGCCGGCGCCGGTACCAACTGGTCCGGGCAGTACGAGCGGCTGGCCGCCCGGATCCGACACGCGCTCGCCTCGGACGCCCTGCGGATCGACCACATCGGTGCGACCGCGGTGCCCGGCCACGCCGCCCAGGACGTCATCGACGTGCAGGTGGCCGTGACCAACCTCGCCGACGCCGACGGGCCGCTGGCCGACCGGCTGGCGAACGCCGGGTTCCCGCGGGTGCCGGGGCAGTGGTGGGACGATCCGCGCCCGGCCGGCAGTGGTCGGTGGGAGAAGCGGCTGCACGGCAGCGCGGACCCGGCCCGCCCGGTTCGCCTGCATGTGCGGGTGGCGGACTCGCCGGGCTGGCGGTACGCGCTGCTGATGCGCGACCACCTGCGTGCCGACCCGGATCAGCGGGCCGCGTACCTGCTTGTCAAGCGGGACCTGGCCGACTCGGCGCCGGGTGCCGGCGGCTCCGGCACGGCCCGCGACCCGTGGTTCGACGAGGAGTACCTGCGAGCCGAGGAGTGGGCCGCGCAGACCAACTGGCGGCCCTGAGGGTCACGGGTTCAGTGGGTGCGGGGCCGAGGGGTGGCGGCCGGGCGGGGCACCGGAGGCAGTCGGGGCACCACGGCGGGGTGGAGATCCAGTTGGGCCCACACGCCGGCGCCGGTGTGCAGTTCCAGGCGGCGTGGCGACCCGTCCCGGTCGATCCACCAACGCAGCCGCGCGTCGGTCGGGCCCACCTCGACGACGTCCACCGTCCGCCCGACGACGACGTCCTCGCGTACCCGCACGGCCGCACCGCGCTGGCCGAAGGAGCCGGCGGCCAGCGCGGTGTCGACCAGCAGACTCAGGTCGTCCCCGCCGGATCGGGAGACCCGCCACGCCCCGGCCGGGGTGGCAGCGGTGGCCGACCCGGCGCCTCCGCGGTGCCGCCGCCAGCGGCGACCGCCGGCAGGTCCGCCCGGGCCAGACCGGCGGTGTCGCGCCGCAGCAGGGTCCGCCGATCCGGTAGGCCCAGATCGGCAACCGCGAGGTACGCGGTACGCGCCGTCCAGCTCAACCAGCCAGTGCCCCGCAGGTTCGTGTCCGTGCCCATCGGTGCCGTCAGCGTCACCGTGGCACCACCCTGGGCGCGTAGCCGGGCCGGCAGCCGGTCCAGCCGACCCTGCTCGGCGCCGGTCAGCGCGCGGGGCAGACCGGGGCGGCCGCCGAGTGCGTCCACCGGCCGCAGTGTCGGCCGGTCCGCCCGGTTGAGGATCATCGTGACCGGGCCGACACCGGGGAGTTGGGTCACCAGCTTGTGCAGGCGGGCGTCCTGGTCGAGCCAGTACCGGGCCTGTGTGTCCGAGTCGGTGCCCGTCGACCCGGCGATCGGCGCGGGTACCGCGGTGCCGCCGGGTGCGGTGCTGGCCGATGCGGTGCTGGGGGCGGGTGGTGTCCCCGCGGCCAGTGGCGCCTGAAGGACGTCCACCGGGCCGTCCGCCACGGTGTCCCGGGCCAGCCAGCGCGCACCGCTGCCCGGCACCGTCTGGGTCGGGTCCGGGCGGTCGGCGGCGAGGCCCAGGAGCAGATCGAGCACCGGCGCCAGATTCGCCTCGGGTGCCATGCGGTGCAACCGCCAGCGGTCCGTCGGAGGCACCAGTGGCGGTGCGGCGGGGGTGGGCACCGCCGCCGGGTCGGGCCGGATCACCAGCATCGGGCCGACCCTCTGCAACAGCCCGCGTTCGGCACCCGCGCCCGGGCCGCCCACGTCGAGGTAGAGCAGTGACCGCGACCAGTCCACCCAGCCCACCAGTTCGATTCGGGCGGCGTCGGTGCCGGCGGTGACGCGGACCCCGGCGCGTAGGTCCCGCAGGTTGGTGACCCGCACGGCGGCCAGTCGCTCGCCCTCGGCGAGGGTCAGCGGGCGGGCCGGCTCGGGCGGGTCGGGGGCCCAGCTCAACAGCCCGAGCACCAACGCCGTCGCGGACGTCACCGCGGTCAGACCGAGCAACAGCAGGACCGTACGCCGGCGGCGGCTGGTCGGGGCCGGGCCGGCGATGTCTGCCGTCTCATCAGCGGGGTCAGCGATGCTGGCGGCAGGGTCGGCGGTGTCGTCGCGGCGGGTGGTCGTCCCCATGTCCTCGGGGCTCCGGCCGGTGGTGGTCTGGCCGGTGGTGGTCCGGCCGGTGGTGGTCCGGCGTGTTGGGGCGTCGCGGACGGTGTCGGCGCGGCGCGTGCCGGTGGGCCGGCCGGTCGTGGACCTGCTCCCGGTGCCGGTCCGGGTGGCTTCCGCTGCGTCGCCGGTCGAGCCGGTGCGGTGCCGCCCGCTGCCCGTGCCCGTGCCCGTGCCCGTGCCCGTGCCCGTGCCCGTGCCTGTGCCGGCATCGGTGCTGGTGCGGCTGCCGGTGCCGCTAGCCCTGCCGTCTGGGCGGGACGCGTCCCGGGGGCGGGGTCGGGTGCCGGAGTCGGAGTGGTGTCCACGGAGATGAAACGGGCGGGGAGGCGCCGGGGTGACGAGCAGGGGCGCTCGCGGCGGCCGGTCTGCGCCTCGAGCGCGACCACACGGGTGCGCACGCCGGACGAGCCGGGTGCTGCGACCGCAGTGCCGGGGGCGGCCGGCCGTGATGACGGCCTGGCCACCGGCCCGGTCGGCCGCCGCGAGCGGCCTACATGAAGAGGGTAGTCCCGGTGACATGCGCCACACAATGGGAATATTGAAGCTGATCACGTACCTGGCGTGACGGCCGTTCCTGTCGGACCTGCGGCGTACCGTTGACGGCATGGCGCTCGACATTCCCCGGCTCGACAACCGCTTCCAGGTCGTCAGTGAGTTTCAGCCGGCCGGCGACCAACCGGCGGCCATCGACGATCTTGAGCGTCGGGTTCGGCGCGGCGACCGCAACACCGTGCTGCTCGGCGCGACCGGCACCGGCAAGAGCGCCACCACGGCGTGGCTGATCGAGCGGTTGCAGCGCCCGACCCTGGTGCTCGCCCCGAACAAGACGCTCTGCGCGCAGCTCGCCAAGGAGTTCAGCGAGCTGCTGCCGCACAACGCGGTCGAATACTTCGTCTCGTACTACGACTACTACCAGCCCGAGGCCTATATCCCGCAGACCGACACCTACATCGAAAAGGACTCCTCGATCAACGAGGAGGTCGAGCGGCTGCGGCACTCGGCGACGATGTCGCTGCTCACCCGCCGCGACGTGATCGTGGTGGCGACCGTCTCGGCGATCTACGGCCTGGGTACCCCGGAGGAATACCTCAACCGGGCGGTGAAGGTGCAGATCGGGCAGGAGCTCGACCGCGACCAGTTGCTGCGCCGGCTGGTCGACATCCAGTACACCCGCAACGACATGGCCTTCCAGCGGGGCACCTTCCGGGTCCGCGGCGACACGCTGGAGATCATCCCGGCGTACGAGGAGCTGGCGATCCGGATCGAGCTGTTCGGTGACGAGGTGGAGAAGCTCTACTACCTCAACCCGTTGACCGGTGACGTGGTCCGCGAGGTCGATCAGCTGGTGATCTTCCCGGCCACGCACTACGCGGCGGGTCCGGAGCGGATGGAACGGGCGATCCGTGACATCGAGGTGGAGCTGGCCGAGCGCCTCGCCGAGCTGGAGCGGCAGGGCAAGCTGCTGGAGGCGCAGCGGCTGCGGATGCGCACCACCTACGACATCGAGATGATGCGGCAGGTGGGCTTCTGCTCCGGCATCGAGAACTACTCGATGCACATGGACGGGCGGCTGCCCGGCAGCCCGCCGCACGCCCTGCTCGACTACTTCCCCGACGACTTCCTCACGGTGGTCGACGAGTCGCACGTGACCATCCCGCAGATCGGCGGCATGTACGAGGGCGACGCGTCCCGCAAGCGGATGCTCATCGACCATGGTTTCCGGCTGCCCAGCGCGGCCGACAACCGGCCGCTGCGCTTCGACGAGTTCCTGGAGCGGGTCGGCCAGATGGTCTACCTCTCCGCGACTCCCGGCACGTGGGAGATGGAGCAGGCCCAGGGCGAGTTCGTCGAGCAGGTCATCCGGCCCACCGGTCTGGTCGACCCGCAGGTCGTGATCAAGCCGACCAAGGGTCAGATCGACGACCTGATGCACGAGATCAAGCTGCGGACCGATCGGGACGAGCGGGTGCTGGTCACCACGCTGACCAAGAAGATGGCCGAGGACCTGTCCGACTACCTCCTGGAAAACGGCATCCGGGTGCGCTACCTGCACTCGGAGGTCGACACGCTGCGCCGGGTGGAGCTGCTGCGCGAGCTGCGCAAGGGCGACTACGACGTGCTCGTCGGCATCAACCTGCTCCGCGAAGGTCTGGACCTGCCCGAGGTGTCGCTGGTGGCGATCCTCGACGCCGACAAGGAGGGCTTCCTGCGCAGCGGTCGGTCGCTGATCCAGACCATCGGGCGGGCCGCCCGTAACGTCTCCGGTCAGGTGCACATGTACGCCGACAAGATCACCCCGTCGATGGCGACGGCGATCGACGAGACCGATCGGCGTCGGGCCAAGCAGGTCGCGCACAACGAGGCGCACGGGATCAGCCCGGAGCCGCTGCGTAAGAAGATCCACGACATCCTGGACGACATCTACCGCGAGGCGGAGGACACCGCAAACTCCCGGGTCGGCGGCGCGGTGCGTCAGCTTTCCCGGGGCAAGGCGCCGGTCAAGGAGACCCGCAGCCGGAGTCGGGCCTCCGCCACCACCACCTCGCGGGAGGGGATGGCCCGCGCCGACCTCGCCCAGCTCATCCAGGAGCTCAGCGACCAGATGCTGGCCGCCGCCCGCGAGTTGCAGTTCGAGCTGGCGGCCCGGATCCGCGACGAGGTCTCCGACCTGAAGAAGGAGCTGCGCGGCATGGACGCCGCCGGCGTGAAGTGACGGCCACCCGGCCGGCCACGACCAGCGCTTCGCTGGGGCGTGGCCGGCGGGGGCGCGCGAAGGGCGGGCGGGGTTGACGGCGGTGGCACCGGTCGACGAGATGGTCCTCGGGCTGCCCGACGTCAGCCTGCGTCCGTTCGTCGACCGGTACGTGGGCTACCGGGAACGGGCCGACGTGCCGCTGGTCCGCCAGGAGTCGGCGGGCGTCTTCGTGGTGCTGATCCTGGGGTGGGGCGCCCCGCTGGACGTGACCGACCCGCGCAGCGCGGAGCGCGGTGCCACGAGAGTCGACTCATTCGTGGCCGGCACCTTCGACGGCTGGTGCACCACGCGCACGGTGGGTGTGGGGGAGGGCGTCGAGTTGTTGCTCGCCCCGCTGACCGCCCGTCGGCTCCTCGGCCTGCCGTTGAGCGAACTGACCAACCGGGCCGTGGGCGTCGGGCAGCTCCCGGGCCGTTGGCTGGATCGGCTGCGCTGCCGGCTCGCCGAGTCGGCGGGCTGGCCGGAGCGTTTCGCCCTGCTCGACAGGGTGCTCACCGCCCGACTGGCGGCGTCCCCACCGGTGGACGCCCGGCTCGACTGGGCGTGGCGGTGGCTCGTCGCCAGCGGCGGGCAGGGGAGTGTCGGCGTGCTGGCCGACGAGCTGGGCTGGAGCCGGCGGCACCTCGCGTCCCGGTTCCGGCAGGAGGTCGGGCTGCCGCCCAAGATGGCCGCCCGGTTGCTGCGCTTCCAACAGGCGTACGCGGCGCTGACCGACATCGGCGCGCCCTTCGCGTCGAGCGCCCTGGGCGGGCCGGGTGCCGGGCTGGCGGCCGGCGCTGGACCGTCCGAGGTCGAGGTGAGGCCGCCCAGCGCGGGACGGGCCATCGACTGGGCCGCGGTGGCGGCTGGATGCGGTTACTACGACCAGTCCCACCTGATCCGCGACTTTCACCAGTTCGCGGGAGCAACTCCGGCCGCTCTCCTCGCCGCTCGGTCGACGACGGCCGACTGACACCGCTCCGCCGACGGGCGACCCGCCGAGGTCACATTCGTCCAATCCGGGACCGGGCCACCGGCAGCAGAATCGGGTCATGCGAACCGTCTATCCGATCCTCCGTTACCCCGATCCCCGATCCGCGATCGACTGGCTCTGCTCCGCCTTCGGTTTCCAGGTGCATGCCGTGCACGAGGCGCCGGACGGCGCGGTCGCGCACGCCGAACTCGTCCTCGACACCGGTATGATCATGCTGGGCGGGCGGGCCGACGCGTCGCCTCGGCCGGCCGACGACGACTGGTCGGTCTACGTGGCAGTGCCGGACGTCGACGCGCACTGCGCCCAGGCGCGCGCAGCCGGCGCCGAGATCACACGCGAGCCGTTCGACACCGACTACGGCTCCCGCGACTACGCCGCCCGCGACCTGGCCGGCATCGTCTGGGCCTTCGGCACCTACCGCCCCTGACTCGACCGCGCCGGCACGGGACTCGACCGCGCCGGCACGCGAACTCGGCCGAGCCGACGCGGGCTCCACGGGTCGGCCCCGGACGCCACGGCCCGGCACCCGCCGCCGACGTGCGGAAACGGCAGGCGCGGGCCGGACCGTCCGGTCGACGACGTCGGAGGATCTGGTTGCGGTGCGCGAGCGAGGTATTGCACTGGGTGATCGTCCTGCGTAGTCTCCCTCGGTGGGGAGGCCGGGATGCCGCTGCCAACAAGTCCTGTCATTCGACGTGCACGTCTCGGCGCAGAGTTGCGCCAGCTACGTCGGCGCGAGGCGCTGACCCTGGAACAGGTCTGCGACCGGCTCGGCTGGGCCTCGACGTCGAAGCTGTCCCGCATCGAGCTCGGCCAGAGCCGCCCGGACCTCGCCGACGTCCTCGATCTGCTGGACGTCTACAAGGTGCCGACGCCGGCCCGGGACGCGCTGATCGTGATCGCCCGGGACGCGGCGACCAGCCGAGGCTGGTGGAAGACGCTGGGCGAGATGAGCGAACGGCAGCGCACCTACGCCGAGTTGGAGGCGGGTGCGGCCGACATCGTGGAGTACCAGCCGGCGGTCGTGCCGGGGCTGCTCCAGACGCCCGCGTACGCCCGGGTGCTGGTCGCGGCCGGCGCGCAGCTCACGCCGGAGGTCGATGTGGAGGCCGAGGTGCGCGCCCGGGCGCTGCGGCAGGAGGTGCTGAGGCGGGCCTATCCGCCGCGCTACACGGCGGTGCTCGCCGAGGCTGTCTGCGATCCGGGCGACCTGCCGGTGGCGGTCTGGCGTGAACAGTTGCGGCACCTGGTCGCCGTGACCGGGCTGTCCCATGTCACGGTGCGGCTGCTGCCTCGCGGGGCGGCCGGTGGCGGGCTGCACCCGCTCACGCCGTACTCCTGTTATGCCTTTCCCGACCCGGCGGACCCGCGGACGGTGATGCTCGAGGCGTTGACCACCGACGTCCGGTTGGCCACCGTGCTCGACGTCGACCGCTACGAGCGGATGACCGAGGCGCTGATGGCGTCCGCGCTGTCTCCAGAGGAGACGGTCACCGTGCTGGCCCGCCGCGTCGGCGAGGAGTAGCGCCATGCCGGCCCGCTGACGCCCAGGGTCGCGCGCCGCGCGGCCACCGGGCCCGGCGCCCCCGAGCCCGTCGGGACCGGCGGCCGGCGCGTGCGGAGCGCACGATAGCCGCGGGGTACGACAGCGTCAGGGGTACGACAGCGTCAGGGGTACGACAGCGTCCCTCAGGCCGGTACGTCGAGGAAATGCTCGACCACGGGCGGCCCGGCGAAGTGTGGCCCGATCAACGCCCGCCACTGCTCGAACCGTTCGGTGGCCCGGAAGTTCTGCTCGTGCGCCTCGACCGAGTCCCATTCGACCAGCAGCACGAAGCGGGTCGGGGACTCGATTCCCCGGGTCATCCGCACGGAGCGGCAGCCGGTCGCCCCTGCGAGCACCGGGTGACCCTCGGCGTACGCGGCGGCGAACGCGTCCTCGTGTCCGGGTAGTACGTCGATCAGCGCGACCTCAAGCACCATGTCGGAAAGCCTCCCACGGTGGGCAGGGTCGGCGGCGACGCGGGGTCTGTTCCGGTGTCGACGGTACCCCTAGGGTGGGCGTCGTGATCGTTGACTGGCTCACCGGCACCGCGTTCCAGGTGGCCGGTACGGGCACCACCTGGGCGGAACTGCTGGGGTTCGCGACCGGTGTGCTCAACGTGTGGTTGGTGGCCCGGCAGAAGATCGCGAACTGGCCGATCGGCATCGCCAACGTGCTGCTGCTCATGCTGCTGTTCTGGACCGCCGGGCTGTACGCCGACGCTGGGCTCCAGGTCGTGTACGTCGCGCTCGGCTGCTATGGCTGGTGGCACTGGCTGTTCGGTGGCGAGCGGCGGAGCCGACTCACGGTGAGCCGGACCGGGCGACGGGAGTGGCTGGCGCTGATCGTCGTCGGGGTGCTGCTGACCGGCGGGCTGTGGGCCCTGTTGGACCGGGCCACCGACTCGACCGTGCCGTTGCCGGACGCGTTGACCACGGCGCTGTCCCTGCTGGCCACGTACGGGCAGACCCGCAAGCGGGTGGAGAGCTGGTGGCTCTGGATCGCCGCGGACCTGATCTACATCCCGTTGTACGCGTACAAGGGGCTGCACCTGACCGCCGTTCTGTACCTGGTGTTCCTCGCCCTGTGTGTGTTCGGGCTGCGTGCCTGGCGGGCCGACCTGCGTCGGGTCGACCGGCCGACGCCCGTTCCTCCTGGTCCGGCGCCGGTCGCCGCGTGAGCGCCGAGGCGCCGGGGCGTACGCCGACACCACGCGCGCCGTCGCGGGCGGCTGCCCCCGAGTTCGGCCACGGGATGGTGGTGGGGAAGTTCTACCCGCCGCACGCCGGGCACCACGCGTTGATCGAGGCCGCCGCTGCCCGCTGCGCCACGGTCACCGTCGTCGTGGCGCCCTCACGGCGGGAGTCCATTCCGCTCGCGCTGCGGCTGGACTGGCTGCGGGAGGCGCATGCGGACACGCCGTGGGTCCGCTTCGTCGGCCGCTACGACGACCACCCGGTGGACTACGCCGACCCGGCCGTCTGGGACGCGCACTGCGCGGTGTTCCGCGAGGCGGTCGGGTCGGGGCAGGTGGATGTGGTCTTCTCCTCCGAGGCGTACGGCGCGGAGCTGGCTCGACGCTTCGACGCCGTACCCGTGTCGGTGGATCAGGATCGGCGGACCGTTCCGGTGTCCGGCACGGCTGTCCGCGCGGACCCGGCGGGCCACTGGCGGTGGTTGAGCCCGCCGGTGCGTGCCTGGTTCGTGCGGCGGGTGGTGGTGGTCGGCGCCGAGTCGACCGGCACCACCACGATGGCCGCGGCGCTCGCGGCGCACTACGGCACGCGGTGGGTGCCGGAGTATGGCCGGGAGTTGACCGCGCACAAGCTGGCTCGGCTGCGCGAGCGCACACCGGAGGCGACGGTCTTCGACGTCACCTGGGACCGGGACGACTTTCGCGCCGTGGTCCGCGAGCAGCAGGCGGCCGAGGACACGGCGGCCCGGATGAGTGGGCCGCTGCTGGTCTGCGACACCGACGCGCGGGCCACGGCGGTGTGGGAGGAGCGCTACCTGGGCAGCGCGTCGCCGGAGGTGCGGGCGGCGGCCCGCCAGCCGGCGCTGTATCTGCTGACGGATCACCGGGATGTGCCCTTCGCTGATGACGGGCTGCGCGACGGCGAGCACCTGCGGGGTTGGATGACCGAGCGGTTCCGTACGGAGCTGGCCGGGTGCGGGGTGCCGGTGGTGGAGCTGGTCGGGCCGCACGTCGAGCGGCTGGCTCGGGCGGTGCGGGCCTGCGACGACCTGCTCGCCGCCGGCTGGTCGCTCGCTGACCCGATCGCCACCCCCGACTTGCACTAGCCTCCTAGGACGGCGGAGGGGGTGTGGCGCGTGCCCCTATTCCCTCCGACGAGGTGGCCGTCGACACCGACGGCCCCAGGTGTGATCACGGGGCGTGGTGGGCAACAATGGTCACCGAGGAGGGGAGTATTCCCCCGCAACGGAGTCGTCAGCACGGTCGATCGCCGGAACCACGGCGGCCCGACCCGGCCCCGTAGGTCGCCGTCCCGTTCAGGGGCGGCGGCGGAAGAGACCTCCGACAGTCACCAGAGTGAGCGACAGCGGCACGCCGGCCCTTTTGGGGGCGTACGGTGTGCCCGACGCCGCGTGTCTGCCGGAGGAATGAACGTTGGACGTGTCCGGGATGGTGTGGGCGGGGACGCTGGTCGCACTGACTGCGGTCCTGCTCGTCGACCTGTTGATTATCGGCCGGCGCCCGCACGAGCCGAGTGTGCGCGAGTCGAGCCTCTGGGTCGCCTTCTACGTCGGTCTGGCCCTGCTCTTCGGGGCCGGTGTCTGGTTGACCTCGGGCGCCAGCGCGGCCGGGCAGTTCTACACCGGCTGGCTCACCGAGTACAGCCTCTCGGTGGACAACCTCTTCGTCTTCGTGATCATCATGGCTCGCTTCGGGGTGCCCCGGCAGTACCAGCAGAAGGTGCTGCTCGTCGGCATCGTGCTGGCACTGGTGATGCGCGGCGGCTTCATCGCCGCCGGCGCGGCGCTGATCACGCAGTTCTCCTGGGTCTTCTACATCTTCGGCGCGTTCCTGATCTACACCGCGGTCAACCTGGCCCGGCAGGGTGAGCCGGACGAGGACGAGTTCTCCGAGAACCTGCTGATCCGGTGGAGCCGCAAGGCGCTGCCGATCTCCAAGGACTACGACGGCGCGAAGCTCACCACCCACGCGAGCGGCAAGCGGCTGTTCACCCCGATGCTGATCGTGATGATCGCGATCGGTACCACCGACCTGATCTTCGCTCTGGACTCGATCCCGGCGATCTTCGGCATCACCCAGGAGCCGTACCTGGTCTTCACCGCGAACGTCTTCGCGCTGATGGGCCTTCGTCAGCTCTACTTCCTGCTGGGTGGCCTGCTCGACCGGCTGATCTACCTGAGCTACGGCCTGGCTGTCGTGCTCGGCTTCATCGGGGTGAAGCTGGTGTTGGAGGCGTTGGCCGACAACAACCTGCCGTTCATCAACGGTGGCGAGCACGTTGGCTGGGCGCCGCACATCCCGATCTGGCTGTCGCTGCTGGTCATCATCGGCACGCTGGGCATCGCCACCGCCGCCAGCCTGGTCAAGTCCTCCCGGGACCGGCGCCGGGAGTTGGCCGAAGCCCGACGCTGACCCGTCACCGGCCGGGTGCGGGAACGCGCCCGGCCGGTCAGACCCGGTGCGCGCCCACCAGGGTGGCGGTCCGATCGGCCGGCAGTGGCTCCTCGATGACCCGCCGCCGCCGGTAACAGGCGTGCAGCATCCGCCGCTGGCCCCCGTCGCCGGGCGTCGCGGTGACGATGCCGATGTGGTGGATCTTGCGGCCGGGTCGGGCGAAGAAGTAGAGATCGCCAGGACGTTCCGCGCCCAACGCCAGCGGGGTGGTGGCCACGGCCTGGTCGTCGGCGTCGCGGGGTAGCAGCACCCCGAACCGCCGCCAGGCCAGGTGCACCAGCCCTGAGCAGTCGACGCCGTGCGCGGAGAGACCGCCCCAGATGTAGACCACGTCCAGCAGTCGCTGCGCTACCGCGAGCGCCTGCTCGGCGATCGGCGACGCGGCCGACGCCGGGACCAGGTGGTTGTCGGGCAGCCAGAGCGGCGCGGACTGGCCGGGGACATGCACCGGTCGCCAGCCGTCGCGCGCCGGGCCGGCCGGGACCAGGCGCGTGCCGACGACGACACCGGACAGCACCACCGGCCCGTTCGGGTCGGCGTGCAGCCCGGTGACCGTGGCGTCGACCACCATCGGGTCGGTGTCGGTGGCGTCGGCCGGGTCGACGGAGGCCAACTGGTCGGCGGGGAGCCAGCCCGGGTAGCCGCGCGGGTCCAGCTTGGCGGCTGGCTGCTCGACGGCGACGACCCGGGCCCAGCCGTCCGGGCGCAGCTCGCTGACGAGGACCCGCTCGCCGAGCAGGAGCTGGCTCAGCACGCAGTCGCCGACCTGCTGCTCGGTGTCCAGGCCGGAGACCCAGGCCGGGATGTCGGCGCCGACGGTCAGCGCGGGGCGGTCGACCGGGCGCACCGCCTCGGGGGAGGTCCACAGCGTCGCCACCGCGACCCGGACGACGGCCTCACGGCCCGGTTGCAACTCCACGTCAACCCCCAGATCGTGTCGGCTGTCCAGGGGAGACCTTATGAAAGAAACCAACGGTCATCAACCACGGGTCTGCACCTTTGCTTCAGCAAGGCCGGTAATGCCCAGGCCAGGAGCATTCGGCAGCACCACGGTCGCCCCGTCGTAGCGTATCCCGCCCTGCACCGGTGACCAGGCCAGCCACCAGGCGGCGTCCAGGTCGGCGACCGCCGTGGTGCCGTACGCGGCGACCAGGCTCGCCGCCGCCCCGATGCCGACCTGACTCTCCATCATGGAGCCGACCACCGTGCCGAGCCCGTGGGCGGTGGCCAGGTCGAGGAGGGTACGCGCCGGGTGCAGCCCGCCGCACTTGGCCAGCTTGACGTTGACCAGGTCGGCAGCCCGACGGCGGATCACCTCCACCAGGTCACGAACCCCGAAGACCGCCTCGTCGGCCAGGATCGGCACGGACACCCGGTCGCTGACCCAGGCGAGCCCGTCCAGGTCCCAGCGGGCCACCGGCTGCTCGACCAGCTCCACGTCGAGCCCGGCGTCCTCGATGCCACGGATCACCCGGACCGCCTCCCGGGGCGTCCAGCCCTGGTTGGCGTCGAGCCGGATCCGCACCCCGGGGCCGACGGCCGCGCGCACGGCACGCACCCGGTCCAGGTCACTCGCCGCGTCGGTGCCGACCTTCACCTTGAGAACGCCGAAGCCGTCGGCCTGCCGCTGCCGCGCGGCCGCCGCCAGGTCCACCGCGTCGCCCGCCGCCAGCGTGACGTCCGTCGGCACCCGCAGCGTGGTGCCCCCGAGCAACCGCACCAGGGGTACGCCCAGCCGCCGCGCGGCGAGGTCGTGCAGCGCGACGTCCACCGCGGCCTTCGCGGCCTCGTTGCCAACCACGGCACGCTGCACCTCGGCGCAACGGGTCACCAGGTCGTCCGGGTCACGACCGATCAGCTGTGGGCCGAGCAGTTCGCGTACGCACGCCAGTGCGCCGGCGACCGACGCGCCGGTGACCTGCCAGACCTGGGGCGCCTCGCCGAAGCCGGACCGGCCGTCGGCGTCGATGATTTCGACGACCAGCGTGTCTACTGTGGTGGTACGACGGAGCGCGGTGACGAACGGGGTGTGTAAGGGGGCGGAAACCCGGTGGGTGCGTACCGCCGAGATCGTCATGTGAGGCACCCTATACGCAGGTACACGGCCGGAGGGGAGACCGGATGACCGGGCAGGGCTGGGAGCTGGTGGGTGCACCGAACGCGCGTGATCTGGGCGGGCTCGTCGGCGCCGGCGGGCGGCGGATCCGCGTCGGGCAGCTGATCCGTACTCCGGCGCTGGGTCGGCTGACCGACGAGGACCTGCCGGTGCTCGCGAAGCTGGGGCCGGCGTGCGTGCTGGATCTGCGCGCCTCCTCGGAGGTCGCGGTCGCCCCGGCGGATCGGCTGGCCGGTGAGCCACGGGTGGTGTTCCTCCCGGTGCACGACCCGGAGCACCCGGTCTTCACGTACGTCTCGGCGGTGCTGCTCGGTCACGACCTGGACGCGTACGCGGAGCTGGCCCGGCAGGGCACGGCGGAGGCGATGGCGGCGATCTACCGGTGGTTCGTCACCGGTGAGTCGGCGCGGGTCGGCTTCGCCGAGGCGGTGCGGCTGGCCGCCCAGCCGGAGAACCTGCCGATGGTCTACCACTGCTCCGCCGGCAAGGACCGCACCGGTTGGCTCACCGTCATCCTGTTGACGGCGCTCGGGGTGGACGAGGTGGCGATCCGTGCCGACTACCTGCGCAACAACGCGCTGACCGACAGCCTGCGCGCGGTGATCGTCGAGGCGATGCGACGGCGGAACCCCGAGCTGAACGTCGACGCGGTGCTGCCGGTGCTGGAGGTCCGCGCCGAGTACCTCGACGCCGGTTACGACGAGGTACGCCGGGTGCACGGCTCGTTCGACGCGTACCTGCGCGACGGGCTCGGGCTCACCGAGGAGAACCTCACGGCACTGCGGGCGCGGCTGCTGGAGTGATCGGGGCGCCGGCTGGTGTCCCGGCGCGGGCGGCCCGGCCGATGACGATCAGCGCCTGACCGGCGGCGTAACTCGCCATGACCAGCACCGGCGCGCCGGGTGGTTGGGCCACCTCGGCCACCCCGGTGGCGATCAAGAGGTCGGAGCCGAGGAACAGCGCGGCGCCGAGACCGACCCGCCAGCCCTGAGTGACGGCGGTGGCGGCCATCGCGGCCAGCGCGAACGCGTAGCCGGCCACCGGAATGGCCAGCCCGGCGTCGGTCAGCCCCGCCCACATCCAGGTCAACGCGACGACGGTCAGCACCGCGTACCCCAGCGGGACCGCGACCAGCGGCGGACGGCGCAGCGCGGTCGCGGCGCCATGCCGGGTGAACGCCGCGAGGTAGCAGAGGTGGGCGGCGAGGAAGCAGACCATGCCGGCGATGAACCAGCCGGTGCCGTCGCCCAGCAGCGCCACGTCGCCGCCGGTGGAGAAGGCCAGCGCGGCGAGCACCAGCCGGTCCGGCTGGCCTCCGCGCTCGGCGGTGGCCCGCCAGAGGTACGCGGCCAGCAGAGGCATCAGCAACGGCTTGCTGAGCAACTCGGCCACGCCGTTATCGGTGGCGTTGGCCAGCAGATTCGCCACGGTAACGGCGAGGAAGGCGACAAGAAGGGTGCGACTGCGGGGCATCAGCGGCTCCGGGGTGGGGGTGGGGGCAGCCTAGCCGGATCGGCGGGTGCGGGTCAGAGTTGGTGGCGTGCGGCCCAGACCTGCGCCGAGACGTTGGCGATCAGCCGGCAGGCGTCGTCCTCGACTCCGTCGCCGCTCGGGCCGCCGTCGGCCAGGTCGGTGGTGGTGCAGACAGCGATCAGGTACGGCGGGGCGTCGTCGGGCAGCACCACCCCGGCGCCGTGCCGGACGCCGCTCACCCAACCGTTCTTGTGCGCGATGCGGGTGCCCTCGGGCAGACCGGCGGCCAGGTCCTCGCGGTGCTCCTGAGCGAGCAGGACGTCCACCATGGCCGTGCAGCCGGCCGGTGACGCGAGCCGGCCCGGGGTGGTGGCCCCGGTGGCCAGCGCGCCGAGCAGGGCGGCAAGGTCCGCGGCCGAGACGGCGTTGGTGATGCCGGCCTCGCGGGCGGCGAAGTCCTCGATGCCCCGGCCCGTGACGCTGGTGCGGGCACCGGTCAGCGCCCACACCTCGGCGACCGCGGGCAGTCCGACGTGCCCGATGACCAGGTTGGTGGCCAGGTTGCTGGACCGCACGATCATCCGGTCGGCGAGCCAGCGCAGCGGCGCCGTGCCGCCCAGTCGGTCCCAGACCGCGTCGTCGTTGTCGTAGTGCTGGGCGCAGGAGAACCGGGGTGCGCCGGGCTGGGCGGAGTCGAACTCGTTGACGATCGGGACCGGGGCGTCCAGCTCCAGCGAGCCGGCCTCGGCGGCGCGGTGCAGCGCGGCGAGCACCGCCACCTTCATGGTGCTCGCGGCGTAGTGCGCGGCGTCCGCGTGGCGGGTCCAGGTCGGCGGCGCGTCGAGCCGGCCCACGTACGCCGAGACGGTGCCGGGCACCCGGTCCAGGTGGGCGTCGAGATCATCCCAGGTCATGCGGGTGACCGTAGCCGATCATCGGCGGGACGGGCGGGTAGGGCGGCGTACCCCCGCCGGAAAGCGGACGGGCGCGTCGACCGCGAGCGGTCGACGCGCCCGATGCCGGGTGCTGGTGGGTCAGCCGTTGTGCTTGCGGCGGGCGGCCGCCCGGCCGCGCTGCTGCTGGTCGAGCACGACCTTGCGGATCCGGACGGCGGTCGGGGTGACCTCGACGCACTCGTCCTCACGGCAGAACTCGAGGGCCTGCTCCAGCGACAGCTTGCGCGGCGGGATCAGCTTCTCGGTCTCGTCCGAGCTGGACGCCCGCATGTTGGTGAGCTTCTTCTCCTTGGTGATGTTGACGTCCATGTCGTCGGAGCGGGAGTTCTCCCCGACGATCATGCCCTCGTACACCTCGGTGGTCGGGTCGACGAAGAGCTGCCCGCGCTCCTGTAGGTTGATCATGGCGAAGGCGGTGACCGCGCCGCTGCGGTCGGCCACCAGCGAGCCGTTGTTGCGGGTACGCAGCTCGCCGAACCACGGCTCGTAGGACTCGAAGACGTGGTGCAGAATGCCGGTGCCTCGGGTGTCGGTGAGGAACTCGGTGCGGAAGCCGATCAGGCCCCGGGCCGGGACCAGCCACTCCATCCGGATCCAGCCGGTGCCGTGGTTGACCAGCTGCTCCATCCGGCCCTTGCGGGTGGCCAGCAACTGGGTGATCGCGCCCAGGTAGTCCTCGGGGGCGTCGATGGTCAGCCGCTCGACCGGCTCGCACGTCTTGCCGTCGATCTCCCGGGTGACCACCTGCGGCTTGCCGACGGTCAGCTCGAAGCCCTCGCGGCGCATCTGCTCGACCAGGATGGCCAGTGCCAGCTCACCACGGCCCTGCACCTCCCAGGCGTCCGGCCGCTCGGTGGGCAGCACCCGCAGCGAGACGTTGCCGATCAGCTCCTTGTCCAGCCGGTCCTTGACCATCCGCGCGGTGACCTTGGAACCCTTGGTCCGGCCGACCAGCGGCGAGGTGTTGGTGCCGATGGTCATCGAGATGGCCGGCTCGTCGACCGTGATCAGCGGCAGCGCGACCGGGTTCTCCGCGTCCGCGAGGGTCTCACCGATCATGATCTCGGAGATGCCGGCGACCGCGATGATGTCGCCCGGGCCGGCCGACTCGGCCGGCTTGCGCTCCAGACCCTCGGTCATCAGCATCTCGGAGATGCGGACCCGCTGGGTGCTGCCGTCGGTGCGGCACCAGGCCACCGTCTGACCCTTGTTGATCGTGCCCTGGCGCACCCGGCACAGCGCCAGCCGGCCGAGGAACGGCGAGGCGTCGAGGTTGGTCACGTGCGCCTGCAGCGGCGCGCCCTCGTCGTACGCGGGCGGCGGGATGGTGTCCAGCAGGGTGCGGAACAGCGGCTCCAGCGAGGTGCTGTCCTCCGGCACCGAGCCGTCGGCGGGCTGGGTCAGCGAGGCGATGCCGTCGCGGGCGCAGGCGTAGACGATCGGGAAGTCGATCTGCTCCTCGTCGGCGTCCAGGTCGAGGAAGAGCTCGTAGGTGTCGTCCACGACCTCCTTGATCCGGGCGTCGGGCCGGTCCACCTTGTTGATCACCAGGATGATCGGGAGTCGCGCCCGCAGCGCCTTGCGCAGCACGAAGCGGGTCTGCGGCAGCGGGCCCTCGCTCGCGTCGACCAGCAGCACCACGCCATCGACCATGGTCAGGCCGCGCTCCACCTCGCCACCGAAGTCGGCGTGGCCGGGCGTGTCGATGATGTTGATGGTGACCGGGTCGGAACCGTCCGCCGGCAGGTAGCGCACGCCGGTGTTCTTGGCCAGGATGGTGATGCCCTTTTCCCGCTCCAAGTCACCCGAGTCCATGACCCGCTCGGTGTTCTCGCCCCGGGCGCCGTACGCGCCGGCCTGCCGCAACATGGCGTCGACCAGGGTGGTCTTGCCGTGGTCGACGTGAGCGATGATGGCGACGTTGCGGAGGTCCGTGCGAAGCTGCATACCCTCTATCCTTCCGCCTGCGCTCGCGCAGGCTGCGTCGGGGTCACCCCCAGGTGCCCCTGATCTATGGTGAAACTGCTGTCCCGGTGGTTCCACCGGCTGGCATGCTGGCTCCCGTGTCCCGGGGGCCTGAGTGCACGACCTGCTGACCTTGGTGCAGGGTCTGCCCACCCTGTGGATCTACCTGGTCGCCGCGCTGATCGTGGCGGGCGAGACCGCGGTGATCTTCGGCCTGCTCGTGCCGGGTGAGGCTACCCTGCTGCTCGTCGGCTTCCTCACCTACAACGGTACCTTGCGGCTCGGGCCGGCGCTGCTCGCGATGATCGCCGCGGCGTTCCTCGGTGACGGGCTGGCCTTCCGTGCCGGACGGCGGTATGGCCCCCGGCTGCGTGCCGGGCTGGGTCACCGGGTCGGGCCCCAGCGGTGGGGACGGGCCGACGCCATGCTCGCCCGGCTCGGTGGGCGGGGCGTGTTCGCCGCCCGGTGGGTGGCCTTCGCCCGCACGCTGGTGCCCCGGCTGGCCGGTGCGGCCGGCATGCCGTACCGACGGTTCGCGCTGTGGAACCTGGCCGGGGTGGTGACCTGGGTGAGCGGCTCGGTCCTGCTCGGTCACCTCGCCGGTGAGTCGTACGACACGGTCTCCCGGCTGCTCGGCCGGGCCACCGGCGCGGCGGCGGTGTTGCTGGCCGGCCTGTTGGGTGTGGTGCTCGCCGGCCGTTGGTTGGGTCGTAACCCCGACCCGGTACGCGCGCTGCTGTCCCGGGCGGGCGCGCTGCCCCCGGTGCGGTGGCTCACCGCCCGCTACGGGGTGCTGTTCTTCCTGGTGGCCATGCGGATCGGGCCGGCGTGGACGCTGCTGCTCAATCTGGCTGCCGGGCTCCTGTTGCTCTTCGCGGCCGGCCTCGCCATCGCCGGTCTGCTCGCCCTGGCGGTCCGTAACAGTGGGCTGGCCGCGCTGGACGGTGCCATCGCCGGCTGGTTCACCGCGCGGCGCACCCCGGGTGCCGCCGACGCCACGATGGTCCTGGTGTCAGTGGTACGAGGGTCGCTGTTGATCGTGTTGGTGGCGCTGGTGGCAGCGGTGCTGGCGTGGCGCAACCGACCCTGGCGGGCGGACCTGCTCAGCGTGGTCGGCACGGTGGGCGCGTTCGTGCCGCTGGTGGTGCTGGCCGTGGTGGCCGAGCTGACCGGGCCGAACGGGACCACCCCGGGGGGCGGCGAAGCCGCCCCGCTCTCGACCCAGAACGCCGTCGTCGCGGCGAGCTTCTGCACCCTGGCCTGGTTGGTGTCGCGCAGTGCCCACTGGCCGCTGGCGGTGGCCGCCTGGACGGCCGCCGCAGCGGGGGTGCTCGGGATCGGCGGCGCGCGCCTGTACCTCGGGTTGGACACCGCGAGCGGGACCGCCGCGGCGGTGCTGCTCGGGGTGCTCTGGACGGTGGTGTTCATGGTGGCCTGGGCCACCCGGGACCGGGCGGTGGGGGATCGGGAGCAGCCGGTGGACCAGGCCCGGCCGCCGTCGCAGGGGCACCGCCGCCCGGTCGAACCTTGCTAGGGTGCGGCGACCGTCACACCGGGGGAGGCCGAGGGCATGGCTCGACGGACCAGACGGTTGGGTGCCGCGGTGCTCGCCGGGCTCCTGTTGGCGAGCGCGCTGGTCGGCTGCGCCGCCAAGGGGGAGAGCCCGCAGGACCTGGCCGCGCCGGTCGCGGTCACCGACGCGCCGACGGACGCCCCCGCCGACGAGGCCACCGGGGAGCCGAGCCCGTCGGTGAGCGCCGTGGAGTCGATGGGTGCCGCGCCGAGCAGTAGCGCGACCCCGACGCCGACGAAGAAGCCGCCGAAGAAGCCGACCCGCACGGCGCCGAAGCCGCGCGCGGTCGCGAAGCCGCCCACCGAGACCGAGGTCCCGCCGGCCCCGCCGAAGCCCGCGCCGAGTTCCTGTAAGCCGACGTACAAGGGCACCCAGGCGACCCGGGCCGAGGTGAAGGCGGCGCTGACCGACGCGGCCGGGCGCACCTACTGGCCGGCCTCCGCGCCGGACATCAAGGTCCCGCTCACCCTGCTCAAGGCCACCGCCTGGCAGGAGAGCGGCTGGCAGTCCAACATCTACGCCTGCGACGGCGGTGTCGGGCTGATGCAGGTGATGCCGGGCACCGCGACCTGGATGAACCAGCGGTTCGAGAAGAGCTACGAGATCGACGCCTACCGGGACAACGCCTACCTCGGCGCCACCTACCTGGCCTGGGCGACCAAGTACATCGGCGACATGTACTTCGAGTCGGACTTCCGTCTCGATCCGGCCCTGTGCACCGCCGAGCTGAATTCCTGCCTGCTCAACGCGGTCATCGCCGCGTACAACTTCGGGCACGGTGCGGTGGCGCAGGAGGGGAAGCCGCTGGTCATCCCCAACCCGTCGTACGTGCGCAACGTGCGGGCGCTGATGACCGAGTGCGTCTGCCTGGACTACTGACCCGACGCCGACGGGGCCGTGGCGGATTCGCCACGGCCCCGTCGCATGCGTGGTGGTTCGGTCAGTCGCGAGCGGCGACCAGCTCCCGCGACGTCGGGGTGTCCTCCACACGGTCGCGGGTGATTCGGCCGGGCCACCAGAAACGGTCGCCGAGCATGAATGCCAGCGCCGGCACCAGCACCGTGCGGACCAGCAGGGTGTCCAGCAGGACGCCGATGCAGACGATGATGCCGATCTGGGTCAACGTGATCAGCGGCAGCACGCCGAGCACGGCGAAGACCGCGGCGAGCAGCACGCCGGCGCTCGTGATGACGCCGCCGGTGACCCGCAGCGCGGACAGCATCCCGTCCCGGGTGCCCACCTTGCGGGCGTCCTCCCGGGCCCGGGTGACCAGGAAGATGTTGTAGTCCACGCCGAGCGCCACCAGGAACACGAAGGCGAGCAGCAGCACGCCGCTGTCCAGGGCCGGGAAGCCCAGCACGTGGTCGAAGAGCAGCCACGCCGCACCGAGACTGGCGAAGAACGACGCGATCACGGTGAGCACCAACAGCACCGGCGCGAGCAGCCCACGCAGCAGCAGCACGAGGACGGCGCCCACCAGCAGCAGGATGATCGGCAGGATCAGCCGCAGGTCGCGGTCGTTGGCCTCGTCGGAGTCGTACGTGGCGGCCACGGATCCCCCGACGAGCGCCCCGGACGGCGCGTCGGCGCCGGCGGCGGCCGGAGGTGCGGAGTCGGGGACGGCGGCGACCGCCGCACGCAGCGCCTCGATGGCGCGGTCCGAGGCGGTGGTGCCGGGTTCAGCGTCCAACACCACGTCGACCTGGGCGACGGTGTCGCTAGCGTCGCCGGGGCGCGCCGAGGCGACGCCGGGCACGGTGGTGGCTACGTCGGTGACCGCCCGCACCGCCGTCGGGGTGGTGATCACGGCCACCGGCTGGGTGCTGCCTGCGGGGAATGCCCCGGCCAGGGTCTGTGCGCCGACCACCGCCTCGGGCTGGGCCCGGAACTGCTCGGTCTCGGACAGGCCCGTGCGGATGCCGAGCCCGCCCAGCGCGAGGCCGCCGAGCAGCATGGTGGCCAGCACCGCGACCACCACCGGGCGGCGTTCCACGGCCGTGCCGAGCCGGCCCCAGAGCCGGCCCTCGCGGACCGGGCCACCGACGCGGGGAACGAACGGCCAGAACAGGCCGCGACCGAAGAGCACCAGCACGGCGGGAAGCACGAACAGCGCGGAGAGCATGGCGAAGACCACACCGGTGGCGCAGGCCACCGCCAGTGCCCTGTTCGTCTCCTGCTCACTGAGCAGCAGGGTGAGGACGCCGAGCACCACGGTTCCGCCGCTGGCCAGGATGGGCTCGGCGGTGCGGCGTAGCGCGGCCCGCATCGCGGCGAACCGGTTCTCCTCGCGCCTCAGCTCCTCCCGATAGCGGGCGATGAGCAGCAGGGCGTAGTCGGTGGCGGCACCGAAGACCAGCACACTGGCGATGCCGGTGACCTGGCCCTGCTGGAGGTTGATGCCGAAGGCCGGCACGATCGTGTCCACCGCGCGCAGGGTGATCTGCTCGGTCGCCGCGACGACCACGAGCGGCACGACCCACAGGAACGGGCTGCGGTACGTGATCAGCAGCAGCAGCGCGACCACGGCGGCGGTCACCGCGAGCAGGGTGACGTCGGCGCCGTCGAAGACCGAGGACAGATCGGCGGTGAACGCGGGGGAGCCGGTGACCTCGGCGGTCAGCCCGTCGGGCAGGTCCGCCGCCAGAGCGGCGCGCAGCTCAGTGACCGTTTCGACGACCTCGTCCTGGCCACCGGCGGTGCTGAGCGGCACGGCGACCAGCGCCACCGTGCCGTCCGGCGAGATCTGCGGGGGGCTGACCTGCCCGCCCACCGCGAAGCGGCCCAGATCGTTGGAGCGCGTGGCCAGCGCGGCCCGGTCGTCCTCGCTCAGCGCGGCGCTGTCACCCCGACTGACCACCACGATGGCGGGCTGGACCTCGTTGGACGGCAGTTGGTCCTGCAGGCGCTGCACCTGTGTCGACTGCCACTCCACCGACAGGCCGGTGGCCGAGACCGGTTGGGGGTTGTCCGGCTGGGGCATACCGAAGACGGCCGCGCCGACGACGATCGCGATGGCAACGGTGAGCCAGGCGGCCAACCGGCCGCGGGCGACCCTGGTGAAGAAAGACATCAGGTGACCTCAAGGTCCTTCGAAATTCGAGTATCTTGATTACCTACACTATCCACGACTAATCTATGCTGCAACTCCGAGGACCGACGAGGGGGGAGAACCGGCGCGAGGTGGCGACTCACGGCATGTACCGGCGGCGCGACACGCGCCGCGAGCAGCTGGTCGCGGAGATCACCAACAACCTCCGGCGGTACTCGGCGGACGCCCAGCAGGTGGGCCACGCCTTCGCCAACCTGCACGGCCTCAACCCGACCGACCTGCAGGCGTTGATCGCGGTGATGGACGCCGAGCTGCTGGGTGCCCCGATCACTCCCGGCCGCCTCGGTGAGCGGCTCAACCTCTCCTCCGGCTCGGTCACCGCCCTGATCGACCGACTGGAGCGGGCCGGCCACATCCGCCGGGACCGGGACACCGTCGACCGGCGCAAGGTGCTGCTGCACTACGCCGACCAGGGCGCCGCCCTGGCCATGGAGTTCTTCCGGCCGCTGGGCGCCCGTACCGACACGGTGATGGCCCGCTTCAGCGAGGACGAGCTGGAAGTGGTGCAACGGTTCATGGGGGAGATGAGCGAGTCTGTGCGGGCGCACCGTGACGAGGTGCGCGCCACCCGGCCCGAGCCGCTCCGCCGCCCGACGGGCTGACCGGTGCCGGCCCGCCTCGTCACCCGCCTCGCCGGCGCAGTGCTGCGGCTGCCACCGACCCGACCCGGCCCGGTGCGGGTCACCCGCGACATCCCGGTCCGGGCCCGCGACGGTGTGGTGTTGCGCACCGATCACTACGCCCCGGCCCTCCGGGACGCGCCGACCGTGCTGATCCGTACCCCGTACGGGCGGGGCGGACCGCTGCGGCTGCTCGGCCGGCTGCTCGCCGCGCGGGGTCGGCACGCGGTGATCCAGTCGTGCCGGGGCACCGACGGCTCCGGTGGGACGTTCGCCCCGCTGGTGCACGAGCGCGACGACGGAATGGACACGCTGGACTGGCTGCGTCGCCAGCCCTGGTGGTCCGGTCAACTCGGCATGTTCGGGGTCAGCTACCAGGGCTTCGCGCAGTGGGCGCTGGCCGCCGACGCCGGCGAGGAACTGCGCGCGATGGTCGCCGTGGTGACCGCCTCGGCCACCCGGGACTCGACGTACGCGGGGGAGTCCTTCGCCCTGGACACCGTGCTGACCTGGGCGGAGCTGCTGCACGCGCAGACCGTGCCGTGGCTGGCCCGGCAGTGGGAGCTCAAGCGGGGACAACCCCGGTTGGCCGCCGCGTTGGAGCACCTACCGCTGGAGGCCGCCGACCGGGTGGCCACCGGCGTGACCATCCCGTTCTTCCAGGAATGGCTGCGCCACCACACCCCGGAGGCCGTCTACTGGCGGACCCGGGTCTTCGCCGACCGGGTGGCCCGGGTGCGGGCGCCGGTGGTCATGGTCACCGGTTGGCACGACATCTTCCTGCCCGCCCAGCTCGACGACCACGCCACGCTGCGCGCCGCAGGGGCGGAGCCGCGCCTGGTGATCGGCCCGTGGACGCACGGCAGCCCCGGCCTGTTCGTGGCCGCCCTGCGGGAGGGGTTGGCCTGGCTCGACGAGCACCTGGCGGCTGCGCCACCGGCGGGCGGCCGGTCCCGCCGCGCCGCGTCCGCCCCGGTCCGGCTGCACGTGGGTGGTCCCGGCGGCGGCTGGCGGGACCTGCCGGACTGGCCACCGCCGGCGGTCGAGACCGCCTGGCACCTGCATCCGGGTGGTGAGCTGGCGGTGCGCCCGCCGGTCGCCTCCGCGCCGGACGAGTTCCGGTACGACCCGGCCGACCCGACCCCGTCGCTGGGTGGGCCGCTGCTCGTGGCCCAGCGGGCCGGCCCGGTGGACAACCGGCGCGTCGAGGCCCGCCCCGATGTGCTGACCTACACCAGCGCCCCGCTGAGCGGGCCGGTCGAGGTGATCGGCCCGGTACGCGCCGAGATCCACGTCCGCAGCGAGCTGCCGCACCTGGACGTCTTCGTGCGACTGTGCGACGTGGACCGTCGAGGTCGTTCGTGGAACGTCTGCGACGGTCTGGTGCGGGTGACACCCGAGCGCTTCCCGGCCGACCCGTCCGGGGTGCTGCGGGTCCCGGTGCGGCTCTGGCCGACGGCGTACCGGTTCGCCGCCGGGCACCGGCTGCGGGTGCAGGTCGCCGGTGGGGCCCATCCGCGGTGGGCGCGCAACCCCGGCACCGGGGAACCCCTCGGTACGGCGGTGACGCTGCGTGCCGGTCGGCGGCAGGTTCTGCATGAGCCAGGCCACCCCTCGGCGTTGTTGTTACCGATCGTCCACTCTGCTCCGCCGCAGCCTCCAATCTGAACAGACCCCTTCTGAGCTGGGCATTCTCCGAAAATGCGGGCTATGGTTGAGTCAACGCCCGGCGCCGTGCATCAATAGGCCGGGCTCGCCTCAAGCCCAGCACCGCGTACGCGGTGTGACGTCGTGCCCGGTCCCCGTTCAGCAGAGAGGGGGACCCCATGACCCGGGCCCCGGCTAACCTACTGGCCGTCCGAAGCCTGCTTCTCACCCATCTGAACGTCGACCCGAAGACCGTCCGCGACGCGGACCTGGAGCCGGCGGAGGTCGGCATCGTCGGCGACCCGGCCCACCGGGGCGGCTACCACTGCGGATCGGACCGGGTGGTCACCAACGACTACTCGGTGGTCGAGTCACCCCGGGACCGCGCCGGCCTGACCCTCGACGCGGCGGCGCTGGACGTCGGCGGGTTCGAGGTCCGCTCCGGTGGCCGTACGCACACCCTGGCCAGCTTCTCGGTCTGGTGCGTGGCGCAGTGCGCCGCGAACGCGGCCGACACCCGGGACATCCGCGAGATTATCTACAGCACCAACGGCACCACGGTGAAGCGGTGGGATCGCCTCGGCAAGCGCACCACCGGCGACAGCTCGCACCGCTGGCACACCCACTTCAGCTTCTTTCGTGACGCCACCAAGGCGGGTCGCGACCAGCGGCCATTGTTCCGCCGCTACCTCAGCTCCATCGGACTCCTGGAGGACGACGACATGACCCCCGAAGAGCACAACTGGCTGGCCACCGTTCACAAGAACCTCACCGTGCTGGACGGCCGCAACCCGGTCGGGCAGATCTACACCCGGATGGCGATGGGTGAGGATGCCACCGTCCCGAACTACGTGCCGGCGCACCCGACGCTGAAGTCGCTCGCCGCGCAGGTGACCACCCTGCAGACCGCACTGACGGCGCTGTCCAAGCAGGACTTCACCGACGAGCCGGCGATCGTCCAGGGCGTGCTGGCCTCGCTGACGCCGGAGAAGATCGCCGCCGCGATCCCGCCCACCATGGCCAAGCAGGTAGCCGACGAGCTGGCCCGCCGGCTGGTCGCCTGAGCGAGGGGCGGCCCGTAGCCGCCGGGTCGCCCCTCTTCACGTTCATTCCGCAACAGCTGTTGGGCAATAAGTATTGCGCAACAGTTGTTGCGGATGCCAGTCTGGCAGTCATGGAAAGCTCCGACGTACGCCAGGTCACCGACTCGCGGGTCCTCGCCGCCATGGCCCACCCGCTGCGCCGCCGGCTGATGGACGTGCTCAAGGTGCACGGGCCGTCGACCGTCGGCCTGCTCGCCGAGCGCACCGACCAGGCACCGGCGAACGTCAGCCACCACCTCAAGGTCCTCGCGGCCGCAGACCTGGTCACCGAGGCCCCCGAGCTGGCCCGGGACCGGCGCGAGCGGTGGTGGCGGCTCGTCACCCGAGGGCTGCGCTGGTCCAACACCGACTTCGACGCCGACCCGGCCGCTCGGGCAGTCGCCGACGCCGCCACCTCGCTCAACCTGGACCGGCACGTCGCACTGGCCCGCGCATGGCACGCCGCCGACGAGGCCGAGCAGGCATCCTGGGACGACGCGCCGTTCTCCACCGACCACTGGCTGCGCCTCACGCCTGCCGAACTGGCCGAGCTGAGCCGCGAGATGATCGGCATCCTCTCGCGCTGGGCCAACCGGGACCTGCCCGACGACGACGCCGACCGCCGGCCGGTCTTCGTGTTCGTCCACGGCGTGCCGGCGCGACCGTGACCGCCGCCACCCGCCGCGACCCGACCCCCGTCCGCCGGGCCGGCGGGTTGCTGCGGCACCGCGACTTCCGGCTGCTCTGGGCCGGCCAGGCCGTCAGCAGCGTCGGCAGCAGTGTCACCACCGTCGCGTTGCCCCTGGTCGCGGTCGCCGTTCTCGACGCCGGCACCTTCCAGGTGGCGGTGCTCACCGCCGCGGCCTGGCTGCCCTGGCTGCTGATCGGCCTGCCGGCCGGCGCCTGGGTGGACCGTCTGCCCCGTCGACCGGTGATGGTGATCTGCGACCTGCTCTGCGCGTTGGCGTTCCTCAGCGTGCCGCTGGCCGCCGTGCTGGACCGGCTCACCGTCATGCACCTGCTGGTGGTCGCCCTCAGCGCCGGCGCCGCGCGGGTCTTCTTCGAGACCGCCGACCAGGTGTACCTGCCGGTGCTGCTGCGACCCGAGCAACTGCCGGAGGGCAACGCCAAGCTACAGGCGACCCAGACCGTGAGCTACGTCGTCGGGCCCGGCCTCGCCGGCCTGATCGCCCAGCTCACCGGTGCCGTCGCCGCGCTGCTGCTGGACGCGCTCACGTTCCTGCTCTCCGCAGCCCTGCTGCTGCGGATCCGCACCGTCGAACCGCGCGTTCGCCGAGTGGACCGGTCCCGATCACTGCGCCGGGACATCGCCGAGGGGCTGCGCTTCGTCATCCGAGACCCGTACCTGCGGGTGCTGACGGTCTTCGGCGCGGCCAGCAACATCGGGCTGACCGGCTACCAGGCCGTCCTGGTGGTCTTCCTGGTCCGTGAGTTGCGTCTCGAACCGGGCCTGGTGGGCGCGCTGGTCGGGGTGATGAGCGCCGGAGGGATCATCGGGGCGCTACTCGCCACCACGCTGGCCCGGCGCTGTGGCACCGCACGGGCACTGCTGATCGGGGCGGTGCTCACCGGCCCGCCCGCACTGCTCATCCCGCTGGCCGCGCCCGGCATCGGGTTGGCCTGGCCGGCCCTCGGCGGCCTTTTGATCGGCCTCGGCGTGACCATCGGCAACGTCGTCAAGGGAGCCTTCCGGCAGACCTACACGCCGCACCACCTGCTGGGCCGGGTGACGGTGAGCATGCATCTGCTCAACTACGGCACGATCCCGTTGGCAGCCGTGCTGGCCGGTGCCGTCGGCGCGCACTACGGCGCCAGGACGGCAATCGTCGTGATGACCGCCTGGCTGGCGGTCACCCCGTTGATTCTGTTGATCGGGCCAATCCGGAGGCGGCGGGACCTGCCCGCCGCCCCGGCGGCGTCTTGAGTGCGCTGCGACGGCGGCCGGAGACCGGCCGCCGTCACCGGCACGAGCTAAATCGGGCGGACGTTGTCCGCCTGCGGACCCTTCTGCCCCTGGGTCACCTCGAACTCGACCTTCTGGCCCTCGTTGAGCTCCCGGTATCCGCTCGAAGCGATGGCGGAGTAGTGGACGAACACGTCCGGCCCTCCACCGTCCTGCTCGATGAAGCCGAAGCCCTTTTCCGAGTTGAACCACTTAACCGTGCCGGTTGCCATGCATCTCTCCCTGTTCAAAGCGGCTGACCCTCGGCCTGTGGCCGATGATCGCCCGTACCTGTCCGACAGTAACGGGCAAAACCCGGATCCGCTGGCCGAAGTGCCGTAGGTCTTTCTGTGAAGTCGGGTGAACTCTGCGCGCCGGCACGTGAAAGCCGCCCCGACCACCCTCCGCTGGGGCATGCTTGCGCCGATGAAAGGTACCGCAGCCGACGCGCTGACCGAGCTGGAGCGCGAGATCGACGCGCCGGGCGCAGGGCTGGACCGGCTCCGGTTGATGCCCACTCCGTTCGTCCCCGAGGTGCGTCTGTACCTGGCCGAGGACGCGATCGTCTGGTGGGCTCGGATGGAGGCCGCCGCCGGGCACCCCCTGCCCGCGCCGTACTGGGCGTCCGCCTGGGCGGGAGGGCAGGCCCTGGCCCGCCACATCCTCGACCACCCGGAGCTCGCCGCCGGCCGCCGGGTGCTCGACCTCGCCGCCGGATCGGGACTGGTGGCCATCGCCGCCGCGCTGGCCGGCGCCGCAGAGGTGATCGCCAACGACATCGACCCGTACGCCGTTGCCGCCGTCACACTCAACGCGCGGGCCAACCAGGTCGCCGTCGACGCCTTCGGGGACGACCTGCTCGACCGCACCGACGCGGAGGCCGACCTGGTGGTTGCCGGGGACGTCTTCTACGACCGCGCGATGGCCGACCGGATGCTGCCGTACCTGCAGAGGGCCGCCGCCGGAGGTGCCGAGGTGCTGGTCGGCGACCCCGGCCGGGGGCACCTACCGGCGGACCGCCTGACCGTGCTGGCCGACTACCCGGTGCCCACCACCGAACCGTCGGTCGACTCGTCGCTACGGTGGGTGCAGGTGCTGCGACCCGACTGAGGTGGAGACGCCGCCTCAGGGGCGACCCCGAGGCGGAAACCAGGGGTTGCTGGGGGCTACGACCGGATGTCCAGGGTGGTGGGACGGCCATAGCGTACGAGGCATGACGCAATGGCTTGCCCAGATCGGAGAACTGCCCATCCTGCTGCTGATGGGTGCGCTCGGGCTCGTCATGCTCTTCGACGCCGTACCCCTGCTCGGTGTCCTGATCCCCGGCGACGTGGCGATCCTGGCCGCCGTCGGGGTGGGCCGCCCGACCACCGGGCTGGCCACCTTCGCCGCGGTGCTGGTCGGCTGCCTGGCCGGCTGGTCCCTGAGCTTCCTGATCGGCCGGCGCTACTCCGAGTCGCTGCGACACAGTCGGATCGGCGGCTGGATCGGTGAGACGCGCTGGACGGCGGCGGAGGGAATCCTGCGACGCGGTGGCGGCCGGATGATGGTCGTCGCGCCGTTCCTGCCCGTGTTCAACGCGCTGCTTCCGCTGGCCGCCGGTGGGCTGCGGATGTCGTACCGTCGATTCCTCGGCTGCGCGACGATCGGCGCGGCCGCCTGGGCCGGTCTCTACCTCGCGCTGGGCACCGCGTCCCGGTCGCTGGCCGGGCTGCTGCCGGGGGAGCCCAGCCCGCTGCTGGTCACCATGGGGGTCGGGCTGGTGTTGGCATTCGTCGTGCTGCTGGGGGCTCGGCGACGGCTCTTCGCTCTGACCGGCTGAGCTGTCTCTGGTTGCGGTGGTGGGGCGGGGGCTCTTGGTTGCGGTGGTGGGCGAGGGTTCTTGGTTGCGGTGGTGGGGCGGGGGCCTGCCGTGCCCGGCTCCGGGCGGTCAGGCTTGATCCCTCCGCCGGGCACGGCAGGCCCCCGCCCCCGTCGTGCTGGCGGCTCGTCCGTTGGTGCCGCGTCCGCCGACGGGGGTTGGATCTTGGCGGTGTTCGGTCAGCGTTTGGTGATCTTGGTGGTGGGGTTACCAGCCTCGGGTTCGCCACTGGGGGAGGGCTGGGCGTTCTGCTCCCAGGGTGCTGTCCTTGCCGTGGCCGGGGTAGAACCAGGTGTCGTCCGGCAGCTGGCCGAACAGCTTGTGCTCGACGTCGTCGATCAGCGCGGCGAAGCGCTCCGGGTCCTTGTCGGTGTTACCGACACCACCGGGGAAGAGGCTGTCGCCGGTGAAGAGGTGCGGGGTGCCGGCCGGGTCCCGGTAGAGCAGCGCGATCGAGCCCGGGGTGTGCCCCTTGATGTGGATGACCTCCAGCGCGCAGTCGCCGACCGGCACGGTGTCGCCGTCGGCCAGGCGCTCCGCCTCGATCGGCAGCCCGGCCGCGTCGTCGGCGTGCACCAGCACCCGTGCCCCGGTCTTGGCGACCACTTCCTCCAGCGCCACCCAGTGATCCATGTGCTGGTGGGTCGTCACCACGGCGGTGAGCCCGCCGTCGCCGATCAGCTCCAGCAGCCGGGGTGCCTCGTTGGCGGCGTCGATCAGCACCTGATCACCGGTGCCCGTGCAGCGCAGCAGGTAGGCGTTGTTGTCCATCGGGCCGACCGACAGCTTGCTGATGGTCAGCCCGTCCAGCTCGCGTACCGCCGGCGCGCTGCCGTGGGTGACGTCTCCGCTGTATGTCATGAGGTTTCTATATCCATTCCGGTGGAGTAGGCAGGGGACCGTCGGGGGTGACGGAGAGCGGGTCGCCGTTGGCGCGGCCGATCAGCCAGGCGGCGAGGTCGGAGACGGGACCGGCGACGATCGGGGCGCCGGCGCGGTCCCCGATGACCACCTCGTGCTCGCTGCCGTCGAGGCGGAGCACCATCGACGGCGGTGTCGGCCCGTTCGCGTGATGGGTGGCGGCCTCGCGCAGCAGTCGGTGGGCGAACGTCTCCGACCAGTCGGCGGGTCGGTAGTCGGCCGCCAGGTCGAGGTGGTGCACCTCGATCTCGCGCAGGCGGCCCCAGACGAGCAGGGCTGCCGGCCACGGACCCCGACGTGCCTGCACCGTCGCCGCCCAGGCCTCGGTCGGCATCGCCGCGACCGCCTCGGTGAACAGGTCCGCGGTACGCCGCAGGTCGTCCAGGTGCTCGGCGGGTGGCCGGACCGAGCCGGCGTCGATGTCCGCCGTGCGGGCCGCCAGAGACGCGTACATCGGCAGCGACTCCCCGGTGCGGGCAGCGGTGAGCAGGTTGACGAAGCCGTCGGCGTTGCGCGCCAGATGCGCCAGCACGTGGCCGCGCGTCCATCCCGGCAGCAGCGACGCGGCGGCCAGGTCCGCGGCGTCGAAAGAAGCGGCGGTACGCAGGAGCCGGCTGGTGGCCGCGTCCACCTCGCCCATCAGCAACAGCGGATCCGTGGTCACCCGTCGACCCTAGCGGTCCGCCGGCGCGCCGTCGCCGGGGAAATCGCTTTCGGCGCGTCGGCCCGCCACCTACCGTCAGCGGCAGACGCGGCACCGGGACATCGGACGGAGGTGGTGATCATGCCGGACGTGGCACGCGTGTTCCGCCATCACCAGCTTCGACACCGATGAGGATGCCATGACGATCGATCTGACCGCCCTCGGCTGGGACGCCGAGCGGGCGGCGTACGCCGCGCGACGCGGCGAGCACCACCCCGGTCGGGTGGCCCGGGTGGACCGAGGGGTCTGCACGGTGCTCACGGTGGCCGGGCCGGTCCGGGCCAGCCTCGGCGGGGCGGTGCTGGCCGCCGCCGCCCGAGACCCGTCCGCGCTGCCCTGCGCCGGGGACTGGGTGCTGCTCACCCACTGGCCGGACCGCCGCGTCACCGTGGAGGCGGTGTTGCCGCGACGGGCCGCGCTGATTCGGCGTACCGCCGGCAAGGACGCCAGCGGCCAGGTGCTGGCCGCCAACCTCGACGCGGCCGCCGTGGTGGAGCCGGTGCACCCCGAGCCGGATGTGGCCCGGATCGAGCGACTGCTCGCCCTGGCCCACGAGTCCGGCGCCCGGCCGCTGGTCGTGCTCACGAAGGCCGACCTCGCGGCCGACCCGGCCGCGCTGGCCCGCCAGTTGGCCGCGGTCGCCCCCGGGGTGCCGGTGCTGCCGGTCAGCGCCGAGCGTGGCATCGGGTTGGGCCCGCTGCGCGCCGAGGTGACGCCCGGCCGCACGCTCGGCCTGCTCGGGCCGTCCGGTGCCGGCAAGTCGAGCCTGGTCAACGCCCTGGTCGGGGCGGTGATGATGCCCACCCAGTCGATCCGACGGGTCGATGGCAAGGGGCGGCACACCACCACCTGGCGGGCGCTCGTGCCAATCCCTGGCGGCGGCGCGGTGATCGACACACCCGGTGTGCGGGCGGTCGGCCTGCTGGACGGCGCGGCCGGGCTCGACCGGGCGTTCGCCGACATCGCCGGGCTGGCCGTGGGCTGCCGGTACGCCGACTGCGGGCACGACGGCGAGCCCGCCTGCGCGGTCCGCGATGCGCTGCACACCGGCGAGCTCTCCACCCGCCGGTGGGAGAACTGGCGGCGGTTGCAGGGGGAGTTGGGCCACGAGAGCCGACGGCGCGAGGCGCGGGTGGCGGCGGAGCGGCGCGGCGGGTGGCGTTCGGCCCGGCGTCGGGCGGCCCGGCCACCGGCCCCCGGGGGCTACTGACCGGACGCGGCCGACCGGGCTGAGCTGGGGGAATGTGCGGGCGGGGAAAACTGTCATACCTCGGAGCTAGAGTTGCCGAGGCGTGTTTTCCGCGCCCGCACGACCGCTCCGAACCACCCCAGAGCGGGACAGATCCTTCGCTTCATCTTCTCCCGGGAGTACACGCACAGTGGCCGACCGACTGATCATCCGTGGCGCGCGCGAGCACAACCTGCGTGACGTCAGTCTCGACCTGCCCCGGGATGCGCTCATCGTGTTCACCGGGCTGTCCGGGTCGGGCAAGTCGAGCCTGGCCTTCGACACGATCTTCGCCGAGGGGCAGCGCCGCTACGTCGAGTCGCTCTCGTCGTATGCCCGGCAGTTCCTCGGTCAGATGGACAAGCCAGACGTCGACTTCATCGAGGGCCTGAGCCCCGCCGTCTCCATCGACCAGAAGTCCACCTCGCGCAACCCGCGCTCGACCGTCGGCACCATCACCGAGGTCTACGACTACCTGCGCCTGCTCTACGCCCGCATCGGCGAGCCGCACTGCCCGGTCTGCGGCGAGCGGATCTCCCGGCAGAGCCCCCAGCAGATCGTCGACCGGGTGCTCGCCATGGCCGAGGGCACCAAGTTCATGGTGCTCGCCCCGGTCATCCGTGGCCGCAAGGGCGAGTACGTCGACCTCTTCGCCGAGCTGCAGGCCAAGGGCTACGCCCGGGCCCGGGTCGACGGCGTGGTGCACCCGCTGACCGAGCCGCCGAAGCTCAAGAAGCAGGAGAAGCACACCATCGAGGTGGTGATCGACCGGCTCACCGTCAAGCCGAGCGCCAAGCAGCGGCTGACCGACTCGGTCGAGGCCGCCCTGGGCTTGTCCACTGGTCTGGTGCTGCTCGACTTCGTCGACCTCCCGGAGGACGACCCGGACCGGGAACGCCGCTACTCCGAGCACCTGGCCTGCCCCAACGACCACCCGCTGGCCATCGAGGATCTCGAGCCCCGGGTCTTCTCCTTCAACGCGCCGTACGGCGCCTGCCCGGAGTGCACCGGCCTGGGCACCAAGAAGGAGGTCGACCCGGAGCTGCTGGTCCCCGACCCGGAGCGCAGCCTGCGTGAGGGCGCCATCCAGCCCTGGTCCACCGGGCACAACCTGGAATACTTCCTGCGCCTGCTGGAGGCCCTCGGCCAGGCCCAGCACTTCGATGTCGACACCCCGTGGCGGGCGTTGCCGGCGCGGGCGCAGAAGACGATCCTGCACGGCTCCGACGATCAGGTGCACGTGCGCTACCGCAACAAGTACGGCCGCGAGCGCTCCTACTACACCGGCTTCGAGGGCGTGGTGCAGTGGATCGAGCGCCGGCACTCCGACACCGAGTCCGAGTGGTCCCGCGACAAGTACGAGGGCTACATGCGCGACGTGCCGTGCGCGGCGTGCGGCGGCGCCCGGCTCAAGCCCGAGGTGCTCGCGGTCACGCTGGCCGGCAAGAGCATCGCCGAGGTCTGCAACCTGTCCGTGGGGGAGTGCGCCGACCTGCTCGCCAGCATCGAGCTGACCGACCGGCAGAAGATGATCGCCGAGCGGGTCCTCAAGGAGATCAACGCCCGGCTGCGGTTCCTGCTCGACGTGGGCCTGGACTACCTCTCCCTGGACCGTCCGGCCGGCACGCTGTCCGGCGGTGAGGCGCAGCGCATCCGGCTGGCCACCCAGATCGGCTCCGGCCTGGTGGGCGTGCTCTACGTGCTCGACGAGCCGTCGATCGGGCTGCACCAGCGCGACAACCACCGGCTGATCGAGACCCTGATCCGGCTGCGCGGGCTGGGCAACACGCTGATCGTGGTGGAGCACGACGAGGACACGATCCGCACCGCCGACTGGATCGTCGACATCGGGCCCGGCGCGGGTGAGCACGGCGGCAAGATCGTGCACAGCGGTTCCGTGCCGGCGCTGCTGAAGAACAAGGAGTCGATCACCGGGGCATACCTGTCCGGGCGTCGGTCGATCCCGACGCCGACGGAGCGCCGCCCGCAGGATCCGGCCCGGGAGTTGGTGGTGCACGGCGCGCGCGAGCACAACCTGCGCAACCTGAGTGTCTCGTTCCCGCTGGGTCAGCTGATCGCGGTCACCGGGGTCAGCGGCTCGGGCAAGTCGACGCTGGTCAACGACATCCTGTACGCGGTGCTGGCCAACCAGATCAACGGCGCCCGGCTGGTGCCCGGCCGGCACACCCGGGTCTCCGGTCTGGAGCACGTGGACAAGGTCGTCGGCGTGGACCAGTCGCCGATCGGCCGGACGCCGCGCTCCAACCCGGCCACCTACACCGGGGTCTGGGACCACGTCCGCAAGCTCTTCGCCGAGACCACCGAGGCGAAGGTGCGCGGGTACGGCCCCGGCCGGTTCTCGTTCAACGTCAAGGGTGGGCGCTGCGAGGCGTGTTCCGGTGACGGCACCATCAAGATCGAGATGAACTTCCTGCCCGACGTGTACGTCCCCTGCGAGGTCTGCAAGGGCGCCCGGTACAACCGGGAGACCCTTGAGGTGCACTACAAGGGCAAGACCGTCTCGGACGTGCTGGAAATGCCGATCGAGGAGGCCGCCGAGTTCTTCTCCGCCATCCCGGCCATCCACCGGCACCTCAAGACCCTCGTCGACGTCGGCCTGGGCTACGTCCGCCTCGGCCAGCCCGCGCCGACCCTCTCCGGCGGTGAGGCGCAGCGGGTCAAGCTCGCCTCCGAGTTGCAGAAGCGCTCCACCGGGCGGACGGTCTACGTGCTCGACGAGCCGACCACCGGTCTGCACTTCGAGGACATCCGCAAGCTGCTGATGGTGCTGGAAGGGCTGGTCGACAAGGGCAACACGGTGATCACCATCGAGCACAACCTCGACGTGATCAAGACGGCCGACTGGCTGATCGACATGGGTCCGGAGGGCGGCCACCGGGGCGGCATGGTGCTCGCCACCGGCACCCCCGAGGAAGTCGCCGAGGTGGCTGAGAGCCACACCGGTGAGTTCCTGCGGCAGGTGCTCAAGCTCGACGGCAAGGCCAAGGGCGCGGCCGCCGCCACCACCCGGGCGGCCAAGGCCAACGGTGTGACCAAGGCACGGGCCAGCCGCAAGGTGCCGGCCGGCGCGCGCTGACCTTGGTTCGTCGTTCCGGAGGCCGCCGCGGCGGTCGACGGCGTGGCAGTGGTGGGGCGGGTTCGATCGGGTTGGCGCGCGCCGATTGCGGCGCGGGCGAGCCGGTCTGGAGCCCGCCCCGTCCCATTTCCTGGGTCGGACAAGTGCTGCGATGAACCATCCGGCACAGTTGCCCGTGTGGAGAAGTGTGGCCGGCTTTCTGACCGGCGCAGCGGGCTACAGAGAGGCGAGGCATGAGTGACGATCAGGCGCTGACCGATCCGGGTACGCGGACCCGTCGCACCCTGCTCACCGGGGTCGGGGCGGTCGGCGCGGCCGTCGTCCTGGCTGCCTGCGGCAGTGACGACGGCAGCGGCAGCGATGCCCCCACCAGCGGCGGCCCGGCGGTGCCCAGCACCGGTGACGCCGGCGGCGGCGACCGGCAGGGCGCCCAGTCGCTGGCCACCACCTCCGACATCCCGGTCGGCGGCGGCAAGGTCCTCACCACCCAGGGCGTCGTCATCACCCAGCCCACCCCCGGCCAGTTCAAGGGCTTCAGCCCGATCTGCACCCACCAGAACTGCCCGGTGACGAACGTCGACGGCGGCACCATCAACTGCACCTGCCACGGCAGCAAGTTCTCGATCGAGGACGGCTCGGTGAAGGCCGGCCCGGCCACCAAGCCGCTGCCGCCCAAGAACATCAAGGTCACCGGAGACCAGATCTCCCTGGCCTGATCGGTGCGGGTCCGGCCCGCTGCATGATCAACTCCCATTCTGGGAAGTCGGGGTGTCCGCCGCCCGTCAACACCCCGACTTCCTGGAAACCGAGTGGATCTAGCGCTGGCCCGGGGGTGTCGGTGCTGCGGACTAGGCTTGCTGGCGTGGCTGACCCCTCGACCTACCGTCCCGCACCCGGCACCATCCCGGAGTCACCGGGGGTCTACCGCTTCCGTGACGGCACCGGCCGCGTGATCTACGTCGGCAAGGCGAAGAACCTGCGCAGCCGACTCAACTCCTACTTCGGCGACGTCTGGAACCTGCACGACCGCACGCGGCAGATGGTCACCACCGCCGAGTCGGTGGACTGGATCACCGTCGGCACCGAGGTCGAGGCGCTCCAGCAGGAGTTCACCTGGATCAAGCAGTACGACCCGCGGTTCAACGTCCGCTACCGCGACGACAAGTCGTACCCCTACCTGGCCGTCACCCTCGACGAGGACTACCCACGGCTACAGGTGATGCGCGGCGCCAAACGCAAGGGAGTGCGCTACTTCGGTCCGTATTCACATGCCTGGGCGATCCGGGAGACCCTCGACCTGTTGCTGCGGGTCTTCCCCGCCCGGACGTGCTCCGCCGGGGTGTTCAAACGGGCCGGCCAGGTCGGCCGTCCCTGCCTGCTCGGCTACATCGGCAAGTGCTCGGCGCCGTGCGTCGGCACCGTCTCCGCCGACGAACACCGCGCCATCGTCGACGGGTTCTGCGACTTCATGGCCGGGCGCACCGACACCATGGTCCGCAAGATCGAGCGCGAGATGACCGAGGCGAGCGAGCAGCTTGAGTTCGAGCGGGCCGCCAAACTGCGCGACGACGTGGCCGCGCTGCGCCGCGCCATGGAGAAGCAGACCGTGGTGTTGGGCGACGGCACCGACGCCGACGTGGTCGCGTTCGCCGACGACCCGCTCGAGGCGGCCGTCCAGGTCTTCCACGTCCGCGACGGCCGGGTCCGCGGCCAGCGCGGCTGGGTCGTCGAAAAGACCGAAGACCTGACCACCGGCGACCTCGTCCACCACTTCTGCACCCAGGTGTACGGGGGCGAGCACGGCGAAGCCGACGTGCCCCGGGAGTTGCTGGTGCCCGAGTTGCCCGCGGATGCCGACGCGCTGGCCGAATGGCTCTCCAACCACCGGGGCAGCCGGGTGTCGCTGCGGGTGCCGCAGCGCGGCGACAAACGCGCACTGATGGAGACGGTCGAGCGCAACGCCAAGGACGCGCTGGCGCGGCACAAGCTGAAGCGGTCCGGTGACCTGACCACCCGGGGCAAGGCCCTGGACGAGATCAGCGAGGCACTGGGCATGCGCACCTCGCCGCTGCGCATCGAGTGTTTCGACATCTCCCAGATCCAGGGCACCGACGTGGTCGCCAGCATGGTGGTCTTCGAGGACGGGTTGCCCCGCAAGAGCGAGTACCGGCGGTTCATCGTCCGAGGCGCCACCGACGACCTCTCCGCGATGTCCGAGGTGCTCCGCCGCCGCTTCGCCCGCTACCTGGACGCCAGGGCCGAGACGGGCGAGGTGGGGGTGGAGTCAGCCGACGACCCGGCCGCCCCGGAAGACGCGGCCGAGCCGCAGGTCGGTGTCCTGATCGATCCGACCACCGGCCGACCGCGGAAGTTCGCGTACCCGCCGCAGCTGGTGGTCGTCGACGGCGGTGCCCCACAGGTCGCCGCAGCCGCGCAGGCCCTCGCCGACCTGGGCATCGACGACGTGGCCCTGTGCGGGCTGGCCAAGCGGCTGGAGGAGGTCTGGCTCCCCGACGACGAGTTCCCGGTCATCCTGCCGCGCACCTCGGAGGGCCTCTACCTGCTGCAACGGGTCCGTGACGAAGCCCACCGGTTCGCCATCACCTTCCACCGGCAGCGCCGCTCCAAGCGTATGACCGAGTCGGCGCTGGACCACGTACCCGGCCTGGGGGAGGTGCGGCGCAAGGCGCTGCTGCGTCACTTCGGCTCACTCAAGCGGCTCTCCGCCGCAACAGTCGAGGAGATCACCGAAGTGCCCGGGGTCGGCCGGCGTACCGCGGAGGCGATCCTGGCCGCCCTCGACAAGGACACGAAGACCGACGAAAGCGCGGAGGCGACCCCCAGCACCTGACGTCGCGCCCTCGCGGTCTCGGGGTCAGTCGTGCGGCACGCATGATCGTGCTCGATCCAGGTTGTAGTGGCCTCGTCGCGACCGGATGGGGCCTGTTTCCTGGATCGAGCACGATCTTGGGGTGGCGCGTCGCGTTTTGGCGTCCCCGCGGGCGGTGTCCGGCATCCGCACCCTGGTCAAGATCCGCGCAGCTTCAGGGAACTTGCTGCCTCGCCGTGGTGTGAGGCAGCACTTTCCCGGAAAGTGCGCGGATCTTGGATTGCCCGCGCCCGGGGTTGGGGGCGTCGGTGTCCGGTTCGACGGATGTGGTCCTGGGGTGGCTGTCTGGTTTGGGGGTCGGTGTCCCGTGGTCGGCGCCACCCCGGCGGCGGAATCGTGGGCCGGGCGGGGTCGTTATACCTGGCATGCCACCGCGACTTTCGGGTCGTGGGGCGGCGCGCACCGGCCGGGAACATCCGCTGGGCCGCCACGGTTACATCCCCCTGAGACACCCGACGCCGGCCCCCCGGGGCCGCCGGGCAGATCCCCTTGGACTTCTTCGCGCAGCCCACCACCCCCCTGGTGTGTTGCGCACCCCCGATGCAGAGGAGCACGCCATCATGCGTACCGATCTGATTCGTAAGACCGCTCTGACCGCTGCTGGGCTCGCCTTCACCGGCGGCGCGATCGTCGGCCCCGTGAGCGCCGCGTTCGCCGCCCCCACCACCGCCAAGCCGGCCGGTCAGACGCAGACCGACCGCAAGAACGGTGAGCGGGAGTTGGGTGTGCGCTACGAGGCGCAGCCGAACTTCTACTACTGCGGTCCCGCCGCGACCCGTAACGCCCTGAGTGTGCAGGGCAAGAACATCAACGTCGACGACATGGCCAAGGAGATGGGCACCACCGAGGCCGGCACCAACTCCATCAACGACATCACCCCGGTGCTGAACAAGGAGACCGGTAAGGCCGACGCCTACCACTCCGTGGAGATCAGCACCCCCGCCGCTGACGCCAAGCAGACCGACAAGCTGCGCACCGACGTCATGACCACCGTCGACGACGGCCGGGCCGTGGTCGCGAACATCGCCGGCACCAGCACCGACACCGACGGCACCACCCACTCCTACGAAGGTGGGCACTACATCAGCGTCGTCGGCTACCGCGACAACGGCCAGACCGTGAAGATCGCCGACTCCGCCGACCCGAACACCGCCTCCTACTGGATCAGCGTCGAGCACCTCGCCGACTGGATCGCCACCCGCGGCTACTCCACCAGCTGACCCACAAACACAACACCGAAGGGCCGGACCCCCCACCACGGGGGCCCGGCCCTTCGGCATGCTCAGTCGGTGGTGAGGACGGTCAGGATCTGCTCGCCGTACTTGGCGAGTTTGTTCTCTCCGACCCCGCTGACGCGGGACAGGTCGGCCAGCGTGCCCGGCGCGTCACTGGCGATCTGTCGCAGCGTGGCGTCGTGGAAGATCACGTACGCCGGGACGCCCTGTTCTTTGGCGGTGGCCGCCCGCCAGGCGCGCAGCCGCTCGAAGAGCGACGTGGCGGCCGGGGTCAGCTCGGTCACGACGGTGGACGAGCCGCGCGGCTTCGATGAGCGGCTCGAGGCCGGCTTCTCCGGTTCGCGGCGCATCGTCACTGTGCGGCGGCGGCCGAGGACGTCGGTGCTCGCCTCGGTCAGCGCGAGCGTGCCGTAGTCGCCCTCCACGGCGAGCAGCCCTTCGGCGAGCAGTTGCCGGACCACACCCCGCCACTCTGCCTCACTGAGCTCGGAGCCGATGCCGAAGACGGTCAGCGAGTCGTGACCGTACTGGCTGATCTTGTCGGTCTGCTTGCCGAGCAGGATGTCGATGCAGTGCCCTGCGCCGAAGCGCTGGTTGCGTTCGCGGTCGAGACGAAAGACGGCGGAGAGCAACTTCTGGGCGGCGACCGTGCCGTCCCAGGACTCCGGCGGGGTGAGGCAGGTGTCGCAGTTGCCGCAGGCGGACGTCGTCGTGTCGCCGAAGTATTCGAGCAGTTGGACCCGGCGGCAGCGCACCGTCTCGCAAAGGGCGAGCATGGCGTCCAGGTGTGCGGCGAGGTTGCGGCGGTGGGCGAGGTCGCCGTCGGACGTCTCGATCATCTTGCGTTGCTGGACCACGTCCTGCAGCCCGTACGCCAGCCAGGCGGTCGACGGCAGGCCGTCCCGCCCGGCGCGGCCGGTCTCCTGGTAGTAGCCCTCGACGGACTTGGGTAGGTCGAGGTGGGCGACGAACCGGACGTCGGGCTTGTCGATGCCCATGCCGAAGGCGATGGTGGCCACCATGACCAGGCCGTCCTCGCGCAGGAAGCGCTGCTGGTTGGCGGCGCGCGTCGCCGAGTCCAGCCCGGCGTGGTAGGGCAGGGCCGCGACCCCGTTTGCGGTGAGGAACTCCGCCGTCTTGTCGACCGAGGCCCGGGACAGGCAGTAGACGATCCCGGCGTCGCCGGGGTGCTCGTCGCGCAGCAGGGCCAGCAGCTGCTTGCGGGGCTCCCGCTTGGGCACGATCCGGTACTGGATGTTGGGCCGGTCGAAGCTGGCCACGAAGTGCCGGGCGTCGTCGAGCTTGAGGCGGGTGGCGATCTCGGTGCGGGTGGCGCTGGTGGCGGTGGCGGTCAGCGCGATCCGGGGGACCTGCGGCCAGCGCTCGTGCAGCATCGACAGCGCCAGGTAGTCGGGGCGGAAGTCGTGCCCCCACTGGGACACGCAGTGCGCCTCGTCGATCGCGAACAGGGAGATGCGCCCCCGGTCCAGCAGGCCGAGTGTGGAGCGGACGCCGAGCGCCTCCGGAGCCAGGTAGAGCAGGTCCAGCTCGCCGGCGACGAAGGCCGCCTCGACCCGACGCCGGGCGTCGAGGGTCTGGGTCGAGTTGAGGAACCCGGCGCGTACGCCGACCGCGGTGAGCGCGTCCACCTGGTCCTGCATAAGCGCGATCAGGGGGGACACGACGACCGCGACCCCGTCGCGCACCAGGGCCGGGATCTGGTAGCACAGGGACTTGCCGCCACCGGTGGGCATCAACACCAGCGCGTCGCCGCCGGCGACCACATGGTCGATCACGTCCTGCTGGAAACCGCGGAAGGCGTCGTAGCCGAACACCCGGCGCAGCACCGGCAGCGCGTCCTCGGTACGCAGGTCGGTGGGAGAAGCCATCCGCGGAGTCTACGAGCCCACCCCGACAGCGCCCGTCCGGCGCACCCGAGTGGCGCGGCGACCCGTGGCGGGTGCCCGGCCTCGACCCGGCGGCGGGATAGAGTCGCTGATTGACCAATCGCGGCCGATGGCGGCCGCGGCGCCACGGCTTGGGGGTACGGGTGAGCGAGGCGCGCACAGCCGGTGACCGGATCGACGACCCGGCTGCCGTTGACGGGCAACTGGCGGCCGAGTCGGAGACCACACTCGTGGTGGTCACCGGTGTCTCCGGGGGTGGCCGCAGCACGGTTGCCCGGGCGTTGGAGAACGTCGGCTACTACGTGGTGGACAACCTGCCGCAGGCACTGATGCTGGACATGGCCGAGCTGGCGTTCAAGGCGGGCGGCGCGGCTCGGCGTACCGCGATGGTGCTGGACGTGCGGTCGCGGGCCTTCTCCACGGACCTGGCCGGGGCGATCCGGGAGCTCAAGGAGCGCGGGTTCTCGCCCCGGGTGGTCTTCGTCGACGCCGACGACGAGGTGTTGATCCGGCGGTTCGAGAGCGTTCGCCGTTCGCACCCGTTGCAGGGTGACGGGCGGCTGGCCGACGGCATCGCCGTGGAGCGCGGGTTGCTGGAGGAGGCGCGCGACCAGGCCGACGTGATCATCGACACCAGCCACCTGAACGTCAACCAGCTCCGTCGGCGCATCGAGGAGTTGTTCGGCGGCGAGGACGCCCGCCGGCTGCGGGTCACCGTGCTGTCGTTCGGCTTCAAGTACGGCCTGCCGCCGGACGCCGACTTCGTGTTGGACGCCCGCTTCCTGCCCAATCCGTACTGGGTGCCGGAACTGCGTGAGCACACCGGGCGGGAGGAGGCGGTCAGCGCGTACGTGCTGGGCCAGGAGGGCGCGGACGCCTTCGTCGCCTCGTACGCCGACCTGGTCAACGCCACCACGGCCGGCTTCGAGCGGGAGGGCAAGCGGTACCTCACGGTTGCCGTGGGCTGCACCGGCGGCAAGCACCGCAGCGTGGCCATCGCCGAGGAGTTGTCCGGCCGGCTGCGCCACTCCGGGTTGGCGGCGAACGCCCAGCACCGCGACCTGGGGCGGGAATGACGGCCCGGCGGGTGGTGGCGTTCGGAGGCGGGCACGGGCTGTCCGCCTCGTTGCGCGCGCTGCGCCACTGCGCCCCCGAACTCGACCTCGACATCACCGCGGTGGTCACGGTGGGTGACGACGGCGGCTCCAGTGGCCGGCTGCGCGCCGAGCGGGGTGGTCTGCCCCCGGGTGATCTGCGCCAGGCGCTGGTGGCGTTGGCCGGGGACCACCCGGCCACCCGGCGCAGCGCCGGGCTGTTCCAGCACCGCTTCGTCACCGCGCCGGCCGACGTACCCCAGGTCGTCGCCGGTGACCCGGCGGTGCCCGGCGACGCCGACCGGACGGCGACCCGCACCGACGGGCTGGCCGGGCACGCGGTGGGCAACCTGGTGCTCAGTGGCCTCACGGAGCTGCTCGGCGACCCGGTGGCCGCGTTGGAGCACGCCGGCATGATGCTCGGCGCGGTGGGCCGGGTGTTGCCGATGTCCCGCCAGCCGGTCGGCATCGAGGCGCAGGTACGCGGCGCCGACCCGGCCGCCCCCGACGAGGTGCGCACCGTGCGTGGCCAGCACCAGGTGGCCGTCACCACGGGGCGGGTCGAAGCGTTGCGGCTCACGCCCGCCGCCCCGCCGGCCTGTGCCGAGGCCATCGAGGCGATCGGGGCGGCGGACTGGTTGATCTTCGGGCCGGGCAGCTGGTACACCAGCGTGCTTCCGCATCTGCTGGTGCCGCAGCTGGCCGACGCGATCGTGTCCAGCTCGGCCCGGCGGCTGGTCACTCTGAACCTCGCCGCGGAGAAGGAGACCCTCGGGCTCTCCGTCGCCGACCATCTCGCGGCTCTGCACTGGTACCTGCCCGAGCTCAAGGTGGATCTTGTGCTCGCTGATGCCAAGGCGGTGGGTGACCCCGAACCGGTCGAACGTGCGGCAGAATCGCTGGGTGCCCGCCTGGTCCTCGCCCCCGTCGCCGTCACCGACGGCACTCCCCGCCATGATCCGGTTGCCCTGGGCGCCGCGCTGGTGCCTGTCCTGGGTGCCGATCGTTAGACACGTACGTAATCTCCGGCGACACGCCGGAACCGGTCCGTGAGGGGACGCACAATGGCGATGACGGCCGCGGTCAAGGACGAGCTGAGTCGGGTCGACGTGCCCAAGCCCTGCTGTCGGCGGGCGGAGATGGCCGCACTGCTGCGCTTCGCCGGCGGGCTGCACATCGTCTCCGGCCGCGTGGTGGTGGAGGCTGAGCTGGACACCGGGGCGGTGGCCCGGCGGCTACGGCGGGAGATCGCCGAGGTCTACGGGTATCCGAGTGAGATCCACGTGCTGGCCTCCGGTGGGCTGCGCAAGGGCAGCCACTTCATCGTGCGAGTGGTCAAGGACGGCGAGGCCCTCGCGCGGCAGACCGGCCTGCTCGACGTGCGGGGCCGCCCGGTGCGTGGGCTGCCCCCGCACGTGGTGGCGGCGAACGTGTGCTGCGCGGTCTCCGCGTGGCGTGGCGCGTTCATGGCACACGGCTCGCTCACCGAGCCGGGCCGCTCCAGCGCTCTGGAGATCACCTGCCCCGGGCCGGAGTCGGCCCTCGCGCTGGTCGGCGCGGCCCGCCGCATCGGCATCACCGCCAAGAACCGCGAGGTGCGCGGGGTGGACCGGGTGGTGGTCAAGGACGGCGACGCGATCGCCGCGCTGCTCACCCGGATCGGCGCGCACTCCAGCGTGCTGGCCTGGGAGGAGCGTCGGGTACGCCGCGAGGTGCGGGCCACCGCCAACCGCCTCGCCAACTTCGACGACGCCAACCTGCGCCGCTCGGCGCGTGCTGCGGTCGCCGCCGCCGCCCGGGTCACCCGTGCGCTGGAGATCCTCGCCGACGAGGCGCCCAACCACCTGACCGACGCCGGGCGGCTGCGCCTGGAGCACCGGCAGGCGTCGCTGGAGGAGTTGGGCGCGCTGGCCGAACCCCCGCTGACCAAGGACGCCATCGCCGGGCGGATCCGCCGGCTCCTGGCGCTGGCCGACAAGCGGGCCCGGGACCTCGGCATCCCGGATACGGAAGCAGCCGTCACGCCCGACATGCTCGTGGTCTGATAGGACGGTGGGGGCGCACGGTGCGCCCGGGAGCACGACCCGGCGCAGCGTGGCCCCGCACGCTCGGATAGGGTCGTTGCGTACGGCAAGGGGGCCGACACCGGCACTCCTCGTCGTGCCCACCGCCTCGGGCGGTCAGGTCCTCAGACCGCGCGGCGGGGTGGCCGAGATGAACCGTCGACGGCCGGCTCCAACGGTCGGCGCACACCATTCCCGCCGGCCCGTTGTCTGAAGCCGGCGGACCAGAACGCGAGGAGATGGGACCTGTGACCATCCGGGTTGGCATCAACGGCTTTGGCCGAATCGGCCGTAACTTCTTCCGGGCAGTGCTGGCGTCTGACGCCGACATCGAGGTCGTGGCGGTGAACGACCTGACCGACAACGCCACGCTCGCCCACCTGCTCAAGTACGACAGCATCCTCGGTCGCCTGCCCTACGAGGTCAAGGCCACCGCCGACGAGATCACCGTCGGTGGCAAGACCATCAAGGCGTACGCCGAGAAGGACCCGTCGAAGCTGCCGTGGGGCGAGGTCGGCGCCGACGTCGTCATCGAGTCGACCGGTTTCTTCACCGACGCCACCAAGGCCAAGGCGCACGTCGACGGCGGGGCCAAGAAGGTCATCATCTCCGCCCCGGCGAAGAACGAGGACGTCACCGTCGTCATGGGTGTCAACCACGACACCTACGACCCGGCGAAGCACACCATCATCTCCAACGCTTCGTGCACCACCAACTGCCTCGCCCCGATGGCGAAGGTCCTGCACGACACGTTCGGCATCCAGCACGGTCTGATGACGACGATCCACGCGTACACCCAGGACCAGAACCTCCAGGACGCGCCGCACTCGGATCTGCGTCGGGCCCGGGCTGCCGCGCTGAACATCGTGCCGACCTCCACCGGTGCCGCCAAGGCGATCGGTCTGGTCCTGCCGGACCTCAAGGGCAAGCTCGACGGGTACGCCCTGCGGGTGCCGATCCCGACCGGCTCGGTCACCGACCTCACCGTCAACGTGGCTCGCGAGACCACCGTGGACGAGGTCAACGCCGCGCTGAAGGCCGCCGCGGACGGCCCGCTCAAGGGCATCCTGGTCTACAACGAGGACCCGATCGTCTCCTCCGACATCGTCACCGACCCGGCGTCGTGCATCTTCGACGCGCCGCTGACCAAGGTCGTCGGCAACCAGGTCAAGGTCGTCGGCTGGTACGACAACGAGTGGGGCTACTCCAACCGTCTGGTCGACCTGGTCAAGCTGGTCGGTTCCTCGCTGTGAGCGCGAGGAGTGAGCTTGCGAGCCCCGCAGTCGCGAACGGAAGGCTAGCTCTGTGAGTGCCATCCGGACCCTCGACGACCTGCTCGCCGAGGGGGTGTCGGGTCGGCGCGTGCTGGTGCGCGCCGACCTGAACGTCCCGCTCGACAAGCAGACCGGTGACATCAGCGACGACGGCCGCATCCGCGCGGTGCTGCCGACGCTCGGCGCGCTGGTCGAGGCCGGCGCGAAGGTGGTCGTCTGCTCGCACCTGGGCCGCCCGAAGGGCGCTCCGGACCCGCAGTTCAGCCTCCGTCCGGTCGCCGGGCGGCTCGGTGAGCTGCTCGGCGCGCCGGTGCACTTCGCCACGGACACCGTCGGCGATTCCGCCCGCTCCACCGTCGCGGACCTGGCCGACGGCCAGGTCGCCCTGTTGGAGAACCTGCGCTTCAACGCGGGTGAGACCAGCAAGGACGAGGCCGAGCGGGGTGCCTTCGCCGACCAGCTCGCCGCGTTCGGCGACGCGTACGTGGACGACGCGTTCGGTGCCGTGCACCGCAAGCACGCCAGCGTCTTCGACGTGCCGGCCCGGCTGCCGCACGTCGCGGGCCGGCTGGTGCTGCGTGAGGTCGAGGTGCTCTCCAAGCTCACCGCCGACCCCGAGCGGCCGTACGTGGTGGTGCTCGGTGGGTCGAAGGTGTCCGACAAGCTCGCCGTGATCGAGGCACTGCTGCCCACGGTCGATCGGCTGCTCATCGGCGGCGGGATGTGCTTCACCTTCCTCAAGGCCCAGGGTCTGGAGGTGGGCACCTCGCTGCTCGAGAAGGACATGGTCGATACCTGCCGCAACCTGCTGGAGCGGTCCGGCGGCAAGATCATGCTCCCGGTCGACGTGGTGGTCGCGGACGCGTTCGCCCCGGACGCCACGCACGACACGGTCCGCGTCGACGGCATCCCGAGCCACCGGCTCGGTCTGGACGTCGGCCCGGAAACGGTGGCCGGCTTCAGCGCCGTGCTGTCCCAGGCGAAGACGATCTTCTGGAACGGCCCGATGGGCGTGTTCGAGATGCCGGCATTCGCGGCGGGCACCCGGGGGATCGCCGAGGCGATCACCAAGGCCGACGCGTTCAGCGTCGTCGGTGGCGGCGACTCGGCGGCGGCGGTCCGTGCCCTGGGGCTGGACGAGTCGTCCTTCGGGCACATCTCCACGGGCGGCGGCGCCTCCCTGGAATACCTCGAGGGCAAGACCCTCCCCGGCATCGCGGCCCTGGAGAACTGAATGTCGAGCACCACCCGTCGGCCGTTGATGGCCGGCAACTGGAAGATGAACCTCAACCACCTCGAGGCCAACCTGCTGGTGCAGAAGCTGGCGGCGAGCCTCACCGAGAAGCAGCTCACCGCGGTCGAGACGGTCGTGCTGCCGCCCTTCACCGACCTGCGTACCGTGCAGACCGCGGTGGACGGGGACAAGCTGCTCATCGGCTACGGCGGGCAGGACCTCTCCCCGCACGCGTCCGGCGCGTACACCGGGGAGATCTCCGGCCCACTGCTGGCCAAGCTCGGCTGCACGTACGTGGTGGTCGGGCACTCCGAGCGGCGGGCCTACCACCACGAGGACGACGCGCTGGTCAACGCCAAGGTGAAGGCGGCGCTGACGCACGGCCTCACCCCGATCCTCTGCGTGGGGGAGGGGCTGGACGTGCGCGAGCAGGGCACGCACGTGGCGCACTGCTCCGACCAGCTCGACGGCGGCCTGGCCGGGCTCACCCCCGAGCAGGTGCGGCAGGTCGTGATCGCGTACGAGCCGGTCTGGGCGATCGGCACGGGCAAGACCGCGACGCCGGAGGACGCCCAGGAGGTCTGCGGGGCGGTCCGTCAGCGACTGGCGGAACGCTTCGACCAGGAGACCGCCGACCAGGTCCGGGTCCTCTACGGCGGCTCGGTCAAGGCGTCCAACGTCGCCTCGATCATGGCCCAGCCGGACGTGGACGGCGGCCTGGTGGGCGGCGCCAGCCTGGACGCGGAGGAATTCGCGCAGATCTGCCGGTTCCCCGAGCACATCGCCCGCTGATCGCTCGCTATCCTTGACACCGCCCGTCCACCGGCCGGTGCCGCTGTGCCCGACCTGTCCGGGCGAGGATCGCTACGAGAGGACTGACCCCAGCCATGCCGATCTGGTTCGCATACACGTTGATCGTGTTGCTGGTCATCACGAGCATTCTGCTCACCATGCTCATCCTGCTGCACCGCGGCAAGGGTGGCGGTATGTCGAGCATGTTCGGCGGTGGCGTCAGTTCCAGCCTCGCCGGCTCCTCGGTCGCGGAGAAGAACCTGGACCGATACACCGTTCTGGTGAGCGTCGTCTGGTTCGCCGCCATCATCGGGCTCGGGCTCTGGCTACGCCTCCAGATGAACAGCGGCACCTGAGCAGGCTCGTAAAGTCGTACAATCTGCGCGCGGTTCGTCACTCGACGGGCCGCGCGCAGGCTTTTCTCCGCTGCACCGCGTCGCCCGCCGTCCCACCTCTGAAAGCCGGCGGGTCCCCTCCGACGACAGGAGCGAGCAGCCGTGCCGAGTGGCAACGTTATCCGCGGCGCCCGAGTCGGGTCCGCGCCCATGCGCCCCGACGAGCGGCACCAACCCGCCCCCCGACAGGACGTCACCTACTGGTGCCGCAACGATCACCGGATCGACATCCGGATCGCCGCGGACGCTGAGGCGCCCCCGCTGTGGGACTGCCCCCGCTGCGGCCTGCCCGGGGGCCGGGACGCGCAGAACCCGCCAGGGCGGGTCCGCGCCGAGCCTTACAAGAGCCACCTGGCGTACGTGAAGGAGCGGCGCACCGCCGAGGAGGGGGAGGCGTTGCTGGCCGAGGCGCTCGCCGCGCTACGTCGCCGCCGAGGCGAGTAGAGGAGCCCCGCGGACGGGGCCCCTCCTCACGGTCAGCGGAGGCTGCGTAGCCGGGCGGGCACGTCGGCCGCCGCCGCTCGGTCCAGCAGCCAGCGGGTGCGGTCCACGCCGTGCACCCCGGCGGCCGGCAACTGCACCGGCCCGGCGCCGGCCAACGCCATGCCCACCGCGCGAGCCTTGTCAGCGCCGCCGGCCACCAGCCAGACCTCCTCGGCGGTGTTGATCGCCGGGAGGGTGAGCGTCGTCCGCATCGGCGGCGGCTTGGGGCTGCCCCGCACCGCGCTGACCGGCCGGGTCTCGTAGTGCACCGGGTGCTCGGGGAAGACCGAGGCCACGTGCCCGTCCTCGCCGACGCCCAACATGAGCACGTCGAAGTGCGGCAGCGTGGCGTGCCCGGGGCGGGCGGCGCGCGCCAGCTCCTCCGCGTACGCCGCTGCCGCCGCCTCGGGGTCGTTGCCGGCCGGGCCGTCGGAGGCCGGCATCGGGTGCACCCGGGCCGGGTTCAGCGGCACCACGTCCAGCAGGGCGGCACGGGCCTGGGTTTCGTTGCGGTCCGGATCACCGGCGGGCAGGAACCGCTCATCGCCCCACCACACGTCGACCCGGGACCAGTCCACCGCGTCGCGGGCCGGCAGCGTCGCCACCGCCCGGTACACGGCCGCGGCGATCCGACCACCGGTGAGCACCACCGAGGCCTCACCCCGGTCGGCCTGGGCGTCGAGGAGCTTCACCAGCAACCGGGCAGCCACGGCCTGCGCCAGCAGGTCGGCGTCGGCGTGGACGGCGACACTCGCCTCACTCATGGGATGCGCCTTCGTTTCCCGACCGCGGGGCGGTCGCTCTCGCGTCGTGCCCGGGCGTGTACGCCCGAGGTGGCGGGGCGAATGCCCCGGAGGTTGTGGGGCAGGGCCGGTGTCACCCCGGCCCTGCCCCGACATCGTGCCCGGCTGGGCTCAGCCCTCGCCGCTCGTGCCGGCGTGCGCGGCCACCCCGGCCTCGGCGCGCTGCGCGGTGGCCGGATCCTTCCAGACGTGCACCCGCTGCGGGGGACGCTGCTCCAGCCCACGCAACCCGACCGTCGCGCCCAGCGCCTCCGCGTATACCTGGTCGGCGTCCAGACGGCGCAGTTCCTCGGCCAGTTCGTCACCGAGCGGTCGGCGGACCAGGGGCAGGGCCCGGTCGTCCTGGCCCGTCCGCCGGAACACCGCCATGCTGTCCTCGCGGGTCAGCGTCAGCTGGTCACCGTTGGCGCAGCTCAGCTGCACCTCCCGCATCCGGGGGAACTCGTCGGAGTCCACCCGGCGCGGAGTGATGCCAAGCCGGCTGGCCAGCCAACCGACCATCAGCGACGCCGTCGGGTCGGTGGGCGGCGCGACCACGGTCGCCTCGACAACCCGCTCGCTGGTGGTGTCGAACGCCCCGGCGACGAGGGTCCGCCACGGGGTGATCCGGGTCCACGCCAGGTCCGTGTCGCCCGGGGCGTAGTCCCGGGCTCGCTGCCGCAGCGCCTCCACCGGGTCGGAGGCCTGCGCCGAGTCGGTGATCCTGCGGTCGGCGACAACCCCGAGGAAGTCGGTGGCGATCTCCGCCGGAGGTTCGCCGTGCCACCAGGTGACCACCGGTACGTCCGGAACCAGGAGCGGCATCACGACCGACTCGGCGTGCAGGGCCAGCCGACCGTACATCCGGGTGACCACCGCCTCGCACGGGCCGAGCCGGCCACCGACCACGATCTCCGCGTCCAGTCGGTTGCGGTCCCGCTCGATCTCGGAGCGGACCACCACCACCAGCCGGCACGGGTGGGCGGCGGCGGCAATCGTCGCCGCCGCCTCCGCCTCCCGGACCCGCTTCTCATCCACGACCACGATGAGGGTGAGCGCCATGCCGCTGGCCACCCCGCCGGCGCTGCGCCGCTCGGCGGCGAGCGCCTTGACCACCTCGTTGCCGGTGGTGTCCCACAGCCCGATCACTGGAGCCTCCTGGTCTGCGTCATGCCGCGCCCACTCATGCGCGCCGCCATGCGCGGCCCTCGCGTGCCAGCATCTCGTCGGAGGCCCGTGGCCCCCACTCGCCGGCGCGGTACGGCTCCGGCGTGGTGCCCACCCAGGCGTGCTCCAACGGGTCGATCACCTGCCAGCTCTGCTCGACCTCGGCCGCGTCCGGGAACAGGGTGCGGTCGCCGATCAGCACGTCGAGCACCAGTCGCTCGTACGCCTCCGGGCTGGACTCGGTGAACGCCTCGCCGTACTGGAAGTCCATCGCGATGTCGCGGACCTCCATCGTGGTGCCCGGCACCTTCGAGCCGAACTTGAGCACCACGCCCTCGTCCGGCTGCACCCGGATGACCAGTTGGTTGTTGCCCAGCGACTCCATGTCGGCGTCGTTGAACGGCAGGTGCGGCGCCTTCTTGAACATGATGGCGACCTCGGTGACCCGGCGGGGCAGTCGCTTGCCGGCCCGGATGTAGAACGGCACCTCGGCCCACCGGCGGTTCTGGATGCCCAGCCGCACCGCCACGTACGTCTCCGTGGTGGAGTCGGTGGGGACGTCCCGCTCCTCCAGGTAACCGACCGCGCGTTCGCCGCCCACCCAGCCGGGCAGGTACTGGCCGCGTACGGTGTCCCGGCTGACGTCCTTGGGCAGGGTGATGGCCTTGAGCACCTTCAGCTTCTCGGCCCGGATCTCGTCGGCGTCGAAGCTGGTCGGCTCCTCCATCGCCACCAGGGCGAGGAGTTGCAGGAGGTGGTTCTGCAGCACGTCACGGGCGGTGCCGACGGTGTCGTAGAAGCCGGCGCGGGTGCCGATGCCGACATCCTCGGCCATGGTGATCTGCACCGAGTCGACGTACTTGGAGTTCCACAGGGGCTCGAACAGGTTGTTGGCGAACCGCAGGGCGAGGATGTTCTGAACAGTCTCCTTGCCCAGGTAGTGGTCGATCCGGAAGACGTCCTGCCGGGTGAACACGTCGTCGACGAGGTCGTTGAGCGCCTTCGCCGAGGGCAGGTCGTTGCCGAACGGCTTCTCCACCACGACCCGGCGCCAACCGCCGGACTTGTCGTTGTCGGCCATCCCGGTGCGGGCCAACTGCTTGAGCACGACGGGGAACGCGGCCGGGGGGATGGAGAAGTAGAACGCCGCGTTGCCGGTGATGCCATGGCTCTGCCGCAGGTCGTCGAGCGTCGCCGCGAGATGGTCGAAGGCGGCGGCGTCGTCGAACGACCCACCGACGAACTTGATGTTGCCGGCCAGCCGTGCCCACACCTCGTCCCGCCAGGGCGTACGGGCGTGCTTGCGCGCAGCTTCGCAGGCCAACGTCTCGAAGTCGCCGTCACCCCAGTCGCGGCGGGCGAAGCCGAGCACCACGAAGCCGGGCGGCAGCAGCCCCCGGTTGGCCAGGTCGTAGACCGCGGGGAGCAGCTTCTTCCGGGCCAGATCGCCGGTCACCCCGAAGATCACCAGAGCGCACGGCTCCGGGATCCGGGGCAACCGGCGGTCCTGCGGGTCGCGCAGCGGGTTCACCGAGCCATCGTCGGTTCGCGACTGCGGGGCTCGCAACCCCGGCTCACTCCTCGCGCTCACCGAGCCACCGTCGGTTCGCGACTGCGGGGCTCGCAACCCCGGCTCACTCCTCGCGCTCACGGTGCCCCCTCGCTTCCGCTTCAGTCACGTCGTCCATCCTCACGCGCGCAGCTCACCGACCGCGTCGAGCAGTTGGGCGACACCGGCGGCCCGGTCGGTCAGGTGCAGCCGCAGCACGGGCCGCTCCCGGCCGGCGAGGGCCTGCCGGTCGCCGGCGGCCTGCGCCGCCTGGAGCTCACCGAAGGTGAACGGCTTGCCCGGCACCTCCAGGTCCTCGGCGACCGCACCGGTCACCTGGAGGTAGCTGCCCACCTGGGGGCCACCCTTGTGGTACTGGCCCGTCGAGTGCAGGAACCGCGGCCCCCAGCCGAAGGTGACCGGCCGGCCACCAGCCTGGGCCAGCAGCGGCCGCAGCCGGGCCGCGTCGGCGTCGGCGAACCGGTCGAGGTACGCCATCACCGCGAGGTAACCGTCGTCGCCCAGCCCGTCGAGCAGCCAGCGGAGCGCTCCGGCCAGGTCACCGGGAGCGCCCTGCGGGGCGTACACCTCGATCGCGCCCTCGGTGAACGACGGCGTCTCCGCCGGCAGACCCGAGGCCAGGATCTTGTTGGTGTTCTCCTTGGACTCGGTGACGTTCGGCTGGTTGAACGGGTCGATGCCGAGCACCACGCCGGCCACCGCGGTGGCGTACTCCCAGGCCAGGAACTGCGCGCCCAGCGGGCCGTTGACGGCCACGTCCGGGGTGGCGCCGCCACCCGGCACGTCACCGGGAGCCAGCGCACCGCCGTAGCTGACGGTCAGCACGTCCGACCCGGTGGCGCCGGGGCTCTGCGGGGACTCCACGACCACCGGGAGGATGCCCACCCCGGCCTTGCCGGTCGACTCGGCGATCAGCTGCTCAGCCCAGTCGCCGAGCCCGTCGATGCCGGTGCCGTCGGAGACCAGGGCGACCTTGTCCCGGGCCAGCGTGGCCGCCGCACCCAGGGCGGCGCCCAGCGCCAGCGCCGGATTGTCCCGGTCCGCGCCGAGCGACGCGGCCAGCGCGTCGGCCTGGTCGAGCAGTTCGGCGACGTTGACGCCGGCCAGCGCCGAGGGCGCCAGGCCGAACGCGGTCAGCGCCGAGTACCGGCCGCCGACGTTCGGGTCGGCGAGCACGGTGAACGCGCCCATCTCGGTCGCGGTGGTCTCCAGCGGCGAGCCCGGGTCGGTGACGATGACGAAGTGCCGCCCGGCCTCCGCCTCGGTCATCCCGGCGTCCAGGAAAGCCTGCCAGTAGGCGCGTCGGTGGCTGTCGGTCTCCACCGTCGAGCCGGACTTGCTGGCCACGACCACCACGGTGCGCTCCAGCCGGTCACCGAGCGCCGCCCGGACCTGGCCCGGGTCGGTGGTGTCCAGCACGGTCAGCGGGCGACCCAACGTCCGGGTGATCACCTCGGGGGCCAGTGACGAGCCGCCCATGCCGGCGAGCACCACGTGGTCCAGGTCGGCCAGCTCCGCGGTCAGCTCGGCCAGCTGCACCAACAGCTCCCGGCTGCGCTGGTGGGTGTCCACCCAGCCCAGCCGGACCTTCGCCTCAGCCTCGGCGTCCGGACCCCACAGACTCGCGTCCTTGCCCGCCAACTTGCCCGGGACGCCGGCCTTGACCAGCGCGTCCCGGGTCGAGGCGGGCGCGGACTTGTCGACCGCGTCCGCGCCGTACACAGCGAGCCCCGCGGCTGCCTCCACCGGCCCGGCGAGAAGGTCACTCATGCGTTACCACCGGCCTTCTCGGCGGCCTTGGCGTTGCCCTTGGCGGCCTTGTTCGGCGAACCCTTGCCCGCACCCGCCGCCTCCAGCGACTTGCGGACGCCCTCGAGCAGCTCCTGCCAGCTGGTCTCGAACTTCTCCACGCCCTCGCGCTCCAGGGTGGCGATCGCGTCGTCCATGTCCACCCCGACCGACTCCAGGTCGGCGAAGACCTTGCGCGCCGCGTCGTACGAGCCGGTGATGGTGTCGCCGCGGGTCTCGCCGTGATCGGCGTACGCGTGGATGACCGACTCCGGCATGGTGTTGACCGTGCCGGGGGCGATCAGCTCCTCGACGTAGATGACGTCGCGGTAGTCCGGGTTCTTCGTCGAGGTGGACGCCCACAGCGGCCGCTGCGGGTGTGCGCCCGCGTCGGCGAGCGCCTTCCAGCGGTCCGAGGAGAACACCTCGCTGTAGCGCTCGTACGCGAGCTGGGCGTTGGCGATCGCGGCCTTGCCCTTCAGCGCCTTGGCCTGCTCGGAGCCGACCTTCTCCAGCCTCTTGTCGACCTCGGAGTCGACCCGGGAGACGAAGAACGACGCGACCGAGCCGATGGTGGACAGGTCGTGGCCGTTGGCCTTGGCCTGCTCCAGACCGGCGAGGAACGCCTCCATCACGGCCGAGTAGCGGTCGAGACCGAAGATCAGCGTGACGTTGACGCTGATCCCCTCGGCCAGGGTGGCGGTGATCGCCGGGAGACCGGCCTCGGTGGCCGGGATCTTGATGTAGAGGTTGGGCCGGTCGACGAGCCACCACAGCGCCTTGGCCTCAGCCACGGTCTTGTCGCTGTCGTGCGCCAGTCGGGGGTCCACCTCGATGGAGACCCGGCCGTCGACACCGGCGCTGCCGTCGTACGACGGGCGCATCACGTCGCAGGCCCACCGCACGTCGTACGTGGTGAGCATGCGCACCGACTCCTCGACCTCCACCCCACGGGTGGCGAGATCGCGCAGCTGCCAGTTGTACTCGTCGGCGTCGCTCAGCGCCTTGGCGAAGATCGTCGGGTTGGTGGTGACTCCGGCCACGTGCTTCTCGCGGCGGAGCTGGTCCAGCCCGCCGGAGCTCAGCCGTACTCGGGAAAGATCGTCGAGCCAGACCGCCACGCCCGCGGCGGTGAGCTCATTCAGCTTGTCCGTCATGCCGTCCACGCTCCCTCAGTTGCCGGTCGTGAAACCGGTGATGTCGCCCACCCGGGCCAGCGAGGCATGAGCCGCCGCGACGATCCGGTCGGGGGTGAACCCGAACTGCTCGAAGAGCACGGTGTGCGGGGCGCTCGCCCCGTAGTGCTCCAGGCTCACGCTCTCGCCGAGGTCGCCGACGACGCCGCGCCAGGACATGGCGATTCCCGCTTCCACGCTCACCCGTGCCTTTACCCCGCGGGGGAGCACCGATTCCCGGTACGCCTCATCCTGCTCGTAGAACCACTCCTGGCAGGGCATCGAAACCACCCGGGTCGGGGTGCCGTCGGCCTCCAACCGCTCCCGGGCGGTCAGGCAGAGCTGCACCTCGGAACCGGTGCCGACGATGATCACCTGAGGCTTCCCGTTGGACGCCTCGGCCAGCACGTAGCCGCCCTTGGCCACACCGTCCGCGCCGCCCAGGACCTCCCGGTCGAAAGTCGGCAGCGGCTGGCGGCTCAGCGCCATCGCGGTCGGCCGGTCGGTGTGCTCCAGCGCCAGACGCCAGGCCCAGGCGGTCTCGTTGGCGTCGGCCGGGCGAACCACGTCCAGGCCCGGAATGGCGCGCAGCGCGGTCAGGTGCTCCACCGGCTGGTGGGTCGGGCCGTCCTCGCCGAGGCCGATCGAGTCGTGCGTCCACACGTAGGTCACCGGCAGCTTCATCAACGCGGCCAGCCGGACCGACGGGCGCATGTAGTCGCTGAACACCAGGAACGTGCCGCCGTACGGGCGGGTGCCGCCGTGCAGCGCGATGCCGTTGAGGATCGCGCCCATGGCGTGCTCACGGATGCCGAAGTGCAGCGTGCGGCCGTACTCGTGACCAGGGAAGTCCTTGGTGGCGTGCGCGGCCGGGATGAACGACGGCTCGCCCTTCATGGTGGTGTTGTTGCTCTCGGCCAGGTCGGCCGAACCACCCCACAGCTCCGGCAGCACCGGCGCGAGGGCTTCCAGCACCTTGCCGGAGGCGGCCCGGGTGGCCACGCCCTTGGCGTCGGCGGGGAAGACCGGCAGCGCGTCGATCCAGCCGTCGGGAAGTACGTGGCCAGCCATCCGCTCGTAGAGCGCGGTGCGCTCCGGGTTGGCCTTCTTCCAGGCGTCGAACGCGGTGGTCCACTCCTGCTGCTCGGAGGAGCCGCGACCCATCACACCCCGGGCGTGGGCGAGCACCTCCTCGTCGACCTGGAAGGTCTGCTCCGGGTCGAAGCCGAGAATCTGCTTCGTGGCCTTCACCTCGTCGGCGCCGAGCGCCGAGCCGTGGATCTTGCCGGTGTTCTGCTTGTTGGGGGCGGGCCAGCCGATGATGGTGCGCAGCGCGATGAAGGAGGGACGGCCGGTCTCCGCCTTGGCGGCCAGCAGCGCCCCGTGCAGAGCCTCGGCATCCTCGTGGTAGTCACCCTGGTCGGCGTCGCCGCTGCGCCAGTCGACGGTCTGCACGTGCCAGCCGTACGCCTCGTAGCGGGCGGCCACGTCCTCGCTCTTGGCGATCCGGGTGTCGTCCTCGATCGAGATCTCGTTGTCGTCGTAGATCACGGTGAGGTTGCCCAGCTGCTGGTGCCCGGCGAGGGCGCTGGCCTCGTGGCTGATGCCCTCCTCGATGTCGCCGTCGGAGACGATGCACCAGATGTCGTGGTCGAAGACCGACGCGCCCGGCTCGGCCTCGGGGTCGAACAAGCCGCGCTCGCGGCGGGCCGCCATGGCCATGCCGACCGCGTTGCCCAGGCCCTGCCCGAGCGGGCCGGTGGTGGTCTCCACGCCCGGGGTGTGCCCGTGCTCAGGGTGACCCGGCGTGAGCGAGCCCCACTGCCGCAACGACTTCAGGTCGGACAGGCTCATCGGGTAACCGGACAGGAACAGCTGGATGTAGAGGGTCAGGCTGGAGTGGCCGGCGGAGAGGACGAACCGGTCCCGCCCGGGCCAGTTCGGGTCGGCCGGGTTGTGCCGCATGACCCGATTGAAGAGGAGGTACGCCGCGGGCGCGAGGCTCATCGCGGTGCCCGGGTGGCCGTTGCCGGATTTCTCTACGGCATCCATGGCCAGCACGCGGACGGTGTCGACGGCCCGCCGATCGAGGTCGGACCAGTTCAGTGCGGAGTGCTCGGGTCGTTTGGCAGCCACGATGGTTTGTGCTCCTCGGCAGATGGGCGGAACCCTCACTGATGACCCTATCGAGCGTCCCTAAACGCGCGCCCAGGGATCTCTGCATGGTGTGCGCTACGTGACCGTCCGAATGCCCGGTTCAACCCGGTGGTGTGACGGCCCGCACCGTTGTCGGGTCGGCCGGGCAGCCAAAACGACGACGCGTAGTGTGTGGGTCGGTGTGCGGACCCGAGCGGGCCCGCCCGATCCGATCTCCCCGTGCCGATGCCGGAAGGTGGCAATCCGTGAGCATGATCACCGAGCGCCCCGCGAGCAACCCGGCTGGGCAGCACCCGGCACGGGCGGCCGAGGGCCCGGTGGCCCGGCGGGACGTACGCGCGGTTCTCTCGGCGTACGTGTCGCTCACCAAGCCACGGATCGTCGAACTGCTGCTGGTCACCACCATTCCGGCGATGATGCTCGCCGATGGCGGGCTCCCGTCGCTGTGGCTGATGGCCATCGTGCTGATCGGCGGCTCGCTCGCCGCTGGCGCGGCCAGCGTGCTCAACTGCTACATCGACCGGGACATCGACCAGTTGATGCGGCGTACCAAGCGTCGGCCGCTGCCGGCGCACACCGTGTCGCCGCGTAGCGCGCTGATCTTCGGTCTGGTGCTGGCGGCGGTGTCGGTCGCCCTGATGGCGGCGTTCACCAACCTGCTGGCCGCCGGGCTGACTCTCGCGGCGATCGCCTACTACGACCTCGTCTACACCCTGTGGCTCAAGCGGTCCACCCCGGCGAACACCTTCTGGGGTGGCGCCTGCGGGGCAGCCCCGGTGCTGATCGGGTGGGCGGCGGTGACCGGCTCACTGGCGCCGGCCGCCTGGGGGCTCTTCGCGGTGGTCTTCTTCTGGCAGATGCCGCACTTCTACCCCCTCGCGATGAAGTACAAGGACGACTACGCCCGGGCCGGCATTCCGATGCTGCCGGTGGTCGCCTCCACCCGCCGGGTCAACGCGGAGATCCTGATCTTCGCGTGGCTGACGGTGCTCACCTCCCTGGCTGTCTGGCCGCTGGGGCTCAGCGCGATCTACGGCGTGCCGACCCTGGTGGTGGGCGCCATCTTCATCGTCGAGGCGCACCGACTCTGCCGGCGCGCGACGCGCGGCGAGGCGGTCAAGCCGATGCGGTTGTTCCACTGGTCGACGACGTACCTGACGATCGTGTTCGTGGCCGTCGCGCTCGACGCGCTGATCTGACCCGTTCGCGCGCTGCGGCTTCCTGCCGGTCTGCCTGCCTCGCCGATGATCTCCTGACTAATCATGGCCATGGATGAGTTGTCCGGGTTTAAGGTCACATCAGAGTAACTTTCGGCATGAGTCGGATGGGCTCAACCTGCGGTGGGTGGACGGTGGTTTGCCTACGTGCTTTGATCTCAAAAGTCCGGATATAAACGGACAGCAAACCTGTGGTCATCCTTAAACCTGTAGGTAATTGGCATCACAAAAGGTTCATGGTTCTCGCCCGAGGGGGTGGCAGTCTGCTTAGGCTTCGCGTCATGGCAGATGGTTCCGATACGACGCTGACGGCCGAGCAGACCGCCGGCGAGCAGACGCCCCACGGCCTGGTCGCGGGCCTCAAGGCGTTCGCCGCCGGACACGGCGGTGCGAAGGCGGTCATCGAGTACGTCGGCAAGCGCGGCGCGCGAATCGTCCTGGTGGGTTCTGACGGCGAGTGGGGCGACCAGTTCGCCGACGACACCGTCACCGCACGGGAGGCGTGCGCCACGGCGGGAGTCACCGTCGAGAACGCCTGGGAGCGTGAACTGATGGACCAGATGCGCCCGAGCAACGACCTCTGGCGGTCGATGGCCCGGCGCACGATGGCCCGCTAGATAGACAGCTGAATTGACCACCCACAACCAGTCGACCCGGGGGAAACCCCGGGTCGCTCTCGTCACCTGTGCCGAACTGGTCGATCTCGACCCGGACGACCGGCTGGTTCTCGCCCCGCTCGCCGCCCGTGGCGTCGCCGTCGACACCGCGGTCTGGGACGACCCCGACGTCGACTGGTCCGCCTACGACCTGGTCGTGCTCCGCTCACCGTGGGACTACGCGCTGCGCCGCAACGAGTTCGTCGCTTGGGCGACCACCGTTCCGGCGCTGGTCAACCCGGCCGACGTGGTTCGCTGGAACACCGACAAGCGCTACCTCGCCGAGCTGAGCGCCGCCGGGGTGCCGACCGTGCCGACGTCGTGGGTCGAGCCAGGGGAGACCTGGCAGCCGCCCGCCGAGAGCGGCGAGTACGTGCTCAAGCCCGCCGTGAGCGCCGGCAGTCAGGACACCGGCCGGTACGACCTGGCGGACCCGGAGCACCGGGATCTTGCCGCCGCACACGTCCGCCGGCTCTCCGACGCCGGCCGGGTGACCATGGTCCAGCCGTACCTGCGCGCCGTCGACACCGAGGGTGAGACCGCACTGCTCTTCCTGGCCAGCCCGGAAGGGCTCGCGTTCAGCCACGCGATCCGCAAGGGTCCGATGCTGACCGGGCCGGACCTCGGCCCGGACGGGCTCTACAAGGCCGAGGAGATCACCGCCCGCACTGCCCGACCCGAACAACTGGCGGTGGCCGAGAAGACGCTCGCAGCCGTCCCCGGCGGCACGCGGCAGCTGCTCTACGCCCGGGTCGACCTGATCCCCGGCCCGGACGGCGAGCCGGTCCTGGTCGAGCTGGAGCTGACCGAGCCGTCACTGTTCATCGCGTACGCCGACGGAGCACCCGACCGCCTCGCCACCGCGATCGCCACCCACCTGACACTGCGTACCTGAGCCGTCCACGCCCTGGCCGCGCGCGCCTGCCCCTCGTCTCGGCTTCGGCGGGGTTGCGCGGATTCTGGGCCGGCGTCGGTTGCCGTCTCGAACCCCGTCGCCCGGGCGGTGTGTCGCGAGGAGGAGTCGTGGTCGGCCGGCAAGGTCGTGCTCGATCCAGGATCGAGTGGCATCGGGGCGGCGTGAGGCCACTACTTCCGGGATCGCGCACGATCTTCAGCGCGCGGGGCGCGCGGCCTGCGGCGCCGCGTGATGTCAGGCGGTGACCGGGACCGGGGTGGCGTCGTCGGTGGGGACGGTCTCGGGTGACGGGGCGACCGGGCGGCGCTCGCGGGTCGACCACTGCACCGACAGGGTGGCCAGCAGCACCAGGCAGGAGCCGAGCATGTGTGCGCCGACCAGGAGCGCCGGCACATGGGTGAAGTACTGCACGAAGCCGATCACACCCTGTCCCAGCTCCACGGCGACCAGGACGATCGCGGCACGGGTGGCCCGCTGTGCGCCGACGGCCCGGAACGCGAAGATCAGCGCCACCGAGAGACCGATCAGCAGGAAGACGCCGTCCGCGTGCACCTGGGAGATCGACTCCGGGTCCAGCCCGTTGCGGGCCGCGCCGTGGTCGCCGGCGTGCGGGCCGCTGCCGGTGACCCAGGTGCCGAAGACCAGCACCGCGACGCTGACGCCGGTGGTGACCCGGGCCAGCGTGCGCAGCGGCGTGGGCACCACCGCCACGGTCGGGCCGTCCGGGTCGCCGATGCGCCGCCAGAGGGCGTACGCGGCGGCGATCACCGCCATCGAGGCGAGGAAGTGCAGCCCGACCACCCACGGGTTGAGGTTGGTGAGCACGGTGATGCCACCGATCACCGCCTGCGCGGGAATGCCCAGGAAGACCGCGACGGCCAGCGTCAGGAGGCCGGGGCGGCGCGGCCGGTGTGCCAGCACGGCCAGCAGGGTGGCCAGCGCGATCAGGCCCACCGCGAAGGTCAGCATCCGATTGCCGAACTCGATCACCCCGTACACGCCCATCTCGGGCGTGGTGACGTACGACTCGTCGGTGCACCGGGGCCAGGTGGGGCAACCGAGGCCCGAGGCGGTCAACCGGACGGCCCCGCCGGTGACGACGATGCCCACGTTCGCGATGATCGAGGCGAGCGCGAGGCGGCGTAGCAGGGTGCCGGAGACCGGACGGACGATTCGGTTCACGGCGCAAATCCTACGCACCGTAGTGATCGAGGTTCGTTCGACTCCGTCGGCTCGGTGGTTCGGATCACCGGGGCCTGGGTTTGCGACCCTCCGGGTAATTACGTAACGTTGGCGTTGTGAAAAACGCGGCGGCGCTCTCCGGGCACCAGCCGACGGCTGTTCCGGCCGTCGGTGCGTCCGCGTCCGCGCCTGTCGTGACCACGTCGGCCGCCCTCGGCTCTGCCGCTGCGGCCGAGATCTCCACGCGGGACCGGGTCACCCAGTTGCTGCTGGAGCGGGGGGCCACCACCGCCGCGCAGCTCGGCGTGGCCCTCGGGCTCAGCCCGGCGGCGATCCGCCGACACCTGGACGCGATGCTCGCCGACGGTGACGTGTACGCCCGCGAGCAGACCGTGCAGGGCAGCCGTGGTCGGGGGCGCCCGGCCAAGGTGTTCATGCTGACCGAGGCCGCCCGGGTCCGCTGTGGCACCCACCACTACGACAACATGGCCACCGCCGCGCTGCGTTGGATCGCCCGCAGCGGCGGCTCGGACGCGGTCGAGGCGTTCGCCACCGAGCAGGTGTCCGCCCTCGAGTCCCGCTGTCAGGCGGCACTGGAGGACGCCGGCGACGACCCCCTGGCGCGAGCCGAGGCACTCGCCGCAGCGCTCAGCGCCGAGGGTTACGCTGCCAACGCGACCACGATCGCCTCCGGTGGTCAGCTCTGCCAGCACCACTGCCCGGTGGCGCACGTGGCCGCCGAGTTTCCCCAGCTGTGCGAGGCCGAGACCGCGGTGATTTCCCGTCTGGTCGGCACCCACGTGCAGCGCCTGGCCACCATCGCGCACGGCGACGGGGTGTGCACCACGCACATCCCGACCCAGCCGGGCCGTGCTCAATCCGGTAATCCCGTCACCACTGTGAGGACAGATAGATGACCGAGCAGATCGTCCAGCCCCTGACCCAGGAAGAGCAGCTTGCCGCCCTGGGCCGGTACGAGTACGGCTGGTCCGACCCGGACGCCGCCGGGGCGGTCGCCCAGCGCGGCATCAACGAGGCGGTGGTGCGGGACATCTCGGCCAAGAAGAGCGAGCCGGCGTGGATGCTCGACCTGCGGCTGAAGGGCCTGCGGCTGTTCGGCCGTAAGCCGATGCCGGCCTGGGGCGCGGACCTCAGCGGGATCGACTTCGACAACATCAAGTACTTCGTGCGGTCGACCGAGAAGCAGGCCACCAGCTGGGAGGACCTGCCCGAGGACATCAAGAACACCTACGACCGGCTGGGCATCCCGGAGGCGGAGAAGCAGCGCCTGGTCGCCGGTGTCGCCGCGCAGTACGAGTCCGAGGTCGTCTACCACAAGATCCGTGAGGACCTTGAGGAGCAGGGAGTTCTCTTCCTGGACACCGACACGGCGCTGCGCGAGCACGAGGACGTCTTCAAGGAGTACTTCGGCACGGTGATCCCGGTCGGCGACAACAAGTTCGCCGCGCTGAACACCTCCGTGTGGTCCGGTGGCTCGTTCATCTACGTGCCGAAGGGTGTGCAGGTGGAGATCCCGCTGCAGGCCTACTTCCGGATCAACACGGAGAACATGGGTCAGTTCGAGCGGACGCTGATCATCGTCGACGAGGGTGCGTACGTGCACTACGTCGAGGGTTGCACCGCGCCGCTCTACTCCTCCGACTCGCTGCACAGCGCGGTCGTGGAGATCATCGTCAAGAAGAACGCGCGCTGCCGCTACACGACCATCCAGAACTGGTCGAACAACGTCTACAACCTGGTCACCAAGCGCGCCGTCTGCCACGAGGGCGCGACCATGGAATGGGTCGACGGCAACATCGGCTCCAAGGTGACCATGAAGTACCCGGCGGTCTACATGACTGGCGAGCACGCCAAGGGCGAGGTGCTCTCGGTGGCGATGGCCGGCGAGGGTCAGCACCAGGACGCCGGCGCCAAGATGGTGCACGCCGCGCCGCACACCTCCTCGACGATCATCTCCAAGTCGATCGCCAGGGGCGGCGGCCGCACCTCGTACCGGGGTCTGGTGCAGGTGCTGGAGGGTTCGCACCACAGCCGGAGCACGGTCAAGTGCGACGCGCTGCTGGTCGACACCATCTCCCGCTCGGACACCTACCCGTACGTCGACATCCGCGAGGACGACGTGTCGATGGGGCACGAGGCCACCGTCTCCAAGATCAGTGACGACCAGCTCTTCTACCTGATGAGCCGGGGCCTGAGCGAGGACGAGGCGATGGCCATGATCGTGCGCGGCTTCATCGAGCCGATCGCCAAGGAGCTCCCGATGGAGTACGCCCTGGAGCTCAACCGCCTGATCGAGCTCCAGATGGAGGGCGCGGTCGGCTGACGCCGCCCGCCCCGCCGTCCAAGCACCAGACACCGTCGTTGCAGAACAGACCAAGGAAGACATGACTACCCAGGCTTCCGCGCCGCCCAGCACCAAGTCGCAGGCGCTGCGCTCGTACGACGTCGCCGACTTCCCGGCCCTCACCGGCCTGGAGGAGGAGTGGCGTTTCACCCCGCTCAAGCGCCTCCGCGGCCTGGCCACGGCGGACACCTCAGCCGCCACCGGCCGGGGCGTCACCATCGAGCACCCGGGCCTGCCGGCCGGGGTGTCGGTGCGACTCGTCGAGCCGACCGACGCCAGCGTCGCGTCCGCGTCGGTGCCGACCGACCGGGTCAGCGCGCTGGCCCACGGCGGCGCGGCGCGGGTCGCGCTGGTCGAGGTGGCGGCCGAGGCGGTGGTGTCCGAGGCGGCGATCGTCCGGCTGCTGGGCGCGTACCCCGAGGAGCTTTCCTTCGCCCGGACCCAGGTCCAGGTTGGTCGGTTCGCGGAGGCCACGGTCGTGTTCTCCCAGGAGGGCTCGGCCACGCTGGCCGACAACGTCGAGGTGCTGGTCGGCGACGGCGCGAAGCTGACCCTGGTCACGATCGCCGACTGGGCCGAGGACACGGTCCAGGCGCAGCACGTCACGATCAAGCTGGGTCGGGACGCCCGGGTCATCCACATCCAGGTCTCCCTCGGTGGCGACCTGGTGCGGCAGTTCACCTCGGTGGAATACACCGGTCGGGGTGGCGAGGCCGAGCTGTACGGCGTCTACTTCGCCGACTCCGGTCAGCACCTGGAGCACCGGCAGCTCGTCGACCACACCGTCCCGGACTGCCGCAGCTACGTCGGCTACCGGGGCGCTCTGCAGGGCGCGGACGCCCACACCGTCTGGGTGGGCGACGTGCTGATCCGGGCCGAGGCGACCGGCACCGACACGTACGAGATCAACCGGAACCTGCTGCTCACCGACGGCGCGCGTGCGGACTCCGTACCCAATCTCGAGATCGAAACCGGCGAGATTGCCGGCGCCGGCCACGCCAGCGCGACCGGCCGCTTCGACGACGAGCAGCTGTTCTACCTGATGGCCCGCGGCATCCCGGAGAGCGAAGCCCGCCGCCTGGTGGTCCGTGGCTTCTTCGCCGAGCTGATCAACAAGATCCCGGTGGAGTCGCTGCGCGAGCGCCTCGGCGACGCGATCGAGGCCCGGCTCACCAAGGCGGGCGCCTGATGATCCGGATCTGCTCCGCCGAGGACGTGCCGAAGGGCACCGCGATCAGCGCGGACGTCGACGGCACCCCGATCGCGCTGGTGCACGGCGAGGACGGCAACTTCTACGCCGCCTACGACGAGTGCTCGCACGCCTCGGTCGCCCTCTCCGAGGGTGAGGTCGACGGCTGCACACTCGAGTGCTGGCTGCACGGCTCGCGCTTCGACCTGCGCACCGGGCAGCCCTCCGGGCTCCCGGCCACCGAACCCGTCCCCGTTTATCCCGTCGAAGTCCGCGACGGCGACATCTACCTCAGCCTGACGCCGAGTAATGGAGTGACCCGATAATGAGCACCCTGGAGATCCGCGACCTGAAGGTGTCGGTCAAGCTGCCCGAGGGTGAGCTCAAGCCGATCCTGGCCGGTGTCGACCTGACCGTGAAGTCGGGTGAGACGCACGCGATCATGGGCCCGAACGGCTCCGGCAAGTCCACCCTGGCGTACTCGGTCGCCGGTCACCCCAAGTACGAGATCACCGGCGGCTCGGTGACCCTCGACGGCGAGGACGTGCTCGCCATGACCGTCGACGAGCGGGCCCGCGCCGGCCTCTTCCTGGCCATGCAGTACCCGGTCGAGGTGCCCGGCGTCTCGGTGGCGAACTTCCTGCGGACCGCGAAGACCGCCATCGACGGCGAGGCGCCGAAGCTGCGCACCTGGGGTGGCGAGCTGCGCGGGGCGATGGAGCGGCTCCAGATGGACCCGGCGTTCGCCCAGCGCAACGTCAACGAGGGCTTCTCCGGCGGTGAGAAGAAGCGGCACGAGATCGTCCAGCTGGAGCTGCTCAAGCCGAAGATCGCGATCCTCGACGAGACCGACTCCGGCCTCGACGTCGACGCGCTGCGCGTGGTCAGCGAGGGCGTCAACCGGGTCCGCGACAACGGCGACACCGGCGTGCTGCTGATCACCCACTACACGCGGATCCTGCGCTACATCAAGCCGGACTTCGTGCACGTGTTCATCGCCGGCCGGATCGTCGAGCAGGGCGGCCCGGAGCTGGCCGACAAGCTCGAGGCCGAGGGCTACGAGCGGTACGCCGCCGGGGCCGGCACGGCCCAGGCCTGAGCGAGAGAGGCGCTGCCGAGATGACCAGCATCGCGATTCCGCCGGGGATGCCCCAGTACGACGACGTGCCGCGGTTCGACGTGGCCCGCGTCCGCGCCGACTTCCCGATCCTGGACCGGGAGATCAACGGGCATCCGCTGGTCTACCTCGACAGCGCCAACACCTCGCACAAACCCCGCCAGGTGCTCGACGTGTTGAACGAGCACTACGCGCGGCACAACGCCAACGTGTCGCGCTCGGTGCACACCCTGGGCACCGAGGCCACCGAGGCGTACGAGGGGGCGCGGGCGAAGATCGCCGCGTTCATCAACGCCCCGAGCCCGGACGAGGTGGTGTTCACCAAGAACTCCACCGAGGCGATCAACATCGTGGCGTACGCGTTCTCCAACGCCTCGCTGCGTCCGGACGCTGACCCCCGGTTCCGGCTCGGCCCGGGCGACGAGGTGGTGATCTCCGAGATGGAGCACCACTCGAACATCGTCCCGTGGCAGCTGCTCTGCGAGCGGACCGGCGCGACCCTGCGCTGGTTCCCGGTCACCGATCAGGGCCGGCTGGACGAGTCGGGCCTCGACGACCTGGTCACCGAGCGGACGAAGATCGTCTCGCTGGTGCACACGTCGAACATCCTCGGCACGATCAACGCCACGTCCCGGATCACCGCGCGGGTCCGCGAGGTGGGGGCGCTGCTGCTGCTGGACTGCTCGCAGTCCGTGCCGCACCTGCCGATGGACGTGGTCGACCTGGACGCCGACTACATCGTCTTCACCGGGCACAAGATGCTCGCCCCGACCGGTATCGGTGTGCTCTGGGGCCGGGCCGAGCTGCTGGCGGCCATGCCGCCGGTCTTCGGCGGCGGTTCGATGATCGAGACGGTCACCATGGCCCGCTCGACGTTCGCCGCGCCACCGGCCCGATTCGAGGCGGGCACCCCGCCGATCGCCGAGGCGGTCGCGCTCGGCGCGGCGGTCGACTACCTGACCGGCATCGGGATGCAGGCCATCCAGTGGCACGAGAAGGAGCTGACCGCGTACGCGCTGGACGCCTTCGGTTCGGTGCCCGACCTGCGGATCTTCGGCCCGACCGTGCCGGTGGGCCGGGGTGGCACCATCTCGTTCGCGCTCGGTGACGTACACCCGCACGACGTGGGTCAGGTGCTCGACTCGCTCGGCGTGCAGGTGCGCGTGGGCCACCACTGTGCCAAGCCGGTGTGCAACCGGTTCGGCGTCCCGGCGACGACCCGGGCCTCGTTCTACCTCTACACCACCACCGAGGAGATCGACGCTCTGGTGGCCGGTCTGGAGCAGGTGCGGAAGGTGTTCAACTGATGCAGCTCGACCAGCTCTACCAGGAGATCATCCTGGACCACTACAAGCGCCCGCACGGGCGTGGTCTGCGCGACGCCGACGACGCGGGCGACCGGGTCGCGGAGGCGCACCACGTCAACCCCACCTGCGGTGACGAGGTCACCGTCCGGGTGGCCACCGACGGCGCCGTGCTGCACGACATCTCGTACGACGGGATGGGCTGCTCGATCAGCCAGGCCTCGGCGAGCGTGCTGCACGAGTTGCTGCGCGGTCGGGGCGCCGGGGAAGCTTTCGAGGTGCACGAGGCGTTCGTGGAGTTGATGTCCGGACGTGGCCAGGTCACGCCCGACGAGGACGTACTCGGTGACGGGGTGGCTTTCGCGGGTGTGGCCCGCTACCCCGCCCGGGTCAAGTGCGCGCTGCTGCCGTGGATGGCGTTCAAGGACGCCGCGGCACGCGCCGGTGTGGGCGTGAGCCCGGAGGTGAAGGCATGAGCAGCGAGAACACCGCTACCGCAGCGACGCCGGAGGTCGGTGACGCCACCGCGGCGCCGCAGACCGACGCCGTGACGACCGACGGTGCCGTGACGCCGGATGGCGACGCCGCCGCCCCGGCGGGTGGCGTCAGCAAGGCCATGATCGCCGACGTCGAAGAGGCGATGAAGGACGTCGTCGACCCGGAACTCGGCATCAACGTGGTCGACCTGGGCCTGGTGTACGGCGTGCACGTCGACGACGAGAACGTCGCGACCCTGGACATGACGCTCACCTCGGCGGCCTGCCCGTTGACCGACGTCATCGAGGACCAGACCCGGCAGGCGCTGACCACCGGCCCCGGCGGCGGCCTGGTCAACGACATCCGGATCAACTGGGTGTGGCTCCCGCCGTGGGGCCCGGACAAGATCACTGACGAGGGTCGGGACCAGCTTCGTTCCCTCGGCTTCAACGTCTGACCCGACCTGGTCGGTTCCTCCCGTCGAGCGCGACACCCCGCCCGGGGCGTCGCGCTCGACGCGTTCCACCCCGAGCGGACCGTGTCGCCTCGCGCTGTGTAGCCCCGCCACGCCGTCCCGAGGGGCAAGATCGCGCAATATCCTGGTAGTCAACGCGTCAGGTGCGCGCCCGTCTGTCAACCCGCCCGGCCCCCGTCGATCAAGGACTTGTGGTGGGCGACAAAATACTCGTCATAACGCCAACCGGGCACCACTACTCCATGATCGACGGGGGTCGAGATCGCCGCTTGCGCGATCTTGCAGTTGCTGCCCCGGCGTAAGGGGCATTCCCCGCATTTAGGCGACCGGAACTGCAAGATCGGCGCAGTAGGGGTGTCCTTGAGGGGTGGGCCTGGGCACCGGGACTCACCGGGCTCCGTGATCCAGGGGTTGAACGCTGAACGCAACGGTTTTGTCCTGGTTGGAGTGGTATCAATGCAGTGAGGCCACCAAAATGAGGATCGAGCACGATCTGGCCCAGGCGGACCTTGCCCCCACCTCTCGCCCACGTTGATCAAGAGATTCGCGTCAGAAATTGCGGTCTTGGTGACGTAAACCTCTTGATCAACGTTGGCGGGAGGGGCGGGGAGGGGCGGGGAGCGCGGCGCGCCTCCTGGAACGGTGGTTGGGGGGACTGGATGCTCTGCTGGGGGCGGAAATCCGGTGGCGGAGACGCCGCTTTGGCGCGCACGATGCGCGTGTGATTGAGGCGTACCCGAAGCAGGTCCTTGTCCGTGCGGCGACTGCCGTGCCCCGACAGCGGCCGCTCCGGGGACGGGCCTCGACGCGGCACCGACGTCCGTGAGCGGGGCGTTCCTCGCCGGTCTCGTCGCCGGCTACGGCGTCGCCATCCCCGTCGGCGCGATCGCGATCCTCATCCTGGGGCTCAGTGCCCGTACCTCGTTCCGGGTCGGTGCGGCCGCGGCGCTCGCGGTGGCGACGGCCGACGGGCTCTACGCGGCGGTCGCCGCGCTCGGCGGCGCCGGCCTGGCCGGGGTCATCGCGCCGGTCGCCGGGCCGCTGCGGGTGGTCGCCGCCGCGGTTCTGCTGGGTCTTGCCGCGCATGGCCTGTGGCAGACCTGGTGCGCCCACCGTTCGCGGCGGACTCCGACGGCACCCGCCGGTCGGGGTCTGAGCACTCCCGGGCGGGCGTACGCGGCGTTGCTCGGGCTGACCCTGCTGAACCCGATGACGGTGCTCTACTTCACCGCGCTCGTGCTTGGCCGTCGGGACACCGCCGACGCGGACGCGGGCTCCGCGGCGCTCTTCGTGGCGGGCGTGTTCCTGGCGTCGGCGAGTTGGCAGCTGCTCATCGCCGGCGGTGGCACCGTGGTCGGCCGAGCGCTGACCGGGCCGCGCGGCCGGCTGGTCACCGGCCTGGTCTCCAGCGCGCTGATCGCCGCGCTGGCGGTGGTCGCGCTCCTGCCGGGCTGAGCGGTCCCGCCCGACGGCCCGGTCTCGCCCGACGGCCCGGTCTCGCCCGGCGTGCCGTACGGTCGGGCGGTGACCAGTCGACCCGCAGCCGGGGGCGGCCGGTGGGTCGAGGTCGACCCGGCCCGCGTCGGCCGCTGGATCGAAGGCTTCGCCGACCGGCACGGCCCGCCCACCACGACCAGCCAGGAGTACGGGCTGCTGCTCGCCGCCCCCGACGGATCCACCGCCGAGCTGTACGCCCCACCTGGGGCGCCGGCCAGCGTCGACGTCGCCGGGTTCGTGGCCGCCGCCGTCGCACCCCGCCGGATCGGCCTGTTGCTGGCCCGCAAGGGCGCGGTGGCCGTCGGCGTGGCCGAGGGCGCCGACCTCGTCGCGTCCAAGGTGGACCGCCAGTACGTGCAGGGGCGCACTGCCGCGGGGGGATGGTCGCAGCAGAGGTTCGCCCGTCGGCGCGACAACCAGGCCAAGGCGGCGTTGGGTGACGCGGCAGAGCTGGCCGTACGGCTGCTGTTGCCGGAGGCTGCGGCCCTCGCCGCGGTGGTCTGCGGTGGTGATCGGCGGGCGGTGGACACGGTGCTGGCTGACCGGCGGTTGGCTCCGCTCGTGCCGTTGCGTGCTGAGCGGTTGCTCGATGTGCCGGAGCCTCGGCACGCGGTGCTCGTCGCCGCGGTGGGCGCGGCCCGGGCGGTGTGGATCCGGTTGCGCGACCCGGCACCCGACCGAGCCGGCTGACCTCAGGCGAAGTCGGCGGGCAGGCGATCGCACGCGATACAGGGATTTCTGGGACAGGGTCGGGCCGGCGCTCGGAGGATGGGCACGTCACCCCGCTGACACCGCATCCGAACGATTCCGGTCAGCCGTCCCGGTAGCCCTGAACCGCGCCCGTTCCACCCCAAGGACCAGGGAGATCATCTTGTCCAGTGCCGAGGCCCAGATCCTGCGTACCGTCCTCGACCGCTGGCGGTCCGCGGTCGACGCCCACGAGCCGGATCGCGTCGCGTCGTACTTCACCGACGACGCGATCTTCCAGGGTCTGCACCCGTACACCGTCGGACCCGAGGGCGTCGCCGCGTACTACGCCGCGCAGCCACTCGGCCTGACCGCCACGTACGACATCCGGGAGACCCGGCGTCTCGCCGACGACCTGGTCCTCGGCTATCTGGAGGTCGACTTCGGCTTCACCGACCGGCCGACGCTCACTGTCCACCTCGGCGTGATCGTGCGGCGGGTCGACGATGTCTGGCTCATCAGTCACTACCAGGTGTCGCGGCTCGGCTGACCCGTCCGCAGGGCGATGGTCGTGGCAGGACCTTTCGGGGCCCTGCCACGACCCGGAGGTGTCAGAGCTGGTCGGTGCCGAAGGTGTCGCAGGTCTTCGGGTCGCCACTGTCGAAGCCCTGCTGGAACCAGCGCTGCCGCTGTGCGGAGGTGCCGTGGGTGAACGAGTCGGGGTTGACCTGCCCACCGGAGCGTTCCTGGATGCTGTCGTCGCCGATCGCCTCGGCGGCCTTCAACGCCTCGTTGATGTCGGTCTGGGTGATCGACGTGAACAGCGGCTCCTGGCCGGTCTTGTCCTTGCTCTCGGTGGCGTGCTTGGCCCAGGCGCCGGCGTAGCAGTCGGCCTGCAACTCCAACCGGACGGAGGCGGAGCGGGGGCCGCTCTGGTCGCCCTGGCCGGCCTTCGCGTTGGTGCCGAGCAGGTTCTGGATGTGGTGTCCGTACTCGTGGGCGAGCACGTAGGGCTGGGCGAATTCGCCCTTGGCGCCGAACCGGGAGGCCAGCTCGTCGTAGAAGCTCAGGTCGATGTAGACCTGCCGGTCGGCCGGGCAGTAGAACGGGCCGACGCCCGAGTCGGCCTGGCCGCAGCCGGTGTTCACGGCGGCCTGGAAGTAGTTGGTGTCGGTCGGCTCGTACTTCCCCTTACCCAGCTCCGGGTACGCCTTCTCCCAGTAGCCCTGGATGCTGTTGACGAACAGCAGGTTGCGGCAGCGTACGTCGTCGAAGCGCTTGGGGTTCTCGCGCGAGCACAACTGCTCCAGGTCGGTGCCGCCGGCCTGCCCGCCCTCGTCGCCGTTGGTCATCGCGTTCAGGCCGAAACCACCGCCGAGCAGCGCGACCAGCACGGCCACCACGATGCCGATCAGCCCGCCGCGACCACCGCCGCCGGGCAGTGGAATGCCCATGCCGCCGCCCCCACCGCCCCGGCCCCGGTCAGTGACCTGGGACGTGTCGAGTTCGGCCCGCTCGTTGAGTTCCATGCTGACCCCGATCGCCGTATGCCGTGATTGTCGTCTGGATGTCGTTCTGTCGTTGAAATGCCGGACGGGGTCCGGACAGCGGTTCCGGTACCCGATGATCTTGATTGGTAATCCGGGCGGGTCGCTCAGCGACGCCCGGTACACTTGTCGGGTGCTGCGCTGCGAAGGCTGAACCGCCCCGCGCCGTCGGGCCCCTTGAGCCCGCCGGCCGTTTCGCGTGCCCCGAGTCAGCCTTCCAGACCCCGAGAGCGAGCCCGAAAACATGATCACTGCCACCGGCCTGGAACTGCGTGCCGGTTCCCGGATCCTGCTGTCCGACACCACCCTGCGCGTGCAGCCGGGTGACCGGATCGGCCTGGTCGGTCGCAACGGCGCCGGCAAGACCACCACGCTGAAGGTGCTCGCCGGTGAGGGGCAGCCGTACGGCGGCCAGATCGACCAGCGCAGCGCCATCGGCTACCTCCCGCAGGACCCGCGCACCGGCGACCTGGAGGTGACCGGCCGCGACCGAGTGCTCTCGGCGCGCGGTCTGGACGTCCTGATGGCTCAGATGCAGGAGGTCGAGGCCCGCCTCGCCGAGGACGCCAGCGAGAAGCTGGTCCGTCGCTACGGCGCACTGGAGGACCAGTTCGCCGCCCTGGGCGGGTACGCCGCCGAGGCCGAGGCCGCCCGGATCTGCGCCAACCTCGGCCTACCGGACCGGGCGCTCGCCCAGACCATCGGCACTCTCTCCGGTGGTCAGCGCCGGCGCATCGAGCTGGCCCGGATCCTGTTCCGCGACGCGGGCGAGAACGGCGGCGGCATCCTGCTGCTCGACGAGCCGACCAACCACCTCGACGCCGACTCGATCACCTGGCTGCGCAGCTTCCTCGCCAACCACAAGGGCGGCCTGATCGTGATCTCCCACGACGGCGCACTGCTGGAGTCGGTGGTCAACAAGGTCTGGTTCCTCGACGCCACCCGGTCCGTGGTCGACGTGTACAACCTGGGCTGGAAGGCGTACCTGGCGGCGCGCGAGACCGACGAGCGGCGCCGCCGCCGGGAGCGGGCCAACGCGGAGAAGAAGGCTGGCGCGTTGATGGCGCAGGCCGACAAGATGCGGGCCAAGGCCACCAAGACCGTGGCCGCGCAGAACATGGCCCGCCGCGCCGAAAAGCTGATCTCCGGCCTGGAGGAGGTGCGGGTCTCCGACCGGGTGGCCAAGGTGCGGTTCCCCAGCCCCGCTCCGTGCGGCAAGACGCCGCTCACCGCGACCGGCCTGTCCAAGTCGTACGGCTCGCTGGAGATCTTCACCGACGTCAACGTCGCGGTGGACCGGGGCTCCCGGGTGGCCATCCTCGGGCTCAACGGCGCCGGCAAGACGACCCTGCTGCGGATGCTCGGCGGGCTGCTCAACCCGGACACCGGCGAGGTGCACGCGGGCCACGGCCTGCGGTTGGGCTACTACGCCCAGGAGCACGAGACGCTGGACGTCGAGCGGACGGTCCTGGAAAACATGCGCGCCGCCGCTGTCGAGCAGTCCGACACGGATCTACGCAAGATCCTCGGCGCGTTCCTCTTCTCTGGTGACGACGTGAACAAGCCCGCCGGGGTGCTCTCCGGTGGTGAGAAGACCCGGCTGGCCCTGTCCACCCTGGTCTGTTCCGGAGCCAACGTGCTGCTGCTCGACGAGCCGACGAACAACCTCGACCCGGTCAGCCGGGAGCAGGTGCTCGACGCCATCGCCAACTACCCGGGCGCGATCGTCCTGGTCACCCACGATCCGGGCGCTGTGCTGGCGCTCAAGCCGGACCGGGCCATCCTGCTGCCCGACGGCGACGAGGATGCCTGGAGCGACGACCTGCTCGAGCTGGTCGAGCTGGCCTGATCGTGTCCCGGACGGGCGCTCGGCCCAGCCTGCGCCGAGGCGCGGGGCCCAGCCTCAGCCGAGCAGGTCGACCAGCCGGCTGAGCACGCCGGAGCTGACCAGGATCACCACCCCGATGGCGATGAAGATCGCCGGCACCAGCCAGTGGCCGGCGCGCTCGACCAGTCGGACCACCCGGGGGTGGCCGCCCAACCAGGCTCCGGCGGCGCACCACAGCGCGATGAGCAGCACGAAGACCACGAGGAACACCGCGCTGTCGCCGACGCCGAGGGCCCGGAACACGGGTACGTAGACGGCCACGTTGTCGGCCCCGTTCGCGATCGTCACCCCGGCCACACCGAGCATTCCGGTGACGACCGTCGGGGTCTCGTCGTCGTCGGAGCCGCGCAGAGCGCGGATGCCCAGCGCGATCGGCAGCAGGCCGAGCAACCCCGTCCACGGGTCCGGCACCACCAGTAGCCCGGCCGCGACCACCGCGCTCGCCAACGCGAGCGCACCGATGCCGAGGTATTGGCCGGCGACAATTTCCCAGGTGCGGGGCCGGCCGGTGGTGCGGGCTGCGACGAAGAACAGGGTCAGGATGACGATGTCGTCGATGTCGGTGGCAGCGAAGACCACGGCAGCTCCGGCCGCGGTGCTCAGCAGGTCGATCACGACCGAAGGCTACGGGTCATCGGCAGGTGCCAGCACGCCGCAGTGGTACGCGGGGACGCTTCGGCGGGGCCGATCGCCGGGATCACTCTATCGGGAAGCTGACATTGCATAGCGTGTCGGTTGGCGAAGAGTTGATATCTGGCGCATGATCGTTCGAGGCGGTCTAATAGGTGGGACCGTATCCGAACCGCACAGTCTGGGACGTGAGGACACAGCATGGCAGCCACTGGCACAGCCACCAGCACTGAGAAGGGTCGCCGGATCGTCGGAGCCGAGCGTCAGACGCTCGCCAAGGACCTGGTAAAGCGGTACACCTCGGGGGAGAGCATCCGCGCGTTGGCGGCCTCGACCGGCCGTTCCTACGGGTTCATCCACCGAGTGCTCACCGAATCCGGGGTGCAGCTGCGTCAGCGCGGCGGTGCCCGGCGCCGCAAGAAGGCGTGACCCGCCACTCAGCGTCGCCCACCAGCGCCGCGCCCCGGGCCGCCCGGTGACCGCCGAGGCGACCGGGGTTCGGCTGACCTGCGACGGGCCGGTTGCCACGGTGACGTTGTGCCGGCCCGACGTGCTCAATGCTCAGACGCCCGCCATGTGGCGAGCGATGAGCGACTTCTCCCGCGATCTGCCCGGCGACGTGCGGGTGGTGGTGGTCCGGGGTGAGGGGCGTGCGTTCTCCGCCGGCCTCGACCTCGCGGTGGCTGGTGCTTCCGGCCCGGGCTCCTTCGCGGAGCTGGCCACGCTGCCCGAGCAGGAGTGCGCCGAGCGCATCGCGGAGTTCCAGACCGGCTTCACCTGGCTGCACCGGCCGGACGTCATCTCCGTCGCGGCCGTGCAGGGCCACGCGATCGGTGCTGGCTTCCAGCTCGCGCTCGCCTGTGACCTGCGAGTGCTGTCCGCGGACGCGAAGCTGTCGATGGCTGAGGTGACCCTCGGTCTGGTGCCCGACCTGGCCGGCACGAAACGCCTCGTCGAGTTGGTCGGCTACGCGCGGGCGCTGGAGATCTGCGCGACCGGCCGCCGGTTGGACGCCGCCGAGGCGGACCGCATCGGGCTGGCCACCCTGGTCGTGCCGCCAGCCGAGCTGGACGGCGCGGTCCAGGACCTGACCGCTGGTCTGCTCTCCGGGCCCCGCGACGCGGTGGTGGAGATCAAGGCGTTGCTCGCCGGTGCGGCCGGGCGGTCGCACGCCGACCAGCAGCGCGCCGAGCGGGAGGCGCAGACCCGCCGGCTGCGCGACCTGGCTGGCCAGGGAGAATAGGTAAGGACCGCACGGGAAGATCCGGGTTACGACCGAGGTTGTCACAGTCGTCGGGAGAATTGACCTGACGGCGCGGTCTGCCCGACGACCCGGAGGTGAGCGATGTCCAACCCGATGTCCGGCGGTGGCATGGCCGGGTGGAGCATGCTCCGGTCGATGCGCAACCGCGACGAGGTTTCCACCCACCGGCTGAAGCGGGGGGTGGCCCGCCGCATCGTGGCCTTCGCCCAGCCCTACCGGCGCGACATCGTCGTCTTCCTGGCCACCGTGGTGTTGGCCGCCATCATCGGCGTGGCCACCCCGGTGCTCGCCGGCGACGTGATCAACGCGATCAACCGGGGCGGCACCGAGGCCGGCCGACTCGTGGTGCGGGTCGCCCTGTTCATTGCCGCGCTGGCGGTCGCCGACGCACTGCTCTCACTGGCCCAACGCTGGTATTCCGCCCGGATCGGCGAGGGCATCATCCTCAACCTGCGCACCCGGGTGTACGACCACGTGCAGCGGATGCCGTTGCAGTTCTTCACCCGTACCCAGACCGGCGCCCTGGTCAGCAGGCTCAACAACGACGTGCTCGGCGCCCAGCGGGCCTTCACCTCCACTCTGTCCGGTGTGGTCAGCAACGTCATCCAGCTGGTGCTCACCGCGGCGGTGATGTTCACCCTCTCCTGGCAGATCACCGCGCTCTCGCTGGTGCTGTTGCCGATCTTCATCATTCCGGCCCGCCGGGTCGGTCGGCGCCTGGCCGACATCACCCGCGAGGCGTACAACCTCGACGCCAAGATGAACGCGACCATGACCGAGCGGTTCGGGGTGGCCGGAGCGCTGCTGGTGAAGCTCTTCGGCCAGCCCGAGATCGAGGCCCGTCGGTTCGCCGACCGGGCCGAGCGGGTCCGCGACATCGGCATCCAGTCCGCAATGTATTCCCGCACCTTCTTCGTGGCCATGCTGCTGGTTGCCTCGCTGGCGCAGGCGCTCACCTACGGCCTCGGTGGCTGGCTCGCGGTGACCGGCGGCGTCAGCGCGGGCACCGTGGTGACGCTCGCGTTGCTGCTCACCCGCCTGTACGGTCCGCTCACCGCGCTCTCCAACGTCCGGGTGGACGTGATGAGCGCGCTGGTGTCCTTCGACCGGGTCTTCGAGGTGCTCGACCTCAAGCCGGGCATCGAGGAGAAGCCCGACGCGGTGCCGGTGCCCCGGGGCACCGGCCGGGTCGACTTCCGCGACGTCCGATTCCGCTACCCGAGCGCCGCCGAGATCTCCCTCGCCTCCCTGGAGGAGGTCGCCACACTCGACCGGACCGTCAACGAGCCGGTGCTCAAGGGGGTCTCGTTCAGCGTGCAGCCCGGGCAGATGGTCGCGCTGGTCGGCCCGTCCGGTGCGGGCAAGTCGACACTGTCGATGCTCATCTCCCGGATCTACGACGTCACCGACGGGCAGGTGCTGGTCGGTGGGGTGGACGTCCGCGACGCCACGCTCGCCTCCCTGCGCGACGAGATCGGTGTGGTCACCCAGGATTCGCACCTGTTCCACGAGACGATCGCCGAGAACCTTCGCTACGCGAAGCCGGACGCCACCGACGACGAGATCTGGGCCGCGCTGGCCGGCGCGCAGGTGGCCGACCTGGTCCGGTCGCTGCCCGACGGGCTGGACACCACCGTCGGAGAGCGCGGCTACCGGTTCTCCGGCGGCGAGAAGCAGCGCATCGCGATCGCCCGCGTGCTGCTCAAGGCACCGTCAATCGTGATCCTCGACGAGGCGACCGCACACCTGGACTCGGAGAGCGAGGCGGCGGTGCAGCGGGCACTGTCGGTGGCGCTGGCCGGGCGAACCGCCCTGGTGATCGCACACCGGCTCTCCACCGTGCGCGACGCCGACCAGATCCTGGTCCTGGACGGTGGGCGAATCGTCGAGCGGGGACGGCACGACGAGTTGGTCGCGGTCGGCGGGCTCTACGCCGAGCTGTACCGCACCCAGTTCGCGGTCGCCGACTCGCCCACCCCGTTCGTCGACGCGACCGGCCCCGAGCCGGTGATCATGCCACTGGGCAGCTACCGCGCCGACGAGGTGCTGCCGCCCGCCGCCGCCAACTGACGTCTAGCCAGGCCCGGGTGGTCGGTCTGGTGCCTCGGCTCGGGTTCCTGGAAGTCGCGGTGTTCTGGTCGCGTCGACAGCCCGACTTCCTTGAACCCCAGTCGATCAAGGGCTCGGTTCCGGCAGATCGGTCGCCACCCGCAACTCGGCGAACGCCAGGCCCAGGGTGACCGGGGTGAAGTGCGCGTTCAGGCCGCTCGGGTTGGGCAGCACCCACAGCCGGGCGCCGGCCAGCGACTCCGGCTGCGGCCCGAAGGTGGCCTTCGGCCGGCGAAAACCGATCCGGTACGCGGTAACCCCCACCACCGCCACCCAGCGCGGCCGGAACCGGGCCACCTTGTCGGTCAGGATCGCGGCGCCGTCGAGGAGTTCCGCGGTGCTCAACTCGTCCGCGCGGGCGCTCGCCCGGCTGGCCATGTTGGTGATGCCGAGCCTGAGGGCGGGCAGTTCGTCCTGTTCGCTGGGGTGCAGCAGTCGGGGAGTGAACCCTCCCCGGTGCAGGGCGGGCCAGAAGCGGTTTCCGGGCCGGGCGAAGTGCCAACCCGTTGCGGCCGACCAGAGGCCCGGGTTGATACCGACGAAGAGCACCGCCAACCCCGGCGTGAGGACGTCGGGGATGGTCCGGTCCGCGGCGGCCGCCAGATCCGCCCGGGTCGGCCGGGCCTTCCCGGGCAACACCGCACGGGCCTCTGGAGCCCCGTCGAGCGCCAGCGAACGGACCGGATCGGGCAACACCGCACGGGCCTCTTCGACCGGATCGGGCGTCACAGCCCGCGCAGCGCGCCACCGTCGACCGGCAGGGTGATACCGGTCAGGTAGCTCGCGGCGGGGGAGAGCACGAACGCGGCCACCCGGCCGAACTCGGCGGGGTCGCCGAGTCGTCGCAGCGGGATGGCGGCCTCCGCCTCGGCGCGGGCCCGCTCCGGGTCGCCGGACGCCGAGAAGAGCTCCCGATTGCGGTCGGTCAGGATCCGGCCGGGCAGCAGGCCGACCACCCGAACCCCGCGCGGGCCGTAGTCGTCGGCGATGTCCTTGGCGGCCCCGACCAGGCCGGGCCGTAGACCGTTGGAGATGCCGAGGCCGGGCACCGGGCCCCGGGCCGAGGTGGAGAGCACCAACCCGATCGCACCGCCGTCGGGCAGTGCGCCGGCGACCGTGCGTAGCGCGCGGATGGTGCCCAGGAAGACGGTCTCGAAGGAGAGCCGCCACTGCTCGTCGGTGACCGCCGCGGCGTTGCCCGGCGGTGGCCCACCGACCGAGATCAGGGCGCCGTCGAGCCGGCCGAAATGCTCCTGGGCGGCGGCGACGAGCTGCCCCGGGGTCTCCGGGTCGCTCAGGTCGGCGGTCAGCCCGACGGCGTGCTCCGGACCACCCAGCCGCTCCGTGGCGGCGGCCACGGCGTCCGGGTCCCGGGCCGAGAGCACCACCCGCGCCCCGTCGGCGACGAGGCACTGTGCGGTCGCGTAACCCAGGCCGCGGGAGGCGCCGGTGAGGACGTACACGCGGTCGGTCAGTCCGAGATCCATGAGGCAGATCCTGCCGTATCCGGCACACCCTCGCCGCGAAAGGTGGGCGCGGTCGCTGGACGCGGAGCGGGGCGCAGCAGACGTACCCGTCCGGCGATCTGCACCGCGACGGCGCCGCCAGCGCGGCCCACCGCCGGTAACCGGCGTACACGCGGCGCCCGAAGCCCGTCGTAGTGCAGGCGCGCCTCCCGGACGGCCAGCTCCTCGGCGGCGGCCGGGGGCAGCGCACGTTGTTCGTGCAGCGCACGGGCCAGGTCCCAACCGTCGCGCAGTGACCCGGCGGTCGGTCGCCGGGCGGCCCAGCCGGCGAAGGTCGTCGACCACCTGTCACCGAGGCCGGCGGCGAGCAGTGGCCAGTGCCGGGCCACCTCACCGGCACGTTTGCGCAGCAGGGCCGCGCGGGTGGCGGCCAACTGGGCCGGTGCGAACCCGGGTGGTGGCGGCCCTCCGGCGACCAGCGTCGCCACCAGCTCCGCCTGGCGTTCGGCGAGCCCCGCGAGATCGCCGGATGGCCGCGTGCCGGCGCCGTCGCGTGCGGCGGTCATGTCACAGTCGGGAAGCCCGCGGCGGTGGCCAGGGCGTCCAGTTCGGCGCGGAGCTCGGCTGCCGGTGGATAGTGGCCGTCGCGTTCCAGCAGCAGCGCCGGCGGTCGCTGCCGGGCGCAGAGCGCACCGACCAGCTCCAGCACCACTGGCGGCACCGGGTCGGTGTGGGTGTCGTGGTAGAAACCGCCGTGCTCTGCGCCGCCGGCCACGTGGGCGTACGCGACCCGCTCCAGGGGCAGACGGTCCAGCAACGCGAGCGGGTCGGTGCCCCGGTTGCGGGCGTTGGCGTGCACGTTGGCCACGTCCAGCAGCAACAGTGCCCCGGTCCGGTCGAGGATCTCGGTGAGGAAGTCCGCCTCGTCCAACTCGTCGTCGGGCCAGTCGACCAACGCGGCGATCGGTTCCAGCGCGATCGGCACCGGCAGCTCGGCCTGCGCCCGTGCCACGTTGGCGCAGACCGCGTCGACAGCTTCCCGGCTGCGGGGCAGCGGCAGCAGGTGCCCGGCCTCCAGACCGCCGGCTCGGACGAACGCGATGTGCTCGCTGACCAACGGGGCGTCGACGCGTTGCGCCACCGCGGCAAGGTGTGCGACCCGGGCCGGGTCGACCGGCTCGGCGCCGCCCAGGGAGAGCCGCACACCATGCGGTACGACCGTCACCGCGCGCTCACGCAGCTGTGCCAGGCCCGGCGGGAGCGGCCCGGACGCGGGCACCGCCTCGGCCACCACCTCGACGAAACGCAGCCCGGGCAGCTCGGCCACGAACCCGGCGATCTCCGGACGCCAGCCGATGCCGACCCCGGACGGCCCGGTCATCCGCCGCACCCCCCGCCGCCGCAGCCGCCACCGCCTCCACCGCAGGAACTGCCGCCGTCTCCGCCGGAGCTGTCGCCTCCGCCACCCGACGAGCCGTCGGAGCCACCCGTCCAGCCGCTGCTGGAGGCGGCCTGGCGCTGAATCTCGGCCTGCTCGGCGAAGCCCGGGTCGAGCGCCCAGAGCGAGGCGGTGCCGTACAGGGCCACGCCCATCGCCGCGCCGGCCGCTCCGTAGGTGGCGTAGGCCGGCGCGGAGGCCGGGGCGAGGTGGGTGTGCTCGCGGCGTACACCGCGCAGCGTGGACCGACCGGCCCGGGTGAGCACGGGCGCCCGGCGCAGCACCAGCGTGACGATCAGGAGCGCAACAAGGGTCAGCAGCAGGTAGCCGACCGGGTGACCGCTGAACAGACCGGAGACCAAGCGGAGCACGCCGAGGCCCAGCAGGGCGATCAGGATCGTGGTCCAGAAGCGGGCACGCGCGCGTTGCGCGTCGTCGGTCAGCAGGCCCCGCTGCTCCAGGCCGTTGCGGATCTGGTGCAGCGCGACACGTACGCGCTCGTCCTGCGGCAGGTCCCCGACCCGGGCGTGCTGATGCGCGGCCCAGTGGATGGCCTGGTCCAGTGGGGTGAGCCCGGTCGGAGCGGCCCCGATGGTGGTCAGTCGACGGTCCGGCCGCACGCCGATCGCGCCGCTGCCGCGCAATCCGCCGAGTGCGGCGTGTACGGCGAGTCGGGGTCCACCGTTGAGGTACGCGACCTGCTGCGGCCCGAGTGGATCGGCGGTCATGGCAGCGTTCGACGCGGCCGCCAGACGGACCCGGTGGTACACCGCGACGGCCACCACCAGAGCGGCTGCCACCAGGTAGTACCGGAGGAAGGTCGGGCCGGAGATGCCCCAGGTGTCGCCGGACGCGGCGTGGATGATCATCGACTGCTCCTGTCACCGGAGGGATGCGCGGCCCCATTGTGGAGCAGCCTCGCCACGGTCGGCAGTCGGGTGTCCGCGCGGTCAGCGGCGGCGAACCGCCTCCTCGACCAGGTCGAGCACCGGGCCCAGGTCACCGGCCGGTCGGCCCATGGCCAGGTGCAGCACCAGGCCGTCGTAGGCCAGCTCCAGGAACTGGGCCAGCACATCGATGGGTACGTCCTCGCGCAGCACCCCGGCGTCGCGCTGGCGGGCCAACCGGTCCCGAGTCGCCTCGGCGATCGCGGCGGATCGTTCGGCCCAGCGCCGGGCGAACGCCGGGTCGGTGCGCAGGCGGCGGGAGACCTCCAGTTGGCTGCCCAGCCAGCCGGTGGTGTCGGGGGAGACGGCGCGGGCGAGCAGGTCGCGCATCACCTGCACCAGACCGTTGCGGGCCACCGTCTCGACCATGGCGGCGGCGTCGTCCTCGGCGACGGCCAGGAAGAGCGAGTCCTTGTCGCGGAAGTGGTGGAAGATGGCGCCCCGGGACAGGCCGGTGGCCTCCTCGAGGCGGCGGACGGTCGCCCCCTCGTAGCCGAGCCGGGCGAAACACGCCCGTGCGGCGGCGAGGATCTCCTGCCGGCGCGCGTCGAGCTGGTCCTGGCTTACTCTGGGCACGCGTCGATCGTTGCAGGTCAGACCTGGGCATGCAAACCGTACGTACGGCTTGGTTTGCCGCGCCGATTACCATCGCCCCGTGACCCTGCCCCGCACCGTGCCCACCGCCCCGCTGACCGTGGCCACCGTTCAGGCCACGCCGACGCCGGGTGACGTCGCCGGCAACGCGGTCACCGCCGCCGACCTGGTCCGCCAAGCTGGCGAGCTGGGCGCCCGGGTGGCCGTCCTACCGGAGCTGTTCCTCTGCGCGTACCACCCGCCGACCCTCGCCGCCGACCCGGCCGGCACGGACGTCGCGGCCGACCCGACCGGGATGGTCGCGGATCCCCGGCTCGACCCGCTGCGCGCCGCGGCGCGAGGCCGGCGTCACCGCGCTGGTCGGTGCCGCCGCCCGGCACCCGGACGGCCGGCGGACCATCGCCGCGCTGGTGATCGACCGGGCCGGCGTGGCCCGGGTCGGGTACGACAAGCAGCAGCTGTGGGGCGACGAACGCGAGTTGTTCAGCGCCGGCGGCCGAGGTGCCACGCTGCTCGTCGACGACTGGCGGCTCGGGCTCGGCATCTGCTACGACGGCTGTTTCCCGGAGCACGGCCGGGCCGCAGCTCTCGACGGCGCACACGGTTACCTGTGCCCCAGCGGATACCTGACCGGCTCCGAGCACCGTCGGGACCTGTACTACGCCGCGCGAGCCCTGGACAACACGATGTTCGTGGTCTTCTCCAACGCGGTCGGCGGCGTCGACCCGTGGCGGTTCAACGGCGGCGCGGCGATCTACGACCCGCAGGGACGGGTGCTGACCCGGGGCGCCGACGACGGCACGGCGGTGCTGGTGGCGACGTTGGACCCGGACGTCCTCGCGGCCACCCGGGCGGCCCATTCGATGCTCGCCGATCGACTCCCGGACCAGGGCGGCCCTCGGCTGTCGATGTCCGGCTGAGCCCGTCCTCAGCTCGATACCCGCCGGATCTGTTGGCGGACACGTCGGTCCCGTAGGGTGCCCGAGTGCCACTGCTCCTGCTGGACCTGGACAACACCCTGCTGGATCGGGCCGGGCCGTTCCGCCGCTGGGGTGAGCGCTTCCTGGACGGCATCGGCGCGCCCCCCACCGACATCGACTGGCTGGCCTCGATCGACGCTGACGGGTTGACCGACCGCTGGGATCTCGCCGACGCCATCCGGGACCGCTACGAGCTGCGCATCCCCTCGATCGACCTGGTGGAGGAGTTGCACGACGGGGTGGTGGCGCAGACCCGGCTCGACCCGCTGACCGCCTGCGCGCTGCGGATCGCCGACGACGCGGGCTGGGTGCCGGTCGTGGTCTGCAATGGCACGGTACGCGTCGAGGACGCCAAGATTCGCAGGACCGGCCTGGACCGCTACGTCGCCGACTGGGTGATCTCCGAAGAGGCCGGAGTCAGCAAGCCCAACCCGCGGATCTTCGCGCTCGCCGCCCAGCGGGTCCGGATGCCGCTGCGCGGCGCCTGGGTGGTCGGCGACAGCCCGGAGGCGGACATCGGTGGTGCCGCCGCGGTCGGGCTGCCCAGCGTCTGGTTGCACCGGGGGCGCACCTGGTCGGACGTTCGATTCGCGCCGAGTCACACCGCGGACGGGCTGATCGCCGCGGTCGCCACCGTCCTCGCCCGCTGAGGTTTCGCTCGCTTCTGGTTGTCGCTCGCCAGGTCTCGTCGCTGTTCGGACGGCGGTTCGGTAAATCGGTTGACCGGCTGCGGTGCGGCGGCGAGCATTGTCGGCGCATGGTGCATCCCGGGCGTGCCCCGGTCGAGAAGAAGAGGGGGTCGGTCATGGCCGTCTTCGCAGGTCGCTTCCAGCTGCCTTTCTCAGCCTCGACCAAGGGAACCTCACCACAGTGCGCGATCACGACCTTCCGGCGCTTGAGCGCCGGAGCCGCGGCAAGAGCCGCTTCGACGACGACGAACCACAATTTCTGAAGCGCGGGCGGCCGACCGAGCCGCCCGCAGACCCGGACAGCCAACCTGACCCGGACACCGGCGAGCACTGGTCGTCCTGGGACGACGCCGTGCACGGGCCGCAGCCGCACCCGGACTGGCTGATCACCGAGTTGGCCGCCAAGGACACCGAGCTGGGTGTGCTGAAGACCGGCAAGGAGGCGGACGTCCACCTGGTCCGTCGGGCGGTGCCCGACACCGACCGGTCCTGCCTGCTGGCGGTCAAACGCTACCGCGCCCCTGAGCACCGGCTGTTCCACCGGGACGCCGGCTACCTGGAGGGCCGTCGGGTGCGCCGATCCCGGGAGAACCGGGCGATGGAGGGCCGGACGGCGTTCGGCCGGCAGATGATCGCCGGGCAGTGGGCCGCGGCCGAGTTCGCCGCCCTGGCCCGGCTCTGGGAGATCGGCGCCGGGCACGACCGGATCGCCGTGCCGTACCCGGTGCAGCTGCGGGGCACCGAGCTGATGCTGGAGTTCGTCGGTGACGCGGAGTCGGGGCAGGCGGCGCCCCGGCTGGCTCAGCTGCGACCCGGCCCGGCCGAGCTGCGCGACCTGTGGGCTCAGCTGGTGGAGGCGCTGCGCGTGCTGGCCCGGGCCGGCTACGCGCACGGCGACCTGTCGCCGTACAACCTGCTCGTGCACCAGGGGCGGTTGGTCGTGATCGACCTGCCGCAGGTGGTCGACGTGGTGGCGAACCCGCAGGGGCCGGAGTTCCTGGCCCGCGACGTGCGGGTGGTCGGCACCTGGTTCGCGGCCCGGGGTTTGCCCGCCGAGCAGGTCGATCCCGGCGCGTTGACCGGAGAGCTGCTACGCGAGGCGGGCATCCGCTGACGGGAGCGGGTCGGGCGGCCGGACCGCCCGACCCGCTCCGCCGTTACTGCAGGTAGCGCTCGACCTCGGGCTTGGGGCGTTCGCCCTGCGCGTCCGGGTCGCCGTGGGTCTCCCGGGCGGCCCGCCGACGGCGCAGCAGGTCCCAGCACTGGTCGAGGGATTCCTCCAGGGCACGCAGTCGCTCGCTGGGCTCGCCCTCGGTGCCCGACTCGTGGGCCTGGGCGTCCGCACGCAGCTTGTGTTCCTCGTCGACCAGCTCGGAGATCCGGTTCAGGATGGTCTTGTCGTCCATGCCACAGAGCCTGGCACAGGGTGCCCGGCTCTGCCCGGATTCGGGGGTACCCGTGCGTCCTCGGTCACGGTTTCGGGTAGGGCGACCATGGCGGGCAGCAGCATCGACGCCCATATATTGATGTGGGTAGAAATTCCACCGCCCGCAAGTCTAGAGGCGCCTCGCATTTGGTGAGATGCTTCCGTCGGCCCAAAAGGTGAAGGTTCAACCACCTGCCCGACCGAAGTGGACCGCTGCGGTCGGCGGGACGACGAGGAGACGTGGTTCGATGTCGCAGGTGTCCCAGGCGGTCCCCGCCCCAGCCAGCACCGAACCCCGGATGATTCCGCTGCGGCGTGCGCTGCCCGCACTTGTCCGCGATCCGCTCGGCGCGCTTGTCGACTTCGCGGAGGCCGCCGACGGCGAGGTCATCCGGCTCAACCTCGGCTCGTTCCGCCCCTATCTGGTCAGCCACCCTGAGCACCTACAACGAGTGCTGAGGGACAACGTTGCCAACTACACCCGCGACGGTGACGGGTTGCTCTGGCGACCGGTCCGTCGGATCGTCGGCGACGCCATCCTGGTCGCCGAGGGCGAAGTCTGGGAGTCCAGCCGGGGCGCCCTGCAACCGCTGTTCACCGCCAAACGGGCCGAGACGCTCGTCGACAAGATGGCCGAGGCGATCAACGAGGCGGTCGACGAGTGGCTGGAGCCGGCCCGGGACGGCCGCCCGATCGACGGCGGAGCCGAGCTGACCCGGATCGTGCTGCGCACCACCATGCGGGTGCTCTTCGCCGACCGCATCTCGGTGCCGGACGCCCTGCGGATCAGCGCCGCGCTGGACACCGTCACCACCGCGATGCTTCCGCGACTGCTGATGCCCGCAGTGCCGTACGCGGTGCCGATGCCCGGCGACCGGCCCTTCCGCGAGGCGGTGCGCACCATCGACGAGGTGGTGCTGCCGATCATCCGGGAGGCCCGGTCCCGCCCCACCGACGGCGACGACATCATCTCCACCCTCTGCCGGCCCCGAGCCGACGGCAGCGAACCCGACGAGTACGCGATCCGCGGCGACGTGGTCGCGATGTTCTCCACCGCCACCGAGACCACCATCGCCCTGCTCTCCTGGCTCTGGCCAGTGCTGGCCTCCCGACCCGACGTGGCCGAGCGGATGACCGACGAGATCGAACGGGTCGTCGGCGCCGAACGGGTCGGCCGTGAACACCTGCCCCAGCTGCGCTACGGCCGGATGGTGCTCGACGAGATGCTGCGGCTCTACCCAGCCGGCTGGATGATCCCGCGAACCGCGGTCGGCGACGACGTCCTGGGCGGGGTGCGGATCAAGGCGGGCGGCACTGTGCTGGTCAGCCCGTACGTCACCCAGCGGATGTCGACGTTCTGGACCGACCCGGCGCTCTTCGACCCGGAGAGGTTCGCGCCGGAGCTGCCTCGGCGGCGCTACCGCTACTCCTACTTCCCGTTCGGCGGAGGCCCGCACCAGTGCCTCGGGCAGTACCTGTTCCTGCTGGAGGCCCAGCTCATCGTCAGCACCGTGCTGAGCCGCTACCGCTTCCGGCTGCGCCAACCGGTCGACCTCACGCCCCGAATGGGCGCCTCGCTGCAACCCAAGCAGCGGGCCGAGCTCATCCTCACCCCGGTCGAGCGTCCGGTCGCATCGTGACGGAGACCCCGCGACCGGCGCGGGCCGGTCAGGACGCCGTCGCCGAGCAGGGCCGGGTATGCGCGCTCGCCGTGCGCGGCGTACGCGACCTCCAGGACGTCACCGCCGCCCACCCGGAGCTCTTCGACGCCGCACCGTTCGATGCGGCGCTGCTCAGCTCGGTGGCCACCGCGATCGCCTTCACCGCGCCATGGCACACCGCCGCCGAGCTGCGGATCACCACCCGTACCCTGCTCTGGGTCTTCGCGGCCGACTGGCAGGTCGATTACCTCGCCCGGTCTGTCGACGACGTTCGGGCGGTGGTGACCGACTGCCTCGCGGTGGCCGACGGCGCCGCACCGCCGCCGGGTCGGCACCTGGCGCGGCTACTGGCCGACCTGCGCGACGAGTTGACGACCGTGTCGGCGTTCGCCCGGCTGCGGCCGATCTGGCGCGACGAGCTGGCCCGGATGCTCGCCGCCGTGGCCCGGGAGTGGGACTGGAAGAACCTGCCGACCGACCCGGCCACCGGGCGGCGTCTGCCAGACCTGGACCGCTACCTGGACAACGCCGACAACCTCGCCTGCTCCTTCGTCAACGTCACGCACTGGATCGCCACCGGCGACGACCGGACACTCGCCCAGTTGACCGACCTGCTGGACGCCGGACGTGGCGTGCAGCGGGTGCTGCGGCTGGTCAACGACCTCGCCACGCAGGGGCGCGACGCCGAGTGGGGTGACCTGAACGCCCTTTCGCTTGTCGACGACCCGGCGCAGGTGCACGACCGGCTGGCCGAGCTGACCGCCCGGTCCCGGGGGGACCTGGCCGCCCTCGCCGAGCGGTGCCCCCGCCAGGCGGACTACCTCAACCGGCAGATCTCCTTCACCGGCGGCTTCTACCAACTGTCGGACTTCTGGGGGGAGCGTGATGAGTGACGGCGCCACCCGGGTGTTCGCCGACGCGGCGACCGCCGCCGACCCGGTCGCCGACGCCGCCCGCGAGTTGATCGCCGGCCTTGGCCTGCGGCCGTGGGGGCAGGTCGCCGCGTCGGTGTACGAGACCGGGCGGCTGGTCGCCGTCGCTCCCTGGCTGACCGGGCACCACCAGCGGATCGCGTTCCTGCTGCGCAGTCAGCGCCCGGACGGGGCGTGGGGCCCACCCGAGGGGTACGCCCTGGTGCCGACGCTGAGCGCCACCGACGCGCTGCTCGCCGCGCTGGCCGACGGCCGGGCCGGGACGGAGCTGCTCGCCCCGGTGGCCCGTGGGCTCGGCGCGCTCGTCGGCACGCTGCTCCCCACCGACGCACGGACTCTGCCGGACACCCCCGCGCTGGATCTCATCGTTCCGGCGCTGGTCGACACGATCAACGACCGGCTCGCCGGGCTGGAGCGGGCCACCGCCGACCGACTGCCCCGCCCGCCGTTGCCGCTGCCCGCCGGGCTCAACCGGGACCGGCTGCGCGCGGTGCGGTCCGCAGTGGCCGCCGGAACGGCGCTGCCGCCGAAGCTGGCCCACTTCTACGAGATCCTGGACGCGACACCCGCGGGCGCGGGGCCGACGCTCACCGCGGTCGGCGCCTCGCCCGCCGCGACCGCGACCTGGCTGACCGCGGCCGGCCCGGCCGCCGGACCCGCCGCGCACGCCTTCCTGCAGACGTTGATCCGCGACGGTGGCGGCCCGGTGCCCTGCCCGGCCCCGATCACCGTCTTCGAGCGGGCCTGGGTGCTGAGCGGCCTGCGCCGCGCCGGTGTCGCGATCAACCCGCCGACCTCCGTCCTGGCGAGCCTGACCGCTGCCACCAGCGCCCAGGGCATCGCCACCGGCGACGGCCTACCGACGGACGCCGACACCACCGCGGTGTCACTCGACGCGCTGGCCCGGCTCGGCCGCCCGGCCGACCCCGCCAGCCTCTGGGCGTACGAGACGACCGGCGGCTTCTGCACCTGGCCGGGAGAGGACGGCTTCTCGGTCACCACCAACGCCCACGTGCTGGACGCCTTCGGTCAGCACCTGACCCGGCACCCGGACGCGGACGCGCGCTACCACCGGACGGTCGACCGGCTGAGCGCGGTCCTGCCCGGGCATCAGCGCGCGGACGGCGCCTGGCAGGACCGCTGGCACGCCTCGCCGTACTACGCCACCGCCTGCTGCGTGCTGGCGCTGACGGAGTTCGGGCGGAGCGCGGCGGCCGCCGAGGCAGTGGACCGGGCCGCCGGCTGGGTGTTGAACAGCCAGCGGGCGGACGGCTCGTGGGGGCGGTGGAACGGCACCGCCGAGGAGACGGCGTACGCCCTGCAGGTGCTGTTGGCGGTGCCGGCGACGGTGCCGTGGGTCGACGACGCCCTGGCCCGTGGGCACACCTACCTGCATGAATCCGCCGATCGGGAGCACCCTCCACTGTGGTACGGCAAGGAGCTGTACTGTCCGACCGTCATCGTTCGCGCCGCGGTGCTGGCCGCCTGCCGCCTGGCCGGCCTCCGCACCACCGAGGTCGACCGATCGGTGGTGGATTGCGGTTACCAGGCAACAAAAACAACAACTTGAGGGGTTGTGTGGACACTGCTAGCGTACGCAGAGCCTCAGCCCCGTATGCCCCGCTGCGGTGGGACGTTGCCCTTATGATCACCCGTTGATGAGCTGAGTCAACGCCCGGCCTGGGACGGTTCAATGCGTTCTCGCGGTACGAGTATCCGCACCAAGGTTGTCGCCCTACTGCTCTCCCTGGTCGCGCTCTGGATGTTCGCGGCGTGGGTCACCCTGCGGGACGGGTTCAACCTGCTCGGTGTCCAGTTGCTCAACAGCAAGGTCTACGCCCCGAGCGAGCCGCTGCTGCAGGAGCTCCAGGTGGAGCGGCGGTTGACCCAGACGTACCTGAGCAATCCCGGAGCCGCGCAGCGGACGGCACTCGAGGCCGAGCAGGGCAAGGCCGTCAAGTTGGCCGATGAGTTCGGTGCCTCGGTCCGTAACTGGCAGGTCGACGTGGCCGGCAGCTCCGCACTCGACGTCCAGCTCGACGCGACGATCGCCCAGATCGACGCACTTCAGCAGACCCGTGCGGAGGTGCTGAACCGCAAGATCGACCGGATCGCCGCCGCCGAGGCGTACACCGGCGCGATCGAGTCGATCTTCCAGATCTACGACGTCACGGGCAGTCTGGACGACAAGACGATCGCCGGCGAAGCGGCCGCCCTCATCCAGCTCAACCGGATGAAGGAGCTGATCTCCCAGGAGGATGCGCTACTCAGCGGCCTCTTCGGCAACGGCCGGATGAGTGGTCCCGAGTACGCCCGGTACGTCGCCCTGGTCGGCGCCGAGCGGTTCGTCGGCGAGGAGGCCCGCGTCCGGCTCGCCGACGCCGACCAACGCCGCTACCGGGAGCTCGTCGAGGGCGAGGAGTTCACCCGACTGCGCGCCGTACAGGACAGCATCATCCGTGAGGGCCGGCCGTCGACCCAGTTGCCGATCGGCTCCGAACAGTGGCGCGGAACGGTCGAGCCGGCGCTGGCCGAGGTGAACGACGCGGTGACCGCCGGCGGCGAGGGCATCGTGGGCCGGGCCACCGGCGTGGCCGTGATGGTCGTCGTTCGCCTGGTGCTCGCCACCGGTCTGGGCCTGCTCGCCGTCATCGCCTCCGTCGTCGTCTCGATCACCACGGCACGGACCCTGCTGCGCCAGCTGGACCGGCTGCGCCAGGCCGCCTGGCAGCTCGCCGACGAGCGGCTGCCGCGGGTGGTGGAGCGGCTCGGGCGCGGCGAGGAGGTCGACGTGGCCACCGAGGCGCCCCCGCTGGAGTTCGGCACCGACGAGATCGGCCAGGTCGGCAAGGCGTTCAACGCCGTTCAGGAAACCGCCGTGCGTACGGCCATCGAGCAGGCCGACCTGCGCCGCAACGTCCGCGAGGTCTTCCTCAGCCTGGCCCGACGGACGCAGGCGCTCGTCCACCGCCAGCTCACCCTGCTGGACGCGATGGAGCGCCGCGAACACGACGCGGAGGAGCTGGAGGACCTGTTCCGGGTCGACCACCTGGCCACCCGGATGCGGCGTAACGCGGAAAACCTGATCGTGCTCTCCGGCTCCACCCCCGGTCGGGCCTGGCGGCGCAACGTCCCCATGGTCGACGTGGTGCGCGGTGCCGTGGCCGAGGTGGAGGATTACACCCGGGTCAACGTGCTGCCGCTCGGGCCGATCTCGCTCGCCGGCCGCGCGGTCGGCGACATCATCCACCTGCTCGCCGAGCTGATCGAGAACGGCCTGTCGTTCTCCCCGCCGCACACGACGGTCGAGGTCCGCGGCCAGTTGGTGGCCAACGGGTTCGCCATCGAGATCGAGGACCGGGGCCTCGGCATGAGCGACGAGGACCTGGCCGCGGCGAACCACCGGATCGTCGACCAGTCCGAGCTGAACCTCGCCAACGCCGCCCGCCTCGGGCTCTACGTGGTGAGCCGGCTGACCGAGCGGCACGGCGTGCGGGTACGGCTGAAGGAGTCCGCGTACGGCGGCACCACGGCGGTCGTGCTGATCCCGCTGGAGCTGGTCACCGAGACCGGCGCTGGCCCGGAGGACTCCGGCGCGTTCCGGGCCGGTACGGCCATCCCGATGCCGTCGGCGCCCTCCGCCGACACCGGCCGCCCGGCCCTCCTCGCACCGGTCGCGTTGGCCGCACCGACGAGCGCGGCGCCGGACGTACCGGCCCCGGTCGGCCCGGCGCCGATGTCGGCGGACTTCGCCACCCCGGCCGACGAGGCTGAGACCGAGACCGTGCTGCCCACCCGACAGCGGACGACACCGACCACCGGTACGCCCGAGCTGCCCACCCGTGCCCGGCGGGGCCCGGCCCAGCCAGCCCTGGAAGTCCCGACGACACCCGCCGGCCTGCCCGCGGTCGACCGCACCCGACCGGCGAATCACACCGACGCGCCGGTCGAATCCGGCGACGGTGATCCGGCGTCCGCCCGCGCCGAGGCGGAACAGACCGACTCGGGCCTGCCCGTCCGGGTCCGACAGGCGAACATCGTCCCCGAGCTGCTGGACGACCCAGCGGTGGCGGAGACCGACGACGAGGATGTGGTGCGTCCACCGGAGCAGGTACGCCGGATGATGAGCTCCTACCAGACCGGCACCCGGCGTGGTCGGACCGACGCGGCTCGGCTGCTCGGCGGCGCTTCCGGCGCTCCGGCGGCGGCGCCTGACGAGCCGACCGACGAGGATCCACAAGCGACCTGACGGCGCACCGACGACGCGGGTTCCCGCGCGGTGTGACGGTCAAGCCCCAGACGAACACGGCGCACAGCCGGGCGAGAAGAGGACGACGAAGTGACCCAGAAGACGGCTTCGAGTGCCGACCTGACGTGGTTGCTGGATGACCTGGTGGGCCGGGTGAAGCAGGCCGAGCACGCGGTCGCGCTCTCCACCGACGGCCTGATGATGGCCTCCTCCCAGGGGTTGAGCCGAGACGACGGTGAGCACCTCGCCGCGATGGCCGCCGGTATCCAGAGTCTCGCCCGAGGCGCCGGTAAGCGCTTCGGCGGCGGGCAGGTGCAGCAGACCATCATCGAGATGCAGTCGTCGTTCCTGTTCGTCACCGCAGCCGGCCGCAACGCCTGCCTGGCGGTGCTGGCCACCGAGGACGCCGACGTCGGTCTGATCGCCTACGAGATGGCGATGCTGGTCACCCGCGTCGGCAAGTACGTCGCATCCCCGTCCCGTGGCACCGAGCAGCCGGCCGGCGAGAGGTAGCGGCGATGACGGTCCAGGGGGAGTCCGCAGACCATCAGTGGGTGGATGACCATGCGGGTCCGGTGGTGCGTCCGTACGCGATGACGCGCGGTCGGGCCCGCCCGGTCACCGGCACGTTCGATCTGATCTCCCTGGTCACCGCGACCCGAGCCGAGGTCACGCCGGAGGTCGGTATCGGTCCGGAGCACCTGGCGATCGTCGGGCTGTGTCAGCGCATACAGTCCGTCGCCGAGATCGCCGCTCATCTCGACCTGCCGGTGGGCACCATCCGGGTGCTCCTCGGTGATTTGGCGGCCCGCAGCCTGGTGCAGGTCCGCGAGCCGCAGACCACGGCCGGACTTCCCGACAACAGCATCTTCGAGGCGGTAATCAATGGACTACGGGCACTCTGACCGGCCGGCGGGAGCGACCCCACTGCCCACCGCGATCAAGATCCTGGTCGCTGGCGGTTTCGGTGTGGGCAAGACGACCATGGTCGGCGCGGTCAGCGAAACCCGGCCGTTGCGCACCGAGGAGGTGCTGACGGAGTCGGGGGTCGGCATCGACGACCTGTCCGGGGTGGAGGGTAAGACCACCACCACCGTGGCCATGGACTTCGGCCGGATCACCATCAGTGATGACCTGGTGCTGTACCTGTTCGGTACGCCCGGGCAGGACCGGTTCTGGTTCGTCTGGGACGAGCTGGCGTTGGGCGCCATCGGCGCGGTGGTGCTTGCTGACACCCGCCGGCTCGCCGACTGCTTCCCGTCGATCGACTACTTCGAGGGCCGGGGCACGCCCTTCGTGGTCGCGGTGAACTGCTTCGAGGGCGCCCGGCACTACCGGCTCGACGAGGTGCAGGCCGCGCTGAACCTGGACCCGGGGGTGCCGGTGCTGCTCTGCGACGCCCGGCAGCGGGAGTCCAGCAAGGAGGTGCTCGTCACGCTGATGGAGCACGCCATGAAGACCCGCGAGGCCCGCCGCCGCGCCGCCGGCGACAACTGACCGATGATCGGCGAGGTTTTCCGGTGGAGGCTGTCCGGAATGGCCTCGGCCGATCGTCATGCTGGCGATACCCGAAGACACCAGGGAGCGACCAGATGAAGTACATGATGTTCGTCTGCACCGACAGCGAGCCGGACACCGACCCGACCGACGTACCCGACATCGACAAGTGGGTGGCTGAGAACGACGCCCGTGGTCGCCGCCTCGACGGCGACCCGCTGGCTCCGACCAGCGCGGCCACCACGGTCCGGGTACGCGCCGGCGAGCTGCTCGTCTCCGAGGGGCCGTTCGCGGAGACCACTGAGGTGATCGTGGGCTTCGACCTGCTCGACTGCGCTGACCTGGACGAGGCGATCGAGGTGGCGCGGGCACACCCGATGGCCCGCCACGGGCGGCTGGAACTGCGCCCGTTCGCGGACCTGCCCGCCTGACGGGTTGTCCACATCGCGGCGCCGGCCGATGCGCACCCAGGCACCGGCCGGCGCGGCGGCGGCGGAGGCCGTCGCGGCCGCTGGCGTCGAGGCGTACCCCAGGATCGTCGCGACCCTGATCCGGGTGACCGGGGACTGGGCGCTGGCCGAGGACTGCGCCCAGGAGGCGCTGGCCGTCGCCCTGGAGCGCTGGCCCGCCGACGGTGTGCCGACCAACCCGGGTGGCTGGCTCATGACGGTGGCCCGCAACCGGGCACTCGACGTGCTGCGTCGGGCCACCGTGGAGCGCCGCAAGCTGCACGACCTGGCGCTACTCACGCCCACGGACGCGCAGCCCGACCCTGAGGTGGGGGAGGACGTGGCGGACGACCGACTACGCCTGATCTTCACCTGCTGCCACCCGGCGCTCGCGATCGAGGCCCGGGTGGCGCTGACGCTGCGGACCGTCTGCGGTGTGCCGACCGCCGACATCGCCCGGCTCCTGCTGGTCAGTGACTCGACGATGACCCGACGGCTGACCCGGGCCCGGACCCGCATCACGCAGGCCGGCATCCCCTACCGGGTGCCGAGCGGGCCGGCACTGACCGAGCGGCTGCCCGGCGTCCTCGCCGTGCTGTACCTGCTGTTCACCCGAGGCTACGTCGCCGACGGCGAGCCGGCCTTCGCCGACGAGGCAGTCCGGCTTGCCCGGCTGCTCGACCTGCTGATGCCCGAGCAGTCCGAGGTCGCCGCGCTGCTGGCCCTGTTCCTGTTCCAGCACTCCCGCCGGGACGCCCGCCGCGACGCCGAAGGCACCCTGCTCACCCTGGAGCGACAGGATCGCCGCCGGTGGGACCGCGCCGCCATCGCCGAGGGCCTGGCCGCGCTCGACCGGGTACGCCACGACGGGCCGTACGCGTGGCAGGCCCGGATCGCCGCTTGCCACGCCACCGCGGCGACCGTCGACGCCACCGACTGGCCGGCGATCGCACGGGCCTACGACGCGCTGATCGGCATCCGGGCCTCACCGGTGATCGCGCTCAACCGCGCGGTCGCGCACGGCTACGCGTACGGGCCGGCCGCCGGGTTGGGCCTGCTCGAAGCGGCGCGCGCCGGGGAGGGTTGGACGGCAACCCGCTCGCCGTGGCCGTGGAGGCCGACCTGGTGGCCCGGCAGGGCGACCGGACGCGCGCCGCCAGTCTGTTCCGCCAGGCGGCGGCGACGGTCGGCTCGGCGGCGGAGCGCCGTGCGTTGCTCGACCGGGCTGACGAACTGACCGGGTAGGACAGTTGGTCAGCCGCGCTTGGCCATCGCCAGGAATCGGGCCCAGGCCGCCGGGTCGAAGGCGAGCGTCGGACCAGCCGGGTCCTTGGAGTCACGTACGCCGATGACGCCCGCGAGGTTGTCGGCCACCTCGACGCAGTCGCCGCCGTTGTTGCCACTCCTGGTGCTCTTGCGCCACCGAGCGCCGGTCAGATCCATGATGCTGCCGCTTCTCTGATGAGGTTGAGGGACTGCGCACGCGACAGGGCTCCATCACGAATGCGTTCCCACCGTCGGTCGAGCGTAGCAACGTCGGCCGCCTTGTCGATGAGCTGCGCTTGCGCCTGGCTGTCGACGTGCGCGACCCGCGCCCCGTCCGGCATCTCGGCCACGGTGAACGGCCCACCGAGACCCGGATACATACCGACGTCGGCGGGCACGACGAACAGCGACACGTTCGGCAGCGCGGCCTGCTCGGCCAGCCGCTCGCACTGCTCCCGCATCATGGCCCGGTCGCCGTCGAGGGTGCGCCGGAGGATTCCCTCGTCGAGGACCGCGACGAGCAGCGGCGGGCGTTCCCGTCGCAGGATGGCCTGCCGGCTGAGCCGCGCCTCGGCGAGATCGTCGGCCTCGGCCGGCGTCAGCGCCTCACCGACCAGCGTCGCCAGCGCGTACGCCTTCGTCTGAAGGAGGCCCGGTATCCACGCGAGCTGAAACGACCGCAGCGACAGAGCGTCGCGCTCGATCTCGGCCCAGGGTCGAAACCAGGCCGGCGTCCGGCGCTTCAGCGCGTCCGGCCACAGCTCGTCGACGTTCCGACCGAGCACCTCGGCGACCCGGGCGCGATGACGCGTCTGTGGAATTCGTCCCGTGCTCGCCCATTTCGCGGCCGTCTTCGGATCGACACCAATCTGCGCAGCGAGACTGTCCGCTGTGTGACCCCTCTCGGCCATCGCCGCCTGTACGGCTCGATTCATCTCCACCCCTCCCAGAACGTTCCAGACGTCGAGAGGAGATACTTCTACGCGGTGTGATCGCTTGGCAACCCTCGGCAGTGTGTTGTGGAGACAGCACCGCGGAGGGAGCGCAGGATGCCCGAGGACAAGCCCCGGAACCACCCGAAGCCGACGGGCGGTCCGCCGCCGGTCCGGCCGAGCCTGACCCGCCCGACCGGGCCACGGCACCCTCCGTACCGTGGCCCGGGTCGCCCAGCGAACGTCGTACCCGAAGCACGCTGGCGGTCCCGGTGCGGCCCGCCTGTCGCGCACACCGCCGGCGGCCCTCTGTGGACGTGCGACGCCTGCGGTCATGACTGGCCCTGCCCGGCGCTGCGCGCGATCCCGACCAACGCCGCCCGCCGCGCGACCCTGATCCCCGAGTTCTCGCGGATCACCCGCCGGGCGATCCGCGACCTGCGCGGCCAGCCGGGCGGCCCCGATCCGGTCGCCATCGTCCGCCGTTTCCTCTGGTTCCTGCCCCTCACCGACGAGGAGGCCCGCGCGGTCGCGCTGCGGCTGCGCTGAGGGTCCACCCCTGTCGCGCATCCCTGTTGGACACTAGCCGGCGACCGATATGGTGGCCGCATGAAATTGCCGTTCGAACTTGCTCTGCGCGGTTATGACATGCGTCAGGTCGAGAGTCTCTTTGCCGAGGTCGACGGGGCTCTGGCTACCGACAGCGCTGTGTCACGGGCTGCCGCGCGAGACGCGCTTCGGGCGGCCAGCCTGCGACGGCGGTTACGTGGCTACGAGATGCGGCAGGTGGATGCGGCGATAGACCAACGGCTGGCTGCCCTCGCGCTCCCGGACACCCGGAGCGGACCGGCGTGACCGGCTGGCATCCCGCCCGTGCCGTTCGACGCCGAGCGCTCTGACCGCAAGCCTTCCTCGGCTCGAACGGCGAAGGCCGCCCCCGCCGAAGCGGGAGCGGCCTTCGACCAGCCGTACGCGATCAGTTGGCGATCATGCGGCGCAGCACGTACTGCAGGATGCCGCCGTGCCGGTAGTAGTCCGCCTCACCCGGAGTGTCGATCCGGACCACCGCGTCGAACTCGACGCCGGTGTCGGTAGTGACGTGCACGGTGCGCGGGGTCTCGCCGTCGTTGAGGGCGGTCACCCCGGTGAACGTGAACGTCTCCGTGCCGGTGAGCCCGAGCGACTCGGCGGTGGTGTCCACCGGGAACTGCAGCGGCAGCACACCCATGCCGATCAGGTTCGAGCGGTGGATCCGCTCGTACGACTCGGCGATGACCGCCCGGACGCCCAGAAGCATCGTGCCCTTGGCCGCCCAGTCCCGCGACGAGCCCGAGCCGTACTCCTTGCCGGCCAGCACGACCAGCGGGATGCCGGCCTCCTGGTAGGCCGACGAGGCGTCGTAGATCGAGGTCTGCTCGCCGGTGAGGTGGTTGACGGTGAAGCCGCCCTCCACCCCGGGCACCAGCTGGTTGCGTAGCCGGATGTTGGCGAAGGTGCCCCGGATCATCACCTCGTGGTTGCCGCGGCGGGAGCCGTACGAGTTGAACTCGTGGCGCGGTACGCCGTGCTCGGCGAGGTACGTGCCAGCAGGGGAGTCGGCCTTGATCGAGCCGGCCGGCGAGATGTGGTCGGTGGTCACCGAGTCACCCAGCTTGGCCAGCACCCGAGCGCCGGAGATGTCGACGACCGGCTGCGGCTCGCGCTGCATGCCCTCGAAGTACGGGGGCTTGCGCACGTAGGTGGAGTCGTTCTCCCAGGCGAAGGTGTCACCGGTCGGGGTGGGCAGCGACTGCCACCGCTCGTCACCGGCGAAGACGTCGGCGTACGCCGCGCTGAACCCGGTGGCGCCGATCGCCTGGGCGATGACGTCCTGGATCTCGGCGCTGTTCGGCCAGATCTCGCGCAGGTAGACCGGGTTGCCCTCGGTGTCCTCACCGATCGGCTCGTTGGCCAGGTCGATGTCCATGGTGCCGGTGAGGGCGTAGGCGACCACCAGCGGCGGGGACGCCAGGTAGTTCATCTTGACGTCGGGGTTGATCCGGCCCTCGAAGTTCCGGTTGCCCGAGAGCACCGAGACCACCGACAGGTCGTGCTCGTTGACCGCGGCGGACACCTCCTCGGGCAGTGGGCCCGAGTTGCCGATGCAGGTGGTGCAGCCGTAGCCGACCAGGTTGAAGCCGAGCTTGTCCAGGTACGGCGTGAGGCCGGCCCGCTCGTAGTAGTCCATGACGACCTTCGAGCCGGGCGCCAGGGTGGTCTTCACCCACGGCTTGCGGGTCAGGCCCTTCTCCACCGCGTTACGGGCCAGCAGCGCGGCACCGATCATCACCTGCGGGTTGGACGTGTTGGTGCAGGAGGTGATCGCGGCAATCACCACGGCGCCGTGGTCCAACTCGTACTCGACGCCGTCCGGGCTGGTGACCCGGACCGGGTTGGTGGCCCGGCCGCCGGAGCCGACCGCGGCCGTCTCCAGGTCGCGCGGCTCGTCGGCCGGGTCGCTGAACTCGTTGGCCGGCGGGTCGCTGGCCGGGAAGGACTCGGCGCTGGCCTCGTCGGCCGGGCCGTTGGCGCCGCGCGGCAGCTCCTCGCGGGGCACGCCCGGCTTCAGGTCGCGCTCACCCACGGAGTCGTCGGCCACGTAGTCGGTCAGCGCGGAACGGAACAGCGTCTTCGCAGCGCCCAGCGGCACCCGGTCCTGCGGGCGCTTCGGGCCGGCGAGCGACGGCTCGATGGTGCTGAGATCCAGCTCCAGGCGCTCCGAGTAGGCCGGCTCGGCCGCCGGGTCGTGCCAGAGGCCCTGCTCCTTGGCGTACGCCTCGACGAGCGCGACCTGCGCGGCGTCGCGGCCGGTCAGCTCCAGGTAGCGGATCGTCTCCGCGTCGATCGGGAAGATCGCCACGGTCGAGCCGTACTCCGGGGACATGTTGCCGATGGTGGCCCGGTTGGCCAGCGGTACGGCGCTCACGCCGGGGCCGTAGAACTCGACGAACTTGCCGACCACACCGTGCTTGCGCAGCATCTCGGTGATGGTCAGGACCAGGTCGGTGGCGGTGGTGCCGGCCGGCATCTCGCCGTGCAGCTTGAAGCCGACGACCCGGGGGATCAGCATGCTGACCGGCTGGCCGAGCATCGCGGCCTCGGCCTCGATGCCGCCGACGCCCCAGCCCAGCACGCCCAGGCCGTTGACCATCGTGGTGTGCGAGTCGGTGCCGACCACGGTGTCCGGGTACGCCTGGCCGTTGCGCTCCATGATGGTGCGAGCCAGGTACTCGATGTTGACCTGGTGCACGATGCCGGTGCCCGGCGGGACGACCTTGAACTCGTTGAACGCGGACTGGCCCCAGCGCAGGAACTGGTAGCGCTCCTTGTTGCGCTCGTACTCCAGCTCGACGTTGCGCTCGAAGGCGTCCGCGCGACCGAACAGGTCGGCGATGACGGAGTGGTCGATGACCAGCTCGGCCGGGGCGAGGGGGTTGACCTTGGTGGCGTCGCCGCCCAGGTCACGCACGGCCTCGCGCATGGTGGCCAGGTCGACCACGCAGGGCACACCGGTGAAGTCCTGCATGAGCACCCGCGCCGGGGTGAACTGGATCTCGACGCTCGGGGCGGCGGTGGGGTCCCACCCGCCGAGCTGGCGGATGTGGTCGGCGGTGATGTTCGCGCCGTCCTCGGTCCGCAGCAGGTTCTCCAGCAGGATCTTCAGGCTGTACGGCAGCCGGGCCTGACCGTCCACCTTGTCGATCTTGAAAATCTCGTAGCTCGCGTCTCCGACGCGTAGCTGGGTCTTCGCACCGAAGGTGTCGAGGCTCGCCACGTCGTACTCCTTCACACCAGCGACCGTGAGTAGTCCTGAGCAGTCTGTCGCACCGGTCGGGGTGCCGCCGAGGTTAGGTGACACTTACCGCCGATTCCGCTCTCTACAAAACCGTACGTCCGTCTTGCTAGTTGTGCAACCCGAGCGTCAGCTCCCCGGCTCCACCTCCACCCCTAGCCTCCTAGGACGGCCTACGGGGTGTGCGGGTGCGGGCGCCCACGGCCGCGTGCTTCGGCGGCACCTGCGTTCGGCCCGCCGAAGGTAGGGTTCAAAGCCGGCCAGCAAAGGAGTCAACCGTTGTTCGACGTCCAGCACTGGCTCGTGTCGCTGCCGCCGATCGCGGTCTACCTGCTCGTCGGCGGGGTGATCGGCGTGGAGAGCATGGGCATCCCGCTGCCCGGCGAGATCGTCCTGGTCAGCTCCGCCCTGCTCGCCGCCACGGGAGTGGTGGAACCGGAATGGGTGGCCACGGCCGCCGCCACCGGCGCGATCGTCGGCGACTCCATCGGGTACGCGGTGGGCCGTCGCGGTGGACGCCCACTGCTGGCCCGACTGGGCCGGCGCTTCCCCCGCCACCTCGGCCCCGCTCAACTCGCCAAGGCAGAGCAGAGCTTCGCCCGGTACGGCGTCTGGGCGGTCTTCTTCGGTCGGTTCGTGGCACTGCTGCGGATCCTGGCCGGCCCGCTCGCCGGGGCGCTGCGCGTGCCGTACCGGCGGTTCCTGCTGGCGAACGCGGCAGGCGGCCTGGTCTGGGCGTTCGGCACCACCTACCTGCTGTTCTCCGTCGGCCGGGCGGCCGAGCACTGGCTCAAGGACATCTCCTGGGCCGGTCTCGTCCTCGCGGTGCTCGCCGGTCTCGCCAGCACCTGGTGGCTGCGCCGACGGGCCCACCGGTTCGAGGCGACCGAGCCGACCCCGGACGCCGAGCCGGTCCGCGCGAGCAGCGAAACCTGACTGTTGGTCGACGCTTGACCGATGCCGAAGGGCCGGGCCCCCGTGGTGGGGGGTCCGGCCCTTCGGTGTTGTGTTGGTGGGTCAGCTGGTGGAGTAGCCGCGGGTGGCGATCCAGTCGGCGAGGTGCTCGACGCTGATCCAGTAGGAGGCGGTGTTCGGGTCGGCGGAGTCGGCGATCTTCACGGTCTGGCCGTTGTCGCGGTAGCCGACGACGCTGATGTAGTGCCCACCTTCGTAGGAGTGGGTGGTGCCGTCGGTGTCGGTGCTGGTGCCGGCGATGTTCGCGACCACGGCCCGGCCGTCGTCGACGGTGGTCATGACGTCGGTGCGCAGCTTGTCGGTCTGCTTGGCGTCAGCGGCGGGGGTGCTGATCTCCACGGAGTGGTAGGCGTCGGCCTTACCGGTCTCCTTGTTCAGCACCGGGGTGATGTCGTTGATGGAGTTGGTGCCGGCCTCGGTGGTGCCCATCTCCTTGGCCATGTCGTCGACGTTGATGTTCTTGCCCTGCACACTCAGGGCGTTACGGGTCGCGGCGGGACCGCAGTAGTAGAAGTTCGGCTGCGCCTCGTAGCGCACACCCAACTCCCGCTCACCGTTCTTGCGGTCGGTCTGCGTCTGACCGGCCGGCTTGGCGGTGGTGGGGGCGGCGAACGCGGCGCTCACGGGGCCGACGATCGCGCCGCCGGTGAAGGCGAGCCCAGCAGCGGTCAGAGCGGTCTTACGAATCAGATCGGTACGCATGATGGCGTGCTCCTCTGCATCGGGGGTGCGCAACACACCAGGGGGGTGGCGGGCTGCACGAAGAAGTCCAAGGGGATCTGCCCGGCGGCCCCGGGGGGCCGGCGTCGGGTGTCTCAGGGGGATGTAACCGTGGCGGCCCGGCGGGTGTTCCCGGCTGGGCGCAACCATCGTCGCTCGCGGCTACGGGGGATGTAACTGTGGCGGCCCGCAGGGTGTTCCCGGCTCGGGCGCCGCACGCCAAAGCCCGGAGGCCGTGGCGGTATGCCAGGTATAACGCCCCCGACCCGCCGCCGATTCCACCACCGGAGTGGACCCGACCACAGGACACCCAACCCCAAACCGGACAACCCACCGCACCCGGGCGCACACCGACCCAGACACCAACCCCCAACTGGCACCAAACCCCACCCCGGCCAAGATCCGCACACAATCACCGAAACTGCTGCCTCACGACCCGCGGAGACAGCAACATCCCTGAAACTGCGCCGATCATGACCACCCGAAGAACGCAACAGACGCCCACCGGTCACCGAGGGCACCCATCAAGGCCGAAGGTCAGCGCCCGACGAAACCACATGGGCCGCACCCGAAAACGGACACGCCACCCGAACAGAACAGCCAACGCGGCGGCAATCGCTCACACCAGAACGTGACAACCCACCCACACCGCCCAACCCACGCGCAGCCCAACGCCCCGGCTCAACGCCCCAGTCCACCAGCGCGCGACCCGCTGCCCCGCCGCCCCGCTGGAGAACCCAAGATCGTGCTCGATCCGGGAAATAGGGCCCTCGGCCGCGAATGAAGCCACTACAACCAGGATCGAGCACGATCATGCGAGACAGGCGCACCAACCACCTGCCCGCTGGCGGAACCGGACGACAGCCGGCCGCCAACGTCAACGCGGAACGGCGGACGGCGGACGGCGGGCGCGGAACGGCGGACGGCGGGCGCGGAACGGCGGACGGCGGGCGGGACGGTGAGCGACGGGCGACGGGCGACGGGCGACGGGCGCGGGACGGCGGGCGCGGGACGCGGTCAGCGGTCAGCGGTCAGGGTGCGTCGAGCAGGTCGAGGACCGCATCGCGGGCGGCCAGGACGGCCGCTTCCGACTGGGGAGTGTGGTTGACGATCTCGAAGGAGTGCTGCCCGTCCGGCACCTCGATCACCTGCATCGGCCAGCCCTGCGCGGCCGCTGCCGGGAGGAACGCGTCGATGCCGGCCAGGACCGGGGGGATGTCCTGTCCGGCCCGGGTCAACACCAGTGGAACGTCCCGACCGGAGGCGAGCGCCTCGACGGGCAGGAACCGCGTGTCGACCTCCCATCCGGGAAACGGGAGGAGCAGGGGGTAGGTCAGCGCGATGCCGCGTAGCCATGGCGGCGCGCTGCGGAGCCAGTCGGCTGCGAAGAGGCCCCCTCCGGAGAAGAACCACAGCACCACCCGCTCGGCGTCGACCCGGGGGTCGGCGCGGACCTGGTCGACCATCGCGGCGATGTCGTCGGCTGCGGCGGGCAGCGCCGACAGGTCGGCCACCTGGTAGCTGACCAACGCGGTGACCACGCCGCTGTCGGCGAGCAGCGCGCCGTAGCCGCGGTAGAGCAGCCAGTCGCGGGGGTCGGGCACACCGGGTGGCAGTGGGGCGCCGTGCACCACCACGACGGCGGGTGCCGGATCGGTGCGGGTGGGGAGGTGCAGGTCGACGCTGCCGTGCCGTTCGATTGGCGCGGCGGGGGTGGACAGGACGAAGGGCCGTTGTGCGACGGGCGTCGTCATGCCCCGATGGTATCGATCATCAGCCCGCCCAGCTGCCCCGTTGACCGTCCAGCGGGGAGAGTGGTCAGGCCTGGTCGGTGGGCTTCGCGGCGTCGCCGGCCTGGGCGTGCCGCTCCAGGAGCCGCTGCCGGATTTCCTCGGGGGTGTACGCGCGTCGACGTCGTTCGGCCCGCGCGATGACCACGCCGGAGGCCGCGACGCCGGCGAGGCCGGCCAGCCCGAGGACCTTCCACCACCGCATTCGTTGCCGCATCGGCCTAGGCTAGACCCTCATGAGCATCAGCCTGGATGAGGCCGTCGAGTTGACCCGCACCGGTGACGTGTGGGTGTTCCGGGGTCGCAGCGTGCCGGACCGGGCGATCCAGTTCACCACCAACAGCCCGGTCAACCACGTCGGGATGGCGGTGGTGCTGGATGACATGCCACCGTTGATGTGGCACGCGGAGTTGGGCCGGTCGTTGCCGGATCTGTGGTCGGGCACGCACCAGCGCGGTGTCCAGCTGCACGACCTGCGGGACGCGGTTGGTGTCTGGGCCAACCGGTACGGCCAACGGGCCTGGCTGCGGCAGCTTGATCCGCCGGCGGACGGGGAGATGGAGCGGGCGGTGCTGCGTACGATCGCGCGGTTGGATGGCACGCCGTTCCCGTCGACGGCCCAGTTGGCGTGGCGGTGGGTGCGTGGTCGGGTGCCGGCGCTGCCGCTCCCCGGCCTGCCGGCGCTGCCGCGCCCCGGCCGGCCGGCGCCTCGGTCGACCCCGGCCAGCTCTCCGGGGGAGCGGGATCGGGCGTTGGAGACGGCGTACTGCGCCGAGGTGGTGGCGGTGACCTATGAGGCGATGGGGTTGCTGCCGGCGGGCCGGCGTCCGAACTGGTATGACCCGGGGCGGTTCTGGAGTGGGGACGACCTGGGTCTGGTGGCGGACGCCCGCCTGGGCTCGGAGATCGAGGTGCGGGTGCCGCCGCGTTGAGGTTTGACCTGGGCGGCGACTGGCAATTGCTGTCGCCGTGACCGCCTCCACGAATCTTGACACGTTGGCCGACTTCTTCGATCGGTACGGCGTGGCGTTGACCTCCGGCGACGTGCCGGCCATCGCTGGCTGTTACGCCCTGCCAGGTCTGGTGGTGGCGGACACGTACAGCTTCTCGTTCTCGTCGCCGGCGGCGGTGGCGTTGTCGTTCGTGGGCGCCGCACCGGATTACCAGGACCGGGAGCTGATTGCGGCGCATGCCCGGATCGAGGATGTGCAGCCGGTGTCCGCGCTGCTGACGATGGTGGCGGTGGAGTGGGAGTTCCTGGACAGCCGGGGGCAGGCGGTGCCGGGGGAGCGGTACCGCTATCTGCTGCGTACCTCGGATGATGGGCCGGCCATCTGCACGGTCGTCCGGACGGGCTGACCGACCGGGATCGTCCGCAGGCCGAGCCGTTTTCCGGAGCGGACCAACCGGTCGGTCGGATCCGTACCCGCCTGGTTTCCGGTTTGCCCGGTGCTGGCTACGCTGTCGCGTCGGTGGGGACGAGGGGAGACCTGATGGCGGTGCGGCCGGATGGTGTGGCAGGGGCGCGGGCGGCCCGGGTGTTGGCATCGATGCCGTGGGTCGTGGTGCTGCTCGGTGTGTGTGCGCTGGTGGTGCTTTTGGTGGTCGCGCTGCTGTCGTTCCGGACCAGGGAGCGGGATGCCCCGCCGCAGGCCGCGCCTCCGGTGTTTTTGCCGACGGTGCCGGCCGCCGCGTCGGCCACGGGTGGGCCGACTCCGGCCGGTGTGGAGCGGCGCTCGGTGTCGCCACGGCCGTCGCGCAGCAGTCGGGCGCCGTCGCCGAGGCCCACTGTGGCCGGTTCGGTGACTCCGGGACGGACGAGCGCCTCACCGCTGTTGGCGGTGCCGGCGGACGACACGGTCAGCGCCCGGTACCAGGTCGGTACGAACGGCTGGGACGGGGACGCGGCGGTGCTGTCGATCGCCAACGATTCGAGTCGGTCGGTGGACTGGTTGGTGGAGTTGGCGTTCGACGACGACATGTGGGCTCTGCGCGTCGCTGACGACTCGGGAGTTTCGGTGCGGGGGCGCGGGAACGGCGAGTTCGTGTTGCGCGGCACCCGTTCGCTGGACCCTGGTGATTCTCGGACGTTGCGGCTGCGCCTCGGCTGGGGTGAGTCGGCGGAGCGGCCGCTGCGGTGCACGATCAACGGGGTCGACTGTCGGCTCGGCTGAGTCGGAGGCGGGTTGGTGGCGCGGCGCGGGTGCGTCGTCGGCGCTTCCCCGGGCGGCCTGCCGGTCGATACGCTGCCCGGACGGTCCGCTGAGGGAGGTACATGTCCGGCATGCGTCGCGCCCCGCGACTGTCGAACGGTCCGGTCGCGATCGTGTCGTCGCCCTGGATCGTGGTGGGCGCTGGTGTCGTCGTGATGGTGGTCCTGCTCTTCGTGGCGTTGGGCGCGTACCGGGGGCGTAGTCCCGCGCCGGGTGGTGCGTCGCTGCCGCCGGCGTTGCCGCCGCCGTCGGTGGTGGCCGCGCCGAGCGCTCCGGGCCCGGCGTCGGCGCCGGTGCGGCCGGGGTTGTCCGGGCGTGCGAGCGGGCTGCCGCCGAGTGCCACGGCCGGTTCGGTGTCACCGCCGGCCGGCCGGACGGGCGCGCCGACGGTGACGCGGTCGCCGAGCCGGGCTCCGCAGGGTCAGCCGGCGGTGAGTGGACGGTACCGGGTGGTGCAAACCTTCGACGGGGGCTTCATCGGCGAGGTGTCGATGGTCAACTCGTCTGCCCAGAGCCGTGGTTGGACGGTGCGGTTGGAGTTCTCCGGTGGGCGGTTGGTGACGACCTGGGTGGAGGGCGTACCACAGGGGACGCTCCGGCAGACCGACGGCGGCTTCACGTACGTCAGTGGGGTGGACGTGCGGCCCGGTGGTTCCGTGTCGTTGCGGTTCCATCTGGAACGGACCAGCGGTACGCCACGGGAGTGCACTGTCGACGGGGTGCGCTGCAGCGGGTTCTGAGCGGCGCGGCCAGGGCGCTTCCGCAAGGATGCTGCTTTGTTGCGACCATGTTTGCAAGGTATTGCAGAATGTTTCGGCAAGGGTTAGCGTGCGGCCAATCAGCGACCAGAGGAAGGCGTCGATGAAACCCCCGCCGATACCGCGCACCGCCCTGCTGGCCCTCGTCTCCCTGCTCACTCTCACGCTCGTCGGCACTCCGGTCGCCGTGCCACCCGCCGCCGCGGCCGCCCAACCACCCGGCAGTGCCTTCCTCGCCGTTGGCGGTGCGACCCAGTGGCGCGCTGAGCCCACGGCCGAGGAACTGCTGAAGGCGGGCGGTAACTCGGCGCGGGCCGAGCAGTTCTACTTCGTCCTCCCGGACCGGTTCGCCAACGGTGACCCCCGCAACGATCGTGGTGGCCTCGCCGGTGACCGGCTGGCCACCGGGCTCGACCCGACCGACAAGGGCTTCTACCACGGCGGCGACCTCAAGGGCGTCATCGACAAGTTGGACTACATCCAGGGGATGGGGACCACGGCCATCTGGCTCGCCCCGATCTTCAAGAATCGGCCGGTGCAGGGTGCCGGCAACGACATCTCGGCGGGCTACCACGGCTACTGGATCACCGACTTCACCCAGGTGGACCCGCACTTCGGCACGAACGAAGAGATGAAGAGGCTGGTCAAGCTCGCCCACCAGCGCGGCATCAAGATCTACCTCGATGTGATCGTCAACCACACCGCTGACGTCATCAAGTACGCCGAGAACACCTATGCGTACGTGGACAAGGCGACCTCGCCGTACACCGACGCGCAGGGACGGGCCTTCGAGGACCGCAACTACGCCGACGGCAGCCGCGCCTTCCCGGCGGTCGACCAGCAGTCGTTCCCGTACACCCCGACGTTCGCCGAGCCGAAGGACGCCACCGTCAAGGTGCCGGCCTGGCTGAACGACGCCACCATGTACCACAACCGGGGCGACTCGACCTTCGCTGGCGAGAACAGCGAGTACGGCGACTTCTTCGGCCTCGACGACCTGTGGACCGAGCGCCCCGAGGTGGTCCAGGGGCTGACCAAGGCGTACGGGGACTGGATCGGCGCGACCGGCGTCGACGGTTTCCGGTTGGACACCGTCAAGCACGTCAACATGGACTTCTGGCCGCAGTTCAGCCAGGGGATCGAGCGGGCCGCCGAGAAGGCAGGCAAGAAGGACTTCTTCATGTTCGGCGAGGTGTACAGCGCCGACCCGGAAATCAGCTCCAGCTACGTCCGACAGGGTGGTCTGCCGGCGACCCTCGACTTCGCCTTCCAGGAGGCCGCGCGCGGCTACACCGCCGGCGCCGGCTCGGCGAAGGCGCTCGCCGACGTGTACGCCCGCGACGACCTCTACGCCGCCCGGGACACCGACGCCGGCCGGTTGACCACCTTCCTCGGCAACCACGACATGGGCCGGATCGGTTCGTTCGTCGCCGGGGGTGGCACCGACCCGGCCAGCCATCTGCGCCGCGACCAGCTCGCGCACCAGCTGATGTTCCTGACCCGCGGCCAGCCGGTGATCTACTCCGGCGACGAGCAGGGCTTCACCGGCCCCGGCGGGGACAAGGACGCCCGGCAGGACATGTTCGCATCGTCGGTCGCCGACTACCTCGACGACGACCTGCTCGGCACCGACCGCACCCACGCCAGCGACCAGTTCGACACCGGCCACCCGCTGTATCGGACCATCGCCGAGCTGGGCCGGCTGCGCCAGGCGCACCCGGCGCTGCGCGACGGCGTGCAGGTCACCCGTTACGCCGCCGACGGGCCGGGCGTATTCGCCGCCTCCCGGATCGCCCCCGGCGACCGGACCGAGTACGTGGTGGCGGTGAACAACGCCGACACGGCGCAGACTGTCACCGTGGACACCTGGTCGGCCGGCGCCACGTTCACCGGCATCTACGGCGGCAGCCAGACCGCCACGGCGGGCGCCGACGGCAGGCTGACCCTGACCGTGCCGCCGCTGTCGGCGGTGGTCCACCGCGCCGGCACTCCCGTCGCACGCCCGACCGCCGCGCCGCGCATCACCATCACCGCGCCCGCGCCGGACGTGCCGGTCGCCACCCGGGCGGCGGTCACCGCCCAGGTGACCGGTGACCCGCTGGCCACCGTCACCGTCGCCGCCCGGGTCGCGGGTGGCCGGTGGACGTTGCTGGGCAGCGCCGACCACGCGCCGTACACCGTGCAGCACGACCTGACCGGCCTGGCCGGCGGCACCCGGGTCGAGTACAAGGCGGTGGTCCGCGACGGCCGCGGGCGTACCGCCACCGCCCGGTCCACCGCCATCGTGGGCACACCGCCGCAGGGCAAGTCGCGGGAGTGGGCGGTGGTGCACTACCAGCGCCCCGCCGGTGGGTACGACGACTGGGGGTTGTACGCCTGGGGTGACATCGACCCGGCGTACGTCACCGAGTGGCCCAAGGGGCAGCCGTTCGCCGGAGAGGACTCCTACGGCCGGTTCGCCTGGGTGAAGCTCAAGCCGGGCGCGACGTCGGTGAGCTTCCTCGTGGTCGACTCCGACGGCAACAAGGACGTCGCCCAGGACCGCAGCATCGACGTCACGTCCACCGGTGAGATCTGGCTCAAGCAGGGCGACCCGGCGATCTACCCGAGCAGGCAGGCGGCCACCGGTGAGCCGGCCCCGCCGGTCGAGGAGGGCACCGCCGTGATCCACTACCGGCGGGCCGACGGCAACTACGACGGCTGGGGCCTGCACCTGTGGGATGGCGCCGCCAACCCGACCGAGTGGTCCGCGCCGTTGCGGCCGACGTCCGTCGACGCGTTCGGGGCGGTGTTCCGGGTGCCGCTGGCAGCCGGCGCGACCGGGCTGAACTACATCATCCACCAGGGCGACACCAAGGACCTGCCAGACGACCAGCGGCTCGACTTCGCCAGCGCGGGCCGCGAGGTGTGGTTGCTCGCCGCCACACCGGGCCGGTTACTGCCGTCGACAGCCACCAGCGCCAGCGGGGACACCGACATCAGCAAGCAGAAGGCGCACTGGATCGACCGGTCCACCGTGGCGTGGCAGACCCCACCGACCGACGGCAGGACGTACGCGCTGGTCGCCGCACCCACCGGCGGCGTCAGCGTGGTCGACGGGGCGCTGACCGGCACGTACGCCACGTTGCCGCTGCGGGCGCAGCGCAACGGGCTCACCGAGGCCCAGCGCACCGCGTTCCCGCACCTGTGGTCGTACCGTAGCTTCGCCCTGGACCGGGCGGACCTCGCCAAGGTCCCGGCGGCGCTGCGGGGGCAGTTGCTGGTCACCGAGCGCGACGCTTCGGGTGCCCTGCTCGCGGCGACCGGCGTGCAGATCCCCGGCGTGCTCGACGACGTGTACGCGCAGGCCGCCGACGCCACCCTCGGGCCGACGTTCGCGGACCGGACGCCGAGCGTCGCGTTGTGGGCGCCGACCGCCCGGACGGTGACGCTGCAACTGTTCGACTCGCCCACCGCCCCGCCGAGGGCGGTGCCGATGCGCCGCGACGACCGCACCGGCGTCTGGTCGGCGCGGGGCAACCACACCTGGACCGGGAAGTACTACCGGTACGAGGTGCAGGCGTGGCAGCCGGCCGCGCAGAAGATGGTCACCGCGTCGGTGACCGACCCGTACTCGGTGGCCCTCGCCGCGGATTCCACGCACAGCCAGTTGGTCGACCTGAACGACGCGGCGTTGGCCCCGGCGGGTTGGCGGACGCTGCGCAAACCGGCGCCGATGCCTGCGGCGAAGGCGCAGATCTCCGAGCTGTCGGTGCGGGACTTCTCGATCGCCGACGACACCGTGCCGGTCGAGCGGCGGGGCACGTTCCTCGCCTTCAGCGACCCGAAGTCCGCCGGCATGACCCACCTGGCGGCGCTCGGCGACGCCGGTGTCACCCACCTGCACCTGCTGCCGGCGTTCGACTTCGCGACGATTCCGGAGAAGCGGGCCGACCAGCGTCAGCCGGCCTGCGACCTGGCGGCGCTCCCGCCGGACTCGCCGGAGCAGCAGAAGTGCGTGGCCGTCGTCGCCGAGAACGACGGCTACAACTGGGGGTACGACCCGCTGCACTACACCGTGCCCGAGGGCGGCTACGCCGTCGACCCGGTCGGCGCGGCGCGGACCACCGAGTTCCGGCGGATGGTCGCCGGGGTGAACGACGCCGGCCTGCGGGTGGTCATGGACGTGGTCTACAACCACACGTCGGCGGCCGGCACCGACGCGAAGTCGGTACTTGACCAGATCGTGCCCGGCTACTACCAGCGGCTGTTGGAGGACGGCACGGTGGCCAACTCCACCTGCTGCGCCAACACCGCGCCGGAGCACGCCATGATGGGCAAACTTGTCGTCGACTCGCTGGTCACCTGGGCGAAGCAGTACAAGGTGGACGGTTTCCGGTTCGACCTGATGGGTCACCACCCGAAGGCGAACATCCTGGCCGTTCGCAGGGCACTGGACCGCCTGACCGTCGCCCGCGACGGCGTGGACGGCAGGTCGATCCTGCTCTACGGCGAGGGCTGGAACTTCGGCGAGGTCGCCAACGACGCCCGTTTCGTGCAGGCCACCCAGGCCAACATGGCGGGCACCGGCATCGGCACCTTCAACGACCGGCTCCGCGACGCGGTGCGCGGCGGTGGACCGTTCGACACGAACCCGCGCGTGCAGGGTTTCGCCTCCGGGCTCTACACCGACCCCAACGGCGACGCGGTCAACGGGTCACCAGCCGAGCAGAAGGCCCGGCTGCTGCACGCCCACGACCTGATCAAGGTGGGTCTGACCGGCAACCTGCGCGGATACCGGTTCACCGACACCGCCGGACAGCAGGTCACCGGGGCGCAGGTGGACTACAACGGCTCCCCGGCCGGTTACACCGCCGCGCCGGGGGAGGCCGTCACCTACGCCGACGCGCACGACAACGAGATCCTGTACGACGCGCTGGCGTACAAACTGCCGCAGGCCACCACGGCGGCGGACCGCTCCCGGATGCAGGTGCTGGCGCTGGGCACGGTGGTGCTGGGACAGGGCACCGGGTTCGTCACCGCCGGCACCGAACGGCTGCGGTCGAAGTCGCTGGACCGCAACTCGTACAACTCCGGTGACTGGTTCAACCAGATCCGCTGGGGCTGCGAACGGGGCAACGGGTTCGGCGCCGGTCTGCCGCCGGCGCAGGACAACGAGGACAAGTGGTCGTACGCGAAGCCCCTGCTGGCGGACCCGGCGCTGGTGCCGGACTGCGCGGCGATCAACACCACTGACGCCCGGTACGCCGAGTTGCTGCGCATCCGGGCGTCGTCGCCGGTGTTCGGGCTGGCCACCGCCGAGCAGGTGCAGCAGCGGGTGGCGTTCCCGCTCTCCGGGGCGCAGGAGACGCCGGGAGTGCTGACCATGACCCTGGACGCTCGCGGGCTGGGCGGGACGTGGAAGTCGGTGACCGTCGTCTTCAACGGCACCCCGGAGACGGCGAAGCAGACGCTGACCGGTCTGCGGGGGGCGGACGTGGCACTGCACCCGGTGCTGGTCGACTCGGCCGACGCGGCGCTGCGTACGGCCTCGTTCGACCGGGCGGCCGGAACGTTCACCGTCCCGGCGCGCAGCGTGGCGGTCTTCGTCCAGAAGTAACCGTGAACCGGCCCCCTTCCGCGTCCTGCGGAAGGGGGCCGGTTCGGTTGCCTGCCCGTCGTGCCGCCGTTCCCGGCCGCACGTCACCCGAGGGTGATCAAGCGAAGCAGTTTTCGATGGTGCCGCCCGGGATAGCCAGGCAGTTGGTCGGACGGTTCGCGGTGATCGCGGACTTGTTGTCCACGTTCACCTCTCCGAAGAAGCTGAAGACACCGCCCGGAGCGAAGGTGGAGAAGTTGTGGGCGACCTTCGTCCTCGACAGGTTGACCTCGCCGAAGATGTTGAAGATGCCGCCGCCGACCCCGATCGGGCCGATGGCCCGGTTGCCGACAACCTCGCTGTCGCGCAGCGTGGTGACGCTGTCGGCGTTGAACAACCCGCCGCCGAAGAAGCCGGCGGTGTTGTCCTTGATGGTGCTCTTCTCGAACGTGACCGCGCTGTCGAAGGCGATGGCCACACCGCCACCGACGCCGGCGGTGCTGTTCTTCTCGACCGCGACCTGGTGCAGGTTCAGCTGGCTGTCCGCCGCCGCGATACCGCCGCCGGCGAGAACCGCGGTGTTCGAGACGAACTTGGTCTCGTACGCGGTGGTGTTGCCCTCGATGTCGAGGAGGCCGCCGCCGAAGCCGAGCGTCTCGTTGTCGTTGATCTCGGCCTTCTTGAGCTCGATCGTCCCGCCATCGACGTCGTCGGTGAAGATCCGAGCGGCGCCGTTCGAGATACCGCCACCACCGATGACGGCGGTGTTGTCGGTGATCTTCGACTCTTCGACCTTGAGCAGGCCGGCGTTGAAGACGCCGCCACCGAAGAAGAAGGCGGTGTTACGGGTGACGGTGCTGTGCCAGATCTTCGTGGTGCCGAAGTTGGCCACGCCGCCGCCGTTGCCGCCCGACTGGTTGAGGACGACCTCGGACTCCAGGATCTCGGCGGTGCCGCCCGGCTGGACCAGGATGCCGGCACCGTCGGTGTCTTCCGGCTGCTCGACGAGCGGCGTGACGACGCCCCCCTGAGCGGCCGGCGCGGCCTTGAGCGCGGCCTTCGGCGCGGCCTTGAGCGCCGCCTTCGGGTTGGCCTGCCGCGTGGTGAGCGCCTGGTTCAGCGGGACGCCGGCCTTCACCTGCGCGGCGAGCGCCTCGGAGTCCGAGTAGGCCCCCCAGACCGCTGCCGGCTCGACGGGCAGGTACCGCTCGAGGGTCTGGCCGCCCTTGATGGTCAGGCCCTTGATGGTGAGGTGCCCACCGCTGCCGACGTTGAGGATCCGGAAGTAGTCGGCCGTGGCGTCGCGGACGATCGTGGTGTGCTCGCCCTTGAGCGTGATCCGCTCGGTGATCACCGGCAGGCCGTTGCCCTCGTAGTCGTTGCGGGTCAGGTTGTAGGTGCAGCCCTTGGCCAGCTCCAGCACGCCGCCGTGCTTGTTGTTGGCGAACACGATGGCCTGGATCAGCTTGTCGGTGTCGCAGGGCACCTCCTTCCCGCGCTCGTGGTCCTTGTCCTTGTCCTTGTCCCGGTCCTTGTCCCGGTCCTTGTTCTTGTCCTGGTCCTTGTCCCAGTCGCGCGCCTCGTCACCCCGCTGGTCGCCGTCCTTGGTGACCTGCGCGGTGTTCCAGTTCAGGCCGCCCGCTCCGGCGCTGCCCGCGACGCCCACCGCCGCGAGACTGATCACGCCCGTCAAACCGGCCACGCCACTGGCGAGCCAGAGCTTGCGGCGGCGCTTGGCCGTCGCACGCCCGGAGGCTTCGTTGTTCGTTAGGTAGTTGGACATCGGAGCTCTCTGCCCTCTCCTCGTACCAGACAGGGTCGCCGCCGTCAGACGGACGTCCCCTGCTACAAATCGGTTGTAGCTCCCAAAAACACCGTATGAGAATGTTCCTCGCCTGGCGGGCTTATCCGAAAGAACCCCACATTAGGTTCATGTTCCCTCCAGGAGTGCCTGGAGGCCCCGGGATGGCACCTGATCGCCCAACCCGGGTGGCGAGCCTGTGGGCTGCCCAAACAGGTACGCCCCTCCGGGCCGTGAGCGGCTCGGAGGGGCGCACCCTCTCTATGTGGATCAGCCCCACCCGATCAGGCGAAGCAGTCCGGAACGTTCTCGCAGTTGGTAGGCCGGTTGGCGGTCACCGCGGACTTGTCGTCCAGGGTCACCGTGCTGCCGAGCTGGTTGAAGATGCCCCCGGGCGCACGAGTGGCGAAGTTGTGCGCCACCTTCGTCCGGTGGAGGCTGACCTCGCCCCCGTGGGTGTTGTAGATGCCGCCACCGCGGGCCAGCGGACCGATGGCCCGGTTGCCCACCACCTCGCTGTCGCGCAGCGTGGTGACGCTGTCCTCGTTGAAGAGGCCGGCGCCGAAGAACCCGGCGGTGTTGTCCTTGATCTTGGTGTTCTCGACGGTCGCGGTGCTGTCGAAGGCCACCGCCAGGCCGCCACCCACGCCAGCAGTGCTGTTCTTGGCCACCGTGGCGTTCTTGAGGGTGAGCTGACCGTCGGCCACCGCGACACCGCCACCGGCGAGGACCGCGGTGTTGCCGCTGACCGTCGTGTCGTGCAACGTCGTGGTGCCCCCGACGTCCAGGACGCCGCCGCCGAAGCCGAGCGTCTCGTTGTCGGTGATCTCGCTCTTGTAGACCCAGACCGAACCGCCGTCGACGTCGTCGGTGAAGATCCGGGCAGCGCCGTTGGAGATGCCGCCGCCGCCGATGATCCCGGTGTTGTCCTTGACCTTCGACTCATCGACCTGAAGCACCCCGGCATTGAAGATGCCGCCGCCGTAGAAGAAGGCGGTGTTGTGCGCCACCGTCGTCTTGCTGAGCTTCGTGCTGCCGAAGTTGGCCAGCCCGCCGCCGTTGCCACCGGCCTGGTTGTAGAGCAACTCGCTGTCCAGGATCTCCGCACGACCACCGGGCTGCACCAGAACCCCGGCGCCGTCGTTGAATCCGGGCTCCTCCACGAGCGGCACCGCCGCCGGCCCGGCACCCGCCGGCTTCGCCGCCACTGTTGCCGCGGGCTTGGCAGCCACTGTTGCCGCGGGCTTGGCAGCCACTGTTGCCGCGGGCTTGGCAGCCACTGTTGCCGGGGCCTTGACTGCCGCTGCGGGCTTGGCCTCCACGCCGGACGCGGTGGAGCGGACCAGGGCCGAGTACGGCGCCCAGACCGTCGCCGCGTCCATGGTCATCGCCCGTTGGAGGGTCTGGCCACCCTTGATGCTCAAACCCTTGAGGGTGAGGTGCCCGCCCGGGCCGACGTTGAGAATGCGGAAGTAGTCGGCGGTGGCGTCGCGGCCGATGGTGGTGTGCTCGCCCTTGAGCGTGATCCGCTCGGTGATCACCGGCAGGCCGTTGCCCTCGTAGTCGTTGCGGGTCAGGTTGTAGGTGCAGCCCTTGGCCAGCTCCAGTACGCCGCCGTTCCTGCTGTTGGCGAACACGATCTCCTGGATCAGCTTGTCGGTGTCGCACGGCACCTGCTTGGCGCGGTCCTTCTCGTCGTTCTTGTCGCCGCCCTTGTCGCCGCCCTTGTCGTCCTTGCCGGACTGGTCGTCAAAGCCGCTCCAGCCGTCGCCGCTCCACTCGTCGTCCCCTGCGACGTCATCCTTGGCGCCCTTGTCGTCCGCGCCGCCGGCGTCGCTGACGTTCTGCCGGTTGGTCGACGACTGCGCGTCGGACACCTTGTCGGAGCTGGGCTTGTCGTCCCTGGCGGCCAGGCCGCCGAGGGCCGCCAGGCCGACCACGCCGGTCAGCCCGGCCACGCCGGCGACCCAGAGGACCCGTCGTCGTCGTGTCGGCGGAGCTGTCGAGGCCCCGCCGTCGGTACTCGTTACGTCGTTGGACATCAGAGCCTTCCGCCCTTTCCTGCTACCAGACGGGGTCGCACCGCCCGAGGCGCCACGACCAGCTACAAATAGGTTGCAGCCTCTGATCCCCACCGTATGAGAACCATCTTCGTGATGCGGACGTATCCGAGATAACCACGCATTTGGCCCAGGTCAGCTGAGGGCGGCCAAGCGGTTCGGGTCGGCGGAAAGGGGTTGACCAGCGCAAACACCGACGGACCCCGACGCCGAGCGCGCGGACGTCGAAACGTCGCGGCCCGGCGGCGAGGTCCGCCGAGGGTCGGTATGGGTGCCGGAGTCAGCCGGGCAGGCGCGGGCCAGCCTCACGTTGCTCGGCCAGCCAGATCTCCACCTCGTCGGAGGTGCGGGGCAGCCCGGCCGACAGGTTCACCGCGCCGGTCGCGGTGACCAACACGTCGTCCTCGATCCGGATGCCGACGCCGCGCAGCTCGGCGGGGACCAACTCGTCCTCCGGCTGGAAGTACAGCCCCGGCTCGACGGTGAGCACGTAGCCCTCGCCCAGCGCGCCATCGCGGTAGGTCTCCTTGCGGGCGTTCGAGCAGTCGTGCACGTCGATGCCGAGCATGTGGCCGAAGCCGTGCAGCGTCCATCGCCGGTAGACGGTCGACTTCTCGTCCATCGCCTCGTCCACGCTCACCGGCAGCAGACCCAGCTCGGCCAGGCCCTCGGCGAGCACCCGCATGCAGGTCAGGTGGACATCCTTGAACTTCACCCCGGGCCGGATGGCCTCGATGCCCGCCTGCTGTGAGGCGTACACGATGTCGTAGACCTGGCGCTGCAGGGCGGTGAACCGGCCGCTCACCGGCAGCACCCGCGTCACATCGGCGGTGTAGAGGTTTCGGCCCTCGACGCCCATGTCCATCAGCAGCAGGTCACCCGGCCGGGTGGCACCGTGGTTGTGCACCCAGTGCAGGATCGTGGCGTGCTCGCCGGCACCGACGATCGAGCTGTACCCGACGTCGTTGCCGTCGTGCCGGGCCCGCAGCGCGAAGACACCCTCCAGCAGCCGCTCCGAGACGGCGCGGTCCGCCGGAAGGATCCGGGCCACGTCCTCGAAGCCGCGTACGGTGGCGTCGATCGCGTCCTGGAGTTGGCCGATCTCCCACTCGTCCTTGACCAGCTTCATCTCCGAGATGGCGATCGCCAGCTCCCGGTCCCGGGCCGGCTGTCCCTTGGTGCGGACCCCGTCGTACGGGCGGACGGCCGCGTCCACCTGGGTGTCGAAACCGCGCAGCACCCGGGTACGCCCCGGCGCCAGGTCGGCGAGCGTCGCCTCCAGGCCGGTCAGGTCGGCGGTGGGCAGGCCCAGCTCGGTCGACTTCTCGCTGAGTGTGTGCCGCCGGCCCACCCACAGCTCACCGTTGCGGCTGCGGAAGAACTCATCGGTCTCCCGGGACGACCGGGGCCGCATGTACAGCGTCGCGTCGTGCCCCGAACCGTTCGGGCGCAACACCAGCACGCTGTCCGCGTCGTGGTCGCCGGTCAGGTAGGCGAAGTCACTGCCCGGCCGGAACGGGTGGTCGGTGTCGTTGGCCCGGACCTTCTCGGCGCCGGTGGGGATCACCAGCGTCTCGCCGGGGAAGGCCGCCGAGAGCGCCGCCCGCCGCTTGGCGTAGTTGGGCACCTCCGGCCGGGGCGCCACGGGGAGCGCGGTGTCGCGCCAACCTTGCCGCATGAAGGACAGGAACGCCTCCGGGAAGTCCGGATCGTGCGATTCCGTGCCGTCTGTCGGCGTACCGTCGGTGCGTCCCTCGGTCATTGCGCCGCTCCCTCCGCTTCGTTGCTGGTCCCGACCGTACCGCGCGCCCGGTTCGCGGTGACGCCCCCCGGGAGCCGGGCGGATCGACGGACGGCTGCGATGGGCCGACAGCGCCCGTGGAAAGATGACCACCATGTGCGGACTTCTGGCCTTCTTCAGCGCGAACGGTAACGCCGCCGCGCACCGCGACCACATCGCCGGAGCGTTGGAATGCCTGCACCATCGCGGCCCCGACGAGACCGGGGTCGAGGTGGTCGGCGACGCCTCCGGCCGGTACGCGGACGGCGTGTTCGCCCACAAGCGGTTGGCGATCATCGACGTCGCGTCGAGCCACGAGCCGCTGCCCTACGCGAACGGCCGTTACCTGCTCACCTTCAACGGTGAGATCTACAACTACATCGAGCTGCGCGAGGAGTTGATCAGGAACTTCGGTGCCCAGTTCGCCACCGCCGGTGACGGTGAGGTGATCGTCGCGGGCTACCACTTCTGGGGCGAGCAGGTGCTCACCCGGCTGCGGGGCATGTTCGCCTTCGTCATCTGGGACCGGCAGGAGCGGCGCGCGTTCGGTGCCCGCGACTACTTCGGCATCAAGCCGATGCACTATCTGGAGACCGCCGACGGCCTCTACCTGGCGTCGGAGAAGAAGGCGTTGCTGCCGTTCGCGCACAGCAACTACCAGGGCGACGCGGGCGTCGACACGGCCAACCTCAGCCACTACCTGACCCTGCAGTACGTCCCCGAGCCCGGCACCCTGCACAAGGGCATCAGCCGGATCGGCTCCGGGGAGTACCTGAACTGGACCCCGGGCGGGCGGATCGACGTGCGTCGGTGGTACCGGCCGGTGTTCCGGCCGGCACCGGTCGACGACGAGCAGAAGCTCTACCACGAGATCCGGGAGACGCTGCGGGAGAGCGTGCGCATGCACATGCGCTCCGACGTGCCGGTCGGTTCGTTCCTGTCCAGCGGCATCGACTCCACGGCCGTGGTCGCGCTGGCCCGGGAGTTCAACCCGAACATCCTCACCTTCACCGTCGGCTACGACGTACCGGGGTACTCGGAGATCGACGTTGCCCAGGAGTCGGCCCGGCACCTGGACGTCACCACCATCCCCACCAAGATCGGTCCGCAGGACATGATCGACGCGCTGCCGAAGATCGTCTGGCACCTGGACGACCCGGTGGCCGACCCGGCGCTGGTGCCGCTCTACTTCGTGGCCAAGAAGGCCGCCGAGCACGTCACGGTGGTGCTCTCCGGTGAGGGCGCCGACGAGTTCTTCGGCGGCTACACCATCTACCGGGAGCCGCTGTCGCTGGGCACCGTCAACGGCCTGCCCGGCGGGGTGCAGAAGGGGCTGCGCGCGGTCTCCAAGGCGATCCCGCAGGGGGTCAAGGGCAAGAGCTTCCTGGAGCGCGGCACCACCCCGATCGAGGAGCGCTACTACGGCAATGCCCGGATGTTCACCGAGGAGGAGAAGCAGCACCTGATGCGCCGCTACGACCCCTCGGTGCGCTACACGGACGTCACCGCCCCGATCTACGCCGAGTGCACGGAGCTGGACGACGTCACCAAGATGCAGTACGTCGACCTCTACACCTGGCTGCGGGGCGACATCCTGGTCAAGGCCGACCGGATCTCGATGTCGCACTCGTTGGAGGTGCGGGTGCCGTTCCTCGACCGTGAGGTGTTCGACGTCGCGGCGAAGATCCCGGTCGACCTGAAGCTGCCGCCGCGCTCCGACGCCACCAAGTACGCGATGCGCCAGGCGTTGCAGGGCGTCGTGCCGCCGGCCATCGTCAACCGCAAGAAGCTGGGCTTCCCGACCCCCACCCGGGTCTGGCTGCGCGGCGAGATGTACGAGTGGGCCCGGCACGTGCTGAGCACCTCCGGCGCGGGCGACCTGCTCGACCTGTCGTACGCGCTGCGGCTGCTCGACGAGCACAAGCGGGAGGAGGCCGACCACTCCCGCAAGGTGTGGACGGTGCTGATCTTCTGCATCTGGCACGCCATCTTCGTGGCCAAGACCCTCGACCCGGGCATCCAGCGCAACCAGTCCGCCCTGCTCACGAAGCCGGTTGTCGGCTCCATGGTCCGCTGACTTCGGCTCCACTTTGTTGATCAAGAGGTTTGCGTCATCCGGAGCGGTTCCGGTGACGCAAACCTCTTGATCATTTCAGGGGGCTAGCGGCCGGAGCAGGTCACCGTTGGGATGCCGTTGGTTCCTGTGGTGCTTGCCAGGAAGCCGAAGGTCGTGGTGCCTTCCGGTGCGACCGTGCCGTTGTAGGAGACGTTTGTCGCCGTCACCGTCGAGCCGGACGACGTCTGTGTCGCACCCCAGACCTGACTGATCGCCTGCCCGCTGGGCCAGGTCCAACTCGCGGTCCAGCCCGAATACGGCGCACTACTGTGGTTCATGATCATTACTTCGCCCTGGAAGCCGCCCTGCCAGGCGCTGACCACCTTGTAGACCGCCATGCAGTTACCGGTGGGCGGCAGTGGTGTCGACGGGGCCGGGGTCGGCGTGGTCGGCGTCGGCGTCGGCGTGGTCGGTGTGGGCGTCGGGGTGGTCGGGGTCGGAGTGGGGGTCGGCGGCGGAGTGCCACCCGGACCCACCCCGGTCACCTGGCCGTTGCCGCCGTCGAAGGTCACGTCGGAGCAGCCGAAGAAGTTCTCCTGCGAGTCCGCGCGCACCCAACGGGAGTAGATGATGTGCTGGCCACTCTTACCCGACGGCAGGTTGCCGCTGAAGTAGTAGTGCCCGTCGTTGGTGCCGACCGCGCCGCGCTGCGGCGGGTTGGTCACCGTGAGGAACGGCTGCTCCTCCAGGTCACCCCAGGCCAGCGCCCGGTTCGGGCTCCAACTGTTCTTCGTCACGTAGAAGTAGAAGGTGCCCGGGTGGTGCGCCCAGTTGCTGTACCGGAAGTCCAACCGCGCCCCGGCCGTCAGGTGGGTCAACGGCCAGTCGGTGCGAGGCAGGTCGTAGCCGCGGTAACCGGAGTTTCCACCACTGCACAACTGCCCGTCCGGGATGAAGCCAGTGGTCCGCCCGCCCGCGTCGGAGCGCAGCACACTGAACCAGTTGTAGAGCGAGTTCGCCCCACTCTGTGCCACCGCAGCGGAGCACGCGGGGTTGTTCGGCCTGATCTCACCGGTCTGGCTGAGGCCGTCCTGCCAGCACAGGTAGGTGCGGCTGCCCGGAGTCATGGCCGCGCCGTGCGCGGCGGCTGGCTGCGGACTGGGCGCCAGGGCGACAGCGCCCAGCGCGAGGGTCACGGCCGCGATGAGCAACGCAGCCGTACGGGAACGGTTCACGGGTTTCTCCTGACCTGCGAGGCGCGCTGCCCGAGCCGCCCCGCCGCAAGCGGATGGGATGTGGCCTGATCGCCCCGCTGTCGTGAGCGGTGCGACGATCACGGCGACGTGCCCCGGAGGAAAACCGGCCGGTGGACGTGCGCCGTCGACGGTCCTGTCCTGGACCGGTGCCCTCGCGCCCAACGAACCCGGCAACCGGCGGCGCGGCAGCCCTCGCACCACCCGGTACGCGTCATCCCACCACGCCGCGCGGTCACACCGCAATAGTCGTTCCTCGATGAATGAGATGACCCGCCGATCGTCGTGGGACGCCATATCCTGCGTACGGGGACGACGCGACGGAGAGGCTGCACCCGGTGCCGGACGTGTTCGACGAGGTGCACCGCCGTTGCCGCGCCGGCGAGTCGGTCGCCCTGGCCACCGTCGTGGCCACCTGGCACTCCGCGCCGCAGCCGCCCGGCGCCACCATGGTGGTCGCGGCCGACGGCACCGTCACCGGCAGCGTCTCCGGCGGCTGCGTCGAGGCGGATCTCTACGAACGGGCCCGCCGCGTGCTCGACACCGGCGCACCCGAGCTGACCCGCTACGGGATCAGCGACGACGAGGCGTACACCGTGGGCCTGACCTGCGGCGGGATCCTTGACGTTTTCGTGGAGCGCGTCGACGCGAGCGCCCTGCCGGCGCTGGACGCGGTCGCCGCCGCCCGCCGGGACGGCCAACCGACGGCAGTGGTCACCTGCGTGGCGGCCGATGCCGGTGACCCACCGGACGCGGTGCCGAGCGACCCGGAACGGCGGCTGGGTCGCCGGCTGGTGCTGACCGGCGACCGGCCGATCGGCTCGCTCGGCGACGACCGACTCGACGACGCCGCCTGCGCCGACGCCCTCGGGCTGCTCGCCGCCGGGCACAGCGGGGTGCTCCGGTACGGGTACCACGGGCAACGCCGAGGTGGCGGCATCAGCCTCTTCGTGACCGCGTACGCCACCCCGCCCCGGATGATCGTGTTCGGCGCGATCGACTTCGCCGCCGCGGTGGCCCGGATCGGCGCGTTCCTCGGCTACCGGGTCACGGTCTGCGACGCCCGGCCGGTCTTCGCCACCGCGCGTCGCTTTCCCGAGGCGGCCGAGGTGGTGGTGCGGTGGCCGCACCGCTACCTGCGTACGGAGCTGGACGCCGATCGGGTCGACGGGCGGACGGTGGTGTGCGTGCTCACCCACGACCCGAAGTTCGACGTGCCGTTGCTGGAGCTGGCGCTACGCCACCCGCTGGCATATGTCGGTGCGATGGGCTCGCGGCGCACCCACGACGATCGGCACAAGCTGTTGCGCGAGGCGGGGCTGACTGAGGCGCAACTCGCCCGGCTCGCCTCCCCGATCGGGTTGGACCTCGGTGGGCGTACTCCGGAGGAGACCGCGGTGAGCGTGGCCGCGCAGATCGTCGCGGCCCGCTGGGGTGGCACCGGCCGCCCGCTGGCGGCGCTCGACGGGCCGATCCATCAGCCGGGGTAGCGCAGGTCGTTGTGCCGCACACCGGAGCGTGCGCTGTGCCAGCCTGGTGCCACGGCGATCGGCTCGGTGTGCGGCGGCCGTGGCGGTTGGCGACGACGGGAGGATCGGCATGGGATACGCGGTGGTGCTCGGCGAGGCGCTCGTCGACCTGCTCGACAGCGAGTGCGACGGCGAGCGGGTCTACCGGCAGGCGATCGGCGGCGGGCCGCTCAACGTCGCCGTCGGGGTGGCCCGCCTCGGCGGTGCGGCACAGTTCGTCGGCTCGCTCGGCGACGACGTGCTGGGCGGCCGGATTCGCGCCTTCCTGACCACGGCCGACGTCGGGGTGGCCGGTGCGGTCACGGTGCCGGCGCCGACCACGCTCGCGGTGGTCACGTACGCCGGGCCGGAACCCGACTTCCGCTTCTACGGCGAGCCGGCCTCCTACGGCCTGCTCGGCCCCGACGACCTGGACCTCGCGCTGCTGGAGGGCGCCGACGTGGTCTACTGCGGCTCGATCGTGCTGCTCCAACCCGGCACGCTGGCCGCCGCCCGACGTGCCTGGTCGCTCGCCACCGGCCTGCGGGTCTTCGACCCCAACGTGCGTCCCCGGCTGCTCAACGGGCCGGCCGCGTTGGAAGGGCTGCGCGGGGTGGTGGCCGAGTTCGCCGCCGGCGCGCACGTGGTCAAGCTGAGCGCCGCCGACGCCGGGCTGCTCTACCCGGGTGAACCGGTCGAGGGGGTGGCGGCGTACCTGCGGGAGTTGGGGGCCGCCACGGTGGTGGTGACGCTCGGCGCCGCCGGTGCGGTGCTGGCCGCCGCCGACGCCGACCCGGTCCGGGTGCCGGCGCCGAAGGTCAACGCCATCGACGCCACCGGTGCCGGCGACGCGGTGATGGCCGGGCTGATCGCCGACCTGCTACAGGACGGTGAGCCAGGCTCCCCGGAAGGCTGGGCCGAGCGGGTCGCCTTCGCGCTGCGGGTAGCGGGCCTGGTCTGCGAGTCCCGAGGCGGCGCCACCGCCATGCCCACCCGCGCCGACCTCCAGCGCCGCTTCGGGGCGTGACCGGTGCCCGCCGCCTCTCCCGCGTCGATCGTGCACTTTCGGTAGGCATTTCGCCCGCTCTCGCCGCTTTTGCCGCGACAGTAAGTGCAAGATCGGCGGGGTGGAACGGCCTAGAGCTTGCCGTCGAGCTGGTGGTAGCCGCGGCGGGCAGCAGTCAGGGCGGCGCGGGCACCGAAGGGTGCCTCGGCGGCCACCCTTTCCGGGGGCGCGCTGCCGGTGTGCGCGGCCCGGATCAGCCAGGCCAGCTTCGCCAGCTCCGCGTGCTGGGCGCGGACGAAATCGACGTCCACCGGGTCACCGTGCCCCGGCACCACCACCGTGCGCGCGGTCGTCAGCCGCAGCAGGTCCGCGACGGCGTCCGGCCACTGCAGGGGGTACGAGTCCTCGAAGGCGGGCGGACCACTCTGCTCCACCAGATCCCCGGCGACCAACACGTCGGCGTCCGGCACGTGCACCACCAGGTCCGCCTCGGTGTGCCCCCGCCCCGGGTGCCGCAACAGCACCCGCCGGCCGCCAAGGTCGAGCGCCGTCTCGATCTGCACGGTGTGCGTCGGGGCGAGCAGCGGAGTGTCGGCCAGCTCGGCGGCGAGCGCCGGGTGCTCCATGCGCACCTCCTCGTACGCCTCCCGGCGCAGCCGCTCCGGCTCGTCGCGCAGGGCCGCGGCTGCCAGTTCGTGCGCGTACACCGGGCGGGGTGGGTCGCCGGCCAGGACGGCGTTGCCGAAGCAGTGGTCGTAGTGGTGGTGGGTGTTGACCAGCGTCAACGGGCGGTCGGTGACCGCCCGGACGGCGGCGGCCAGCTCGGTGGCCTGGACGGCCGACGAGAGCGTGTCCACCAGAAGCGCCTCGTCGTCGCCGACGACCAGGGTGACGTTGACCCGCAGCAGCGGCTCACGTCTCACGTGCACCCGGTCGGCGACCTCGACGAAACCGGCGTTCACGACGCCCGCCCGGCGCGCTCCACGAAGCGTTGCCGGTCCACCAGGATCCGGTCCACCCGGCCCCGGGCCACCGTCTGGTCACCGTCGCTGACCGTGACCTCGAACGACAGCCGGCGACCGTCGACGGTCGCCAGCAGGGCCTGCGCCCGGACCGTCCGGCCGACCACGGTCGGCGCCAGGTGCTCCAGCTCGACCCGGGTCCCCACGGTCGTCGACCCGGGCGGCATCCCGGTCGCCGTCGCCGCGACGGTGGCTGCCTCGGCCAGTGCGAGCACCCGGGGAGTGCCCAGCACCGGTACGTCCCCGGAACCGACCGCCTGGGCGGTGTCCTCGTCGGTGACGGTCAACTCGACCTGGGCGGTCAGACCCGGCGCGAAGGCCGGCTCGGGCTGCTCCTGCATGGTCGTCAGCCTAGGTGCTCGCCGAGCCCGCCGAGCACGCGCCCGAGGATCCCGGCACCGACCCCCTCCGACCTGTGCACGGCGTCGCCGGGTGGTCCCCGTCGGTCGATGCCGCCGCCGTCGTTAACCTTGACCACGATGGCCGTCGTGACTGACCCCCAGCCCCCCGCCCGGACCGACCCGCCCGCGTCCCCGGACGGGGGTCGTCGGCGTGTCATCGCCATGACCGTCTGGGCGGTCGCCTTCGTCGCCGCGTGGCTGGCCATCGGGCTGCCCACCGACCCCACGTACGCCTTCGTCTGGATCTGGGCCGCGACCATCGCCTGGAACAGCGACCGGCCCTGGCGCAGTCACCTGCGCTTCGTCCGGGACTGGGTGCCGGTGGTGCTGCTGTTCGTCCTCTACAACCTGTCGCGCGGGTTCGCCGACAACGGGGCCACCCCGCACGCGATGGAGTTGATCGTCGCCGACCGGTTCATGTTCGGCTGGGCCACCGGCGGTGAGGTGCCCACCGTCTGGTTGCAGCAGCACCTCTACCACCCGCAGGTGCACTGGTGGGACGTCGCGGCGAGCTGGGTGTACTTCTCGCACTTCGTGGTGGCACTGACCGCCGCCGCCGTGCTCTGGATACGCGACCGGCACCGCTGGGCCGCGTACATGCGGCGCTGGGGCTTCCTCTGCGCCGCCGGCCTGGTCACCTACTTCATCTACCCGGCCGCCCCGCCCTGGTGGGCAGCGCAGAACGGGCTGATCACCGAGGTCGCCCGGATCTCCACCCGGGGCTGGAAGGCGTTCGGCATGCACGGCGCCGGCAACGTGCTCAACGCCGGCCAGATCGCCTCCAACCCGGTCGCCGCGATGCCGTCGCTGCACACCGCGTGGGCGCTGTTCGTGGTGCTGTTCTTCCTGACCAGCACCCGCCGCCGCTGGTGGCCGCTGCTGCTCGCGTACCCGCTGGCGATGACGTTCACCCTGGTCTACTCGGGTGAGCACTACGTGATCGACGTGCTGGTCGGCTGGGCGTACGTGGGGCTGACCTTCCTGGTGGTCGGCCTGGCCGAGCGCGGCTGGGCGGCGTGGCGGGCCAGCCACCCGAGGGGCGCGACGCAACCAGCCGTCGAGGAACCACCAGGGCACCCGACCGACCCCGCCGCACCCGCCGGACCGTCGGCCACTGACCAGCCGACCCCAGAGACCACCGACCACCCACCAATACCCGCCGACCGCTGACCACCCCTACCCCCACCCCCACCCCCACCCCCACCCCCACCCCCGGGCCCCTGCCCGGGGTGGGCTTGCCTCGTCGATCAAGGAATTGTGGTGGGCGACAAAGCGTCCTTCATAGCGCCAAACGGGCACCACGACTCCATGATCGACGAGGCTGGCGCTTCCGCCTGCGCGATCTTGCGCTTTCTGCCCCGACCTAAGGGGCATGTCACGCAAAACGGCGACCGAACCTGCAAGATCGCTGGACCGACGTGGGGGACGAGGGCTGGGCGTTGGGTTAGCGGGGGTTGCGGGCGGCGTGCGCTCGGGTGTTCAGCTCGGCCGCCAACGCCCACGCCTCGGCCAGGTCCCGGTCCTGGGCCGTGGCACCGGACCCGCCCGCGGTGTCCGCGTGTACGGAGGCCAGCCCGAGGCGGCGCTGGACCGGCCCCTGCACCACCCGCACACTCTGGATACGGGCGTACGGCACGATCACCAACTGTCGGGTGAGCCGCCCGGACCGGGTGGCGAACACCCGCTCGAACAGCCCCGCACCGAACGCGCTACGGCCCAGCGGATGCAGCCAACGGGTCCGGTGCGGCGGCGGGCTCAGCGCGAGCGCGTCGAGGCGTACCCCCGGAAGCACCTCGGCGACGATCATCGTCGCCGTCGGCAGGTCACCGACCGGCAGCAGGCGGTCGGGCCGGTTGCGGTCGTCGGCCTCCGCGACGGAGTACCCGGCCACCTCCAGGCGCAGCCGCAGCCAGCCGTTCACCCGCCAGAGCAGCGGCCAGGTGGCCCGCACGGTCTGCACCCGCTCCAGCGGCACGGTCTGTGCCCGCGTCTCCAACAGGCCGTTGTGCACCCGGAGCGTGCCGCCGTCGCGGGCCAGCCGGAAGTTCCAGTCGTCGAGGACCCGGCGGATCGGTTGCAGCAGCACACCGGCCATCGCGGTCAACGTGCTCGCCACCGCGACGAACGACCACGACCCCGCGGTGAGGAACTGCACCACGACGAAGGCCACACCGAATGGGAGCAGGAACGCCTGCGGCGTGAGCAGTTGGCTGATCAGCAGGCTCTGGTTGCGTACCGCGTGCAGTGGCCGGCCGGCGACGGCCGTTGGCGCCGCCGCCCCGGGACTGCCGCGGGCGCCGCGTCGCCCGGTGTGGGCGCCTGCGCCACCCGCCCGGCCAGCACCAGCAGACGCTCGCGTAGCAGGGCCGCGTCGGCCACCCCGAGGTACGCCAGTGGCGCCTCGGTCTTGCCGCCGCCGACCACCTCCAGGCGCAGCTCGGCCAGGCCGGTGAGCTGGGCGAGCAGCGGCCGGACCACCTCCACGGCCTGCAATCGCTCCAACGGGATGGCCCGGGTACGCCGCCAGAGCAGCCCCTCGTACACCCGCAGCTCGCGGCCGACCACGTGGTAGCCGGTGTTGTACCAGCTGATCACCGACAGCACGGTCGCGCCGAGCGCCAGCACCGCCACCATGGCCGCGAACCAGCCGAAGCCCACCCGGGACAACGTCGACCAGGACAACCCGGCGATCACCACGACCAGTGACTTGGCACCGTGCAGTACGGGGCTGAGCGGATGCAGTCGCTGCCGGGGCTCGCCCTCGCCACCGCTCGACGGTGCCGGCCACGGAGCGGGCGCCACCGGCGGCACCGGAGCGTGGGGCACCGAGGCAGCGGGTGGCACCGGAGCCTGGGGTGCCGGAGCGTGGGGCGCCGGGCCGGCGGCTGGCACCGGTTCGTCGGGCGTCGGACCGAGTGGCACGGTGCTCGGCTCGGCGGGGCTGTCGCTCATCGGGCCGGCCCCCGGCACGGTCGGCGGTCGCCCGCGTGGGTGGTCACAGCCCCTCCGCCCGGTCCTCGCCGAGCGCGGTGAGGCGGTCGCGGAGCCGGGACGCCTCCGCCGGGCGCAGCCCGGGCACCCGGGCGTCGCTCGCGGCAGCCGCCGTGTGCAACTGCACGGTGGCCAGGTCGAAGGCGCGCTCCAACGGGCCGGCGCTGACGTCGACGAACTGCATCCGCGAATACGGAACGATGGAGAGCCGGCGGACCAGCAGCCCGTGCCGGACCAGCAGGTCGTTCTCCCTCTCGGCGTAACCCCACGCCCGGACCGCGCGGACGATCGCGACGGCCCGCCACACGCCGAGCACCAGGACGAAGGCGAGGGCGAGCCCGAACAGCCAGTGGCCGCTCAACGCCCAGCCGACCGCCGTCACCGCCAGCCCGATGGCGACCACGACCGCCAGCCGGATCAGCTCCACCCAGATCAGGTCGGACGAGATCGGCTGCCAGTGGACGCTGTCCGGCCAGGGCTCCAGCGGCCCCCGGCCCATCGGTGCAGCCGCCGAGATGGCATCGGGTCCGGGAGGCGATGGGACGCCGGGGGTGCTCACGTGTCGAGCGTAGGCGATCCGGGCACCGGAGTGATGGCACGCAGGAAGCCGCGAGCGCTCAGGAAGTCACCGAGGCTGCTCCGGTGCTCGGCGCAGGCCAGCCAGGTCTTGCGCCGATCGGCGTCGTGCAGACGGGGATTGTTCCACTCCAGCGCCCAGACGGCGACGGCTCGGCAACCCCGGGCCGAGCAGACCAGGGCCTCGTCGGCGGGGGAGGGGATGCTCATCCCGGCCAGTGTAGGGCGGCGGGATGCGAGATGTTAAGCGCCGGGCGACCACGGGGGGAGCCGCCCGGCGACGGGTGAATCGTACACGCGACGGGCCGGTCCGTGCACACCCGCGATGCGCAATTCGGCTGCTCCGGACGGCGCGGCGAAAATCGGCTTCTCCCCACCTCGACACTCAGCAAGGCGTGCGAGTCTTGATACCGCACGAGCCGCGACGACCGACCAACGCTGTGGAGGACCGGTGGCCCAGCCGACCATGCCCGACGCCCCGACGCCGAACGGGGCGGCACCGCAGACACCTGCGCCGGTGACCACACCCGCGCAGGACGCCACCCTGCTGGAGCGGGCGCTGTTCGAGATCAAACGTGTGATCGTCGGGCAGGACCGGATGGTGGAGCGGATGTTCGTCGCGCTGCTCGCCCGCGGTCACTGCCTGATCGAAGGGGTGCCCGGGGTCGCCAAGACCCTGGCGGTGGAGACTCTCGCGAAGGTCGTCGGCGGATCCTTCGCCCGGGTGCAGTTCACCCCGGACCTGGTGCCGTCCGACATCATGGGTACCAGGATCTACCGGCAGTCGAGCGAGAAGTTCGACGTCGAGTTGGGCCCCGTCTTCGTCAACTTCCTGCTCGCCGACGAGATCAACCGGGCTCCGGCGAAGGTGCAGTCCGCGCTGCTCGAGGTGATGAGCGAGCGGCAGGTGTCCATCGGCGGGGAGAGCCACCGGGTGCCCGAGCCGTTCCTGGTGATGGCCACCCAGAACCCGATCGAGCAGGAGGGCGTCTACCCGTTGCCGGAGGCGCAGCGGGACCGGTTCCTCATGAAGATCGTGGTGGGCTACCCGACCGATGCCGAGGAACGGGAGATCGTCTACCGGATGGGCGTGGCCGCGCCCGAGCCGACCGCGGTGTTCGACACACCCGAGCTGATCGCCCTGCAACGCAAGGCGGACCAGGTCTTCGTACACAATGCCCTGGTCGACTACGCGGTCCGGCTGGTGCTGGCCACCCGCGCCCCGGCCGAGCACGGCATGCCCGACGTCGCGCAACTGATCCAGTACGGGGCCAGCCCGCGCGCCTCGCTCGGTCTGGTCCGGGCGACCCGTGCGCTGGCGCTGCTGCGGGGGCGCGACTACGCCCTGCCGCAGGACGTGCAGGACATCGCCCCGGACATCCTGCGGCATCGGTTGGTGCTCAGCTACGACGCGCTCGCCGACGACGTGCCCGCCGACCACATCGTGCACCGGGTGATGTCGACCATCCCACTTCCGGCGGTCTCGCCCCGGCAGCAGGCCACCCCGTCGTCGACCGTGCCGCCGCCGGGCGCTGGCTGGCCCGGGCAGCGCCCGTGACCTCACCCACCCCTCGCCCCGCCCCCCTCGCCGACCGTAGCGAGGCCGTGCTGTCCCGGCTTCAGCTTCTCGTCACCCGCAAGCTCGACGGTCTGCTCCAGGGCGACTACGCCGGTCTGCTGCCCGGACCGGGCAGCGAGGCGGGTGAGTCGCGGGAGTACCGCGCGGGCGACGATGTGCGCCGGATGGACTGGCCGGTCACCGCGCGAACCACGACACCGCATGTGCGGCGTACGGTCGCCGACCGGGAGTTGGAAACCTGGCTCGCACTGGATCTCTCCGCCAGCCTGGACTTCGGCACCGGGCAATGGTTGAAGCGGGAGGTGGTGGTGGCCGCCACGGCCGCCATCACGCATCTGACCGTGCGCGGTGGCAACCGGATCGGCGCCGTGATCGGCACCGGCGGCGGTGCGTCCGCGCCGGCCCGGCGCTGGCGAGGTGGACCGCCGCCGGCCGGGCCCGGGTGCTCACCCGGCTGCCGGCCCGCTCCGGCCGCAAGGAGGCGCAGGTTCTGCTCCGTGCCGTCGCCGGCACCACCATCCAGCCTGGCCGTGGTGACCTCGGTGCCCTGATCGAGATGCTCAACCGTCCGCCCCGCCGACGCGGGGTGGCCGTGGTGGTCTCAGACTTCCTCGCGCCGGTCGAGCAGTGGGCGCGGCCGATGCGCAAGCTGCGGGTCCGCCACGACGTGCTGGCCATCGAGGTGATCGACCCGCGAGAGCTGGAACTGCCCGACGTTGGCGTGTTGCCGGTGGTCGACCCGGAAAGCGGTGAGCTGCACGAGGTGCAGACCGCCGACCCGCGGCTGCGGCAGCGCTACGCCGATGCCGCCACCGCCCAACGGGCCACGATCGCCGCCGCCCTGCGTGGCGCCGGCGCGGCCCACCTGCGTCTGCGTACCGACCGAGACTGGCTGCTGGACATGGTGCGATTCGTGGCCGCGCAGCGGCACGCGCGCACCCGGGGGACGACACGATGATCCGTTTCATGCAACCGTGGTGGCTGCTGGCCGTACTGCCGGTGCTCGCACTTGCCGCGTTCTACGTCTGGCGGCAGTTGCACCGCCGGGCGTACGCGATCCGGTTCACCAATGTGGACCTGCTGCGTACGGTGGCGCCGAAGGGGCTCGGTTGGCGTCGGCACGTCCCGGCGACCGCGTTCCTGCTCTGCCTGCTGGTGCTGGCCACCGCACTGGCCCGGCCCGCGGTGGACACCAAGGAGCCGCTGGAGCGGGCCACCGTGATGCTCGCCATCGACGTGTCGTTGTCGATGCAGGCCGACGACGTGGCACCGAACCGACTGGAAGCGGCGCAGGAGGCGGCCAAGCAGTTCGTCAGTGAGCTGCCGGAGAGCTACAACCTGGGGCTCGTGTCGTTCGCCAAGGCGGCCAACGTGCTGGTGCCGCCGGGCAAGGACCGGGACGCGGTGACCAGTGCCATCGACGGGCTGGTGCTGGCCGAGGCGACCGCGACCGGCGAGGCCGTCTTCACCTGCCTGGAGGCGATCCGGTCGGTGCCGGCCGACGGCGCGGCGGGCATCCCGCCGGCGCGGATCGTGCTGCTCTCCGACGGGTTCCGCACCTCCGGGCGGGCGGTGGAGGAGGCGGCGGCCGCCGCGCAGGCGGCCAACGTCCCGGTCTCCACCATCGCCTTCGGCACCGACACCGGCCAGGTCGACATCGGCGGGCAGTTGCAGCGGGTGCCGGTGGACCGGTTGGCCCTCGCTGAGCTTGCCGAGACCACCGAGGGCTACTTCTACGAGGCGGCCTCGGTGAGCGAGCTGAAGCAGGTCTATCAGGACATGGGCAGCTCGATCGGCTTCCGCACCGAGCCGCGTGAGGTGACCCAGTGGTACGCCGGATTGGCGCTGCTGCTGGCGCTCTGCGCCGGTGCGCTCAGCCTGCTCTGGTCGTCGCGGATGCTCTGAGCGGCTGGCCGGCGGTGGTCAGCGCGACTCAGTGACCGCCGCCGGCCAGCACGAAGACGATGGCCACCCAGACGGCGGCGAGGGTGAAGCCCAGCGGGGCGACGTAGCGGCTCATGGACGGCTCCGGGTGGCGGCTGGACGGTCCGCTTGCGGGGGCGGACCGCAGGGGGTGGGGACGCGCACACGAAGTCGTGACCGGGCGGCTCCCGGCGACCGCCCGGGATCGGGCGGCGCGGCACACGCACCTCGGCCTGGACCGAAGCGGTGGGGGAGCGGAGCGGGGTCAGCTCACCAGTCTGAGACGTGGCTCAGCGGGGCTGACCATCGGCCCGGCCACGACTGGGAGGATCGCTATCTCGCACAGCGATCACCTCCTGCAAGTCGGGCGGGCCGGAACGTCGATGATCGTACACCTGCGGTGCCGACGGGACGCACTCGGCCGAGCGGCCGGCGACCCCTCCACCGCCCGGTTGACGCCGCCTCCTCAGGTGACCGGCCGGCTGGGCCGTTCGCGCCACGGTGACCAGCACCGCGGCGAGCAGTGGCAGCCAGCAGCAGCGCGCCAGCACCCAGCCCAGGTCGTCCGGAACGGTGTGCAGCCCCGGCAGGGTCAGCCCGCTGCGGGCGGTGAGCGCGGTCACCGCCACCAGTACCGGCTGGTGCCACAGGTAGATCCGGACCGCGGAACGGTTCACCTCGGTCACCGCTCGGCCCGGCAGTGGCCGGGCCACCAGCCGTTCCAGCGCCGGCCGAGCGAGCAGCCCCAGCCCGACCTGGGTGACCGCCAGCGCCACTGCCAGCAGCGACGGCGGACTCAGGTTGGACACCCCGTCCCCGGGCACTCCGACGGCGCTCACCGGGTAGCCCAGTGCCAGCAGCGCCGCCAGTGCGGCGGCCCCGCCGCCCGCGAGGGCGCCCGCCGCCCGCCGGCCGTCCAACCGCCCATCGGCGTGCGCGACGCCCAGCAGGTACGGCACCGACCAGGCCACCACCACGGTGACCGGTGGCAGGTCGGTGCCGTTCGGCAGCAGGCGGACGGCCAGGTCGGCCGCCGCGATCACCGCCACCGCCGGTGCGACGCATCGCGCCACCCCCCATCGACGTACGGCGGCGCGCACCGGGCCGGTCATCGCGACCAGGAAGACCAGCGGCACCAGGAACCACAACGGACTGACCGCGAGCCGCAGCGCGACGGTGAGCGTGTCGTCCGGGGTGCCGACGACGGTGGCGGCGAGCAGCACGGCGGCGCCCACCCCCAGCAGCGCCACCGTGGGCAGCAGCAGCCGGCGCAGTCGACGGGCCAGCCAACCGCCGGGGCCACCCCCGTGGCGGGCCAGCGACCGGGCCGATCCGAACCCGGCGGTGAAGAAGAACAACCCGAGCGTCTGCAGCACCCAGGTCACCGGGGCCAGACCGGGCAACGCGGTCAGCGGGCTGGCCTGGTGCAGCCCACCGTCACCGGTCAGCACCAGCCCGGTTACCAGCCAGTGCCCCAGCACCACCCCGCCGATGGCGTACGCCCGCAGCGCGTCGACGGTACGGTCGCGGCTCATCGGGCGTCCCCGACCCGGTCGGTGTCGGCGGCGCCCAGGACGACTGCCGCCACCGCGACCAGCGCGGCGCTGCCCGACGCGAGGTAGCCGTCGTGCCCGGCCACCCCGCCCACCGGCAGGGGCCGGGCATCGAACGCCGGATCGCCGGGGCGTCGGCCGAAGCCGAGGCCGAGCAGTCGCACCTGCGGCACCCGACGGATCCAGTCGGTGGGCGCCTCCGCAGCCCAGAACCGTCGTCCTTGCAGATCGTCGGCGCGCTGCACCCCGGCACCGACGCCGCCCAGACTGACCACGTCGGTGACCTGGGCCGGGGCGTCCGTGGCCGCCAGCGACACCACCAGCGCCCCGTAGCTGTGCCCGACCAGCGTGATCGTCGCCGCCGGGCTGCGTGTCGCGAGCTCCCGCAACAGCACGGCCAGCCCGGCCGCGCCCCGCTGGGCGCCGAGACCACCGGCGGCGGTCAACACCCCGTCGGGCGGGTCGTAGCCGAGCCAGGCCAGCACCGCGACCCGCGCCGTCGGGTCGCTCGCCCGCAGCTCCCGGTAGAGCTGCCCGGCCTGCACCGCCGGTGCCCGGCGGGCCACCCCGCCCAACCCCCGGTCGAAGTCCGCGAGGGTGCTGCCCACCCCCGGCACCAGCACCGCGATCCGGTCCGCGCCGGCCAGGTCGCCGAGCACCTCGACCGCGCGGCCGTCGCCACGCGGGTCGAACAGCAGGAACCGGCGCCCGTCGGCCGCCCAGTCCGCGTACGGGCGGCCGGCCGCGCGCATCGCCGCCGCCGTGCCCGGGTACGCCTCGACGAACCCCGCCGCCGCGACCGGCTCGGGTCGGGTCGGTAGGACCAGGTTCACGCCGAGCAGCGCGGCCACCGCCACACGGCTGGCACCTCGTCGTCGCATCACGTTCTCCCTCCGGAATGTCGTCCGTTGGGAGAGTGCGCGGGAGGGCGGTGCTCGGTCGTCGTTCCGGGGAGCCGTCTGCGGGGTGGCTCCACGGGGCTACTCGCCGGCGGCCACCAGACCTGTCTCGTATGCCAGCACCACGGCCTGGGCCCGGTCGCGCAGCCCCAGCTTGGCCAGGATCCGCCCGACGTGCGTCTTCACGGTCTGTTCGGCCACCACCAGGTCACCCGCGATCTCCGCGTTGTTGCGGCCTCGGGCGATCAACCGCAGCACCTCGGTCTCCCGTGGGGTGAGCCCGGCCAGGTCGGTGGGGCGCGGCCGGCGGCGGTCCGGGCGGGCCGCGAACTCGGCGATCAGCCGGCGGGTGACCGCCGGGGCGAGCAGCGCGTCCCCGGCCGCCACCACCCGCACCGCCTGGACCAGATCGGCCGCCGGCGCGTCCTTGAGCAGGAAGCCGCTGGCCCCGGCGCGTAGCGCCTCGTACACGTAGTCGTCCAGGTCGAAGGTGGTGAGGATGAGCACCCGGGGTCGCTGGGCCGACCGGTCACCGAGCAGCTTGCGGGTGGCCTCCAGCCCGTCCATGACCGGCATGCGCACGTCCATCAGCACCACGTCCGGGTCGAGGTGGCGGGCGGCGGCCACCGCCTGCGCGCCGTCGGCGGCGTCCCCCACCACCAGCAGATCCGGTTGGGCGGCGAGCAGCGCACCGAAACCCTGCCGGACCATCGCCTGGTCGTCGGCGATCAGCACCCGGATCATCGGTCCCCGCCCTCCGCGTCGTACGGCAACTCGGCCGCCACCGCGTAACCCCCGTCGGGCAGCGGCCCGGCGGTGAACGTACCGCCCAACGAATTGGCCCGCTCCCGCATGCCGGTCAACCCGTGCCCGGCGTCCGTCTCGGTGTCCGGATCGGCCCGCACGTCGCCGGGCGGCGCGTTCTGCACGCGTACCCCCAGGGTGGACGGACCGGCGCGGACGGTGACCCGCACCGCGGCCCCGGCCGCGTGCCGGGCCGCGTTGGCCAGGCCCTCCTGCACGATGCGGTACGCGGCGAGCCCGACCGGTGCGGGCACCTGTCCGTCGTCCACCGGACCGGCGTCCAGGGTCACCGGCATGCCGGCTCGGCGGGCCGCGTCCACCATCGCGCCCAGGTCGGTCAGGTCCGGCTGCGGAGCGGTCTGTGGCCCGGTCGACTCGCTGCGCAGCACCCCCAGCAGCCGCCGCATGTCGTTCAGCGCGTCGCGGGCCGAGGCGGCGATGGCGACGAATTCCGCGGCTGCCGGCGCCGGCACGTCGGTCAGCCGGTACGGGGCGGTCTCCGCCTGCACCGCGATCAACGACATGTGGTGGGCCACCACGTCGTGCATCTCCCGGGCGATCCGGGTGCGTTCCTCCAGCACCGCGCGGCGCTCCTGCTCCCGCTCGCTCAGCTCGGTCTGCGCGGCCAGCGCGTGCCGGGACAGCCGGTTGTGCCGGATCAGGTCGCCGACGATCGCCAGGGCGCCGAGCAGCAGCAGGACAGGGACCCGGTTGTTGGGGTGGACCAGGAACAGCACCGGCACCGTGCTGATCGTCACCACCCAGGCCAGCACCGGCCGGTCGACCCGCGCGACGACCACCGCCAGCACCGCGATCGACCCGAGCGCCAGCGGCGGGGTCCACGGCCAGGCCTGGCCGGCTGGCGCGTTGAACGTGCAGATCAGCAGAGCCAGCACCGTCAGCCGCCAGGCCAGCAGCGGACGCCGGGGCAGCGCCAGCAGCGGCGCCACGGTCATCGCCGCGAACAGGACCGCGATCGTCGTCGGCAGGCCCCAGTCGCTCTCCACGGTCAGCGTGATCAGGAAGAGGCCGAGGGCGGCGAGCAGGCCGACCGGTGCGGCGTAAGGGGCCAGCCGCGGCCAGCGGGCCGCCAGCGGCCGGCCGGCCGGGGCGTCCGGGCCCAGCAGGGTCTGCCGCAGGGCCCGCAGGGCCACGGCGATCGGTTGCCGGCTCACCATCGGGAGGCTACGGGCCGACCCCGCCGCGAGGCGTGCCACCAGGGGTTGATCCCGGTGTCGTACCCCAGTGTGACCTGACTCCCGTTAGCGCTTACCTGCCGGTAACGCCTAGGCTCCGACGCGTCCGTGCTGACCATTCGCAAGGGGGAACAGTGGCCCGTACCGTGCTGGTGACCGGGGGCAACCGGGGGATCGGCCTGGCGATCGCGCAGGCCTTCGCCAAGCAGGGCGACCGGGTGGCGGTCACCCACCGCAGCGGCGAGGCTCCGGAAGGGCTGTTCGGCGTACGCGCCGACGTCACCGACGCGGCCTCGATCGACGCCGCGTTCACCGCCGTCGAGGCCGAGCTGGGGCCGGTCGAGGTGCTGGTCGCCAACGCCGGCATGACCGCCGACACGCTGCTGCTGCGGATGACCGAGGAGCAGTTCACCGGTGTGCTGGACACCAACCTCACCGGTGCGTTCCGGGTCGCCAAGCGGGCCTCCGGCAAGATGCTCCGCGCCAAGTGGGGCCGCATGATCTTCATCTCCTCGGTGGTCGGCCTCGCCGGCGGCGCCGGGCAGGTCAACTACGCCGCCAGCAAGGCCGGTCTCGTCGGCGTGGCCCGCTCGATCACCCGCGAGCTGGGCAGCCGCAACATCACCGCGAACGTGGTGGCGCCCGGCTTCATCGACACGGACATGACCGCCGGCCTGTCCGAGGACCGCAAGGCGGAGATCCGCAAGTCGATCCCGGCCGGCCGGATGGCCAGCCCGGACGAGGTCGCCGGGGTGGTCACCTGGTTGGCCTCCGACAGCGCCGGGTACGTCTCGGGCGCCGTGATCCCGGTCGACGGCGGCCTCGGCATGGGCCACTGACCCTTATCTACGTACGGAGGAACCACTGCATGTCCGGACTGCTCGCCGGTAAGCGGCTGCTCGTCACCGGTGTCATCACCGACGCCTCGATCGCCTTCTCGGTGGCGAAGCTCGCCCAGGAGAACGGCGCGCAGGTCGTGCTCACCGGCTACGGCCGGCTCTCCCTGGTCGAGCGGATCGCCAGGCGGCTGCCCGAGCCGGCCCCGATCATCGAGGTGGACGTCACCAACACCGAACACCTGGCCAGCCTCGCCGACCGGGTGCGCGAGCACGTCGACGGGCTCGACGGCGTCGTGCACTCGATCGGCTTCGCCCCGCAGAGCTGCCTGGGTGGCGGCTTCCTCGACGCCCCCTGGGAGGACGTGGCGACCGCCCTGCACGTCTCCACCTTCTCGTACAAGTCGCTGGCCATGGCGGCGCTGCCGCTGATGTCGCCCGGCGGCGCGGTGGTCGGCCTGACCTTCGACGCGACGAAGGCGTGGCCGGTCTACGACTGGATGGGCGTGGCCAAGGCCGGCCTGGAATCGGCGTCCCGCTACCTGGCAATGCACCTGGGCAAGCAGGGCATCCGCAGCAACCTGGTCGCCGCCGGGCCGCTGCGCACCATCGCCGCGAAGTCGATCCCCGGCTTCGACCAGTTCGAGGACGCCTGGGCCGAGCGGGCCCCGCTGGGCTGGAGCCTCACCGACCAGGAGCCCGCCGCCCGGGCCTGCCTGGCGCTGCTCTCCGACTGGTTCCCGGCCACCACCGGCGAGATCGTCCACGTCGACGGCGGCTACCACGCCATCGGCTCCTGACGTCCCCCGACGACGCCCCCGACCACCGTCCGCGTGACCCACGCGTCCGGAGCAGGGGGCGTCGCCGGGCCGTCACGGCCCAGGGGCGAGAATGAACCCATGTCGTACGACGCGGTGGTGCTGGTGTCCTTCGGCGGGCCGGAGCGGCCCGAGGACGTGATGCCGTTCCTGCAGAACGTGACCCGGGGCCGGGGCGTGCCGCCCGAGCGGCTGGCCGAGGTCGCCGAGCACTACCAGCACTTCGGTGGGGTGTCCCCGATCAACCAGCAGTGCCGAGACCTGCTGGCCGCCGTCCGCGCCGACTTCGCCGCACACGGTGTCGACCTGCCCGTCTACTGGGGCAACCGCAACTGGGACCCGATGCTCGCCGACACCGTGACCCAGATGCGCGACGACGGGGTCACCCGGGCGCTGGCCTTCGTCACCAGCGCGTACGGCGGCTACTCGTCCTGCCGGCAGTACCAGGAGGACATCGCCGCCGCGCGGGCCGCCGTCGGCCCGGACGCCCCGGTGATCGAGAAGCTGCGCCAGTTCTGGGACCACCCCGGCTTCGTCGAGCCGCACACCGACGCGGTCCGGGCAGCCCTGGGCCAGCTCGACCCGGCGAAACGGGACACCACCCGCCTGGTCTTCACCGCCCACTCCATCCCCACCTCCATGGCCGCCAACGCCGGCCCGCACGGCGGCCGGTACGAGGCGCAGCTGCACGAGACCGCCCGGCTCGTCGCCGCGGCCGCCGCACCCGACCTGCCGTACGACCTGGTCTGGCAGAGCCGCTCCGGCCCGCCGCAGATGCCGTGGCTCGAACCGGACATCAACGACCACCTGACCGCCCTCGCGCAGGGCGGCACCACCGGTGTGGTGGTCAGCCCGATCGGGTTCGTCTCCGACCACCTGGAGGTCGTGTGGGACCTGGACACCGAGGCGCTGGAGACGGCCAAGCAGCTCGGCCTGGACTTCGTCCGGGCCGCCACCCCGGGCACCGACCCGCGCTTCGTGACAATGGTGCGTGAGCTGGTCACCGAGCGGACCGACCCGGACGGTGCGCAACTACGCCGCCGCCTGGGCGAGCTGCCGATGTGGGACACCTGCGCGACCGTCTGTTGCGTGCCGACCCGTCGCCCCTGACCTCTGAGGATCATCATGCAGGACCGCAAACCCGTGCAGAGTTGGCTGACCGACATGGACGGCGTGCTGGTGCACGAGGGCCAGCCGGTGCCCGGCGCACCGGAGTTCATCAACCGGATGCGTTCCTCCGGCAAGCCGTTCCTGGTGCTGACCAACAACTCGATCTACACCCCGCGCGACCTGACGGCCCGGCTCAGCCGGATGGGGCTGGACGTGCCGGAGGAGTCGATCTGGTCGTCCGCGCTGGCCACCGGCCAGTTCCTCGCCGACCAGCGGCCGGGCGGCACCGCGTACGTGATCGGTGAGGCCGGACTGACCACGGCGCTGCACGCGGTCGGCTACGTGCTCACCGACTTCGCCCCCGACTACGTGGTGCTCGGCGAAACGCGCACCTACAGCTTCGAGGCGATCACCAAGGCGGTCCGTCTGATCAACGACGGAGCCCGGTTCATCTGCACCAACCCCGACGTGACCGGCCCGTCCGTCGAGGGCGCCCTGCCCGCCGCCGGGTCGGTCGCCGCGATGATCTCCAAGGCGACCGGGGTGGAGCCGTACTTCGTCGGCAAACCGAACCCGATGATGATGCGCTCGGCGCTCAACACCATCAACGCGCACTCGGAGAGCACCGCGATGATCGGCGACCGGATGGACACCGACATCCTGTGCGGCCTGGAGGCTGGGCTGGAGACCATCCTGGTGCTCACCGGAATCAGCAGCCGCACCGAGGCGGAGCGTTACCCGTACCGCCCGTCCCGGATCATCAACTCGGTCGCGGACCTGCTCGACGAGATCTGACGGGCGTCCGCCGCCCTTGGGTCGGTGCTGGCTGTCGGTGCTGGCTCGGTGCTGATCGCGCTGGCTCGGTGCTGATCGCGCTGGCTCGGTGCTGGCTCGGTGCTGATCGCGCTGCAACCAGGATGTAGTGGTCACCCTCCCACCGGAGGCCACTGCATCCTGGATCGAGCACGATCATGCCTAGGTCCGGTCGGCATTGCCGCGGCGCGGTGGCGGTGGCGCGCGGCGGGGGTGCGGCGCGGTGGGGTGCGGTGGGGTGCGGCGCGGTGGGGCGCGGCGCGGTGCAGCGCGGTGGAGTGCGGCGCGGTGCGGTGGGGTGCGGCGCGGTGCGTGGGCGCGGTGCGTGGGCGCGGTGGATGGGGCGCGGTGGGGTGCTTTGCGTGGGCGCCGTGGAGCGGCGGGTGGAGTCAGGGGCGCAGTGGGGCGTTGCAGGCGGCGACGAGCGCCTGGCGGCAGGCCGTGGTGAGCGGGCGGAGAGCCGCGTCCCGTTGCTGCGCCTCGTAGTTGTTGATCGCGCCACCCGGCGCGGCGTGCCCGGCCAACGCGAGCACCCGGTCGAGCACCGCGGCCCGGGCGAAGAGCCGGCGGGCACGCGGGTCGAAGCCCGGTGGCAGGTCGGTGGCGCCGTCCGGGCGGCGTAGGGCCGCCAGCGCACCGGCCAACTCGGGCCGCCACTGGGCAACGTCGAGACGGGTCAGCGCGGCGGTCGTCTCGGCCAGTGCGGCGGCCAGCTCGGCCTCCGCCTCGGCGGCACCAGGCAGTGCGAGTGAGGCGGCCGGCGCGTTGGCCGGCAACGGGTACACCCGCCAGAGCACCGTCTCGAAACAGTCCCCCGAGCCGGAGGTGTGCATCCGCACCTGGGGAATCAACCCGAGCCCACCGGCGACCACCGCCTCGCCCGTCACCAGTGCCGCACCGGCGAAGTCGCCAGGGCCGGGCAGCCCTCGGGGATCACCCGGCGCGGGCAGCACCAGGCGGATGTCGTCCGGGGAGAGCTTGGCCAGGGTGGGCAGCGCGGCGCCCAGCGGGACGTCGGTCCAGGTGCCGGGGGCGTCCGCGACGAGATGCTCCTCGTCGCCAGCGATGGCGTCGGCGACCTCGTCGTACGGCACCAACCCGGCGCGCCACGCGCGCACCCAGGCAACGAACCGGCTCGACCGGCGCGGCGCGAGTGTGGCCGCGCCCGTTGCGGGGGTGGACATGCCGAAAGGGTACGTGGTCACGACCGGCCCTGTCTCGACTGCCGCTCCCGCCGCCCGGCCTGCCCCGAACTGCCCCCTTCGCCCCGATCCCGCCCCTCGCGCAATCCCGCCCGCCCCTCGCAGGCCCCCGCCGTCCGCGCCCGCCTCGGCCCCGCCGCTCGCGCCCGCCGCTCGCGCCCGCCGTTCGCGCCCGCCGTTCGCGCCCGCCGTTCGCGCCCGCCGTTCGCGCCCGCCGTTCGCGCCCGCCGTTCGCGCCCGCCGTTCGCGCCCGCCGTTCGCGCCCGCCGTTCGCGCCCGCCGTTCGCGCCCGCCGTTCGCGCCCGCCCCGCCGCCCACCCCTCGCGCGCCCCGGCGTCCGAGCCCGCCTCCGCCCCACCGCTCGCACCCCGCCCCGCGCCGGCCCTCGCCCGACCCTCACCCATGTCGATCATGGAGTTGTGGTGGGCGATAGTTCCCCGTGCGGGCGTTTCGTGAGGCACCACAACTCCATGGTCGACGGAGTGGGGGGTGGTGTGGGGCGGTGTGTCGGGAGGCGAGGCTGGTGGCGCGGGAGTTAGCGTGATCGACATGGCTGGGCGATACGGCGAGGACGTGTTGGCGGGGGACTGGCGACGGCGGAAGGTCACCCCCGAGGTGGACGCCGACGCGGATCTCGTGGTGGAGGATGCCGACTCCGGATTCTGCGGAGCGGTGGTGGGCTTCGAGGCCGGCGCGGTGGTGCTGGAGGACCGGCATGGCCGACGGCGCAACTTCCCGCTGCTACCGGCGGCGTTCCTGCTCGACGGTCGACCGGTGACGCTGCGCCGCCCGACCCGCGCGTCGGTGCCGGCGGCGCGTCGGCGGACCGCGTCCGGTTCAGTGGCGGTGGAGAACGTTCGGGCGCAGGTGGCCAAGGCCAGCCGGATCTGGGTGGAGGGCATCCACGACGCCGCGCTGGTCGAGCGGATCTGGGGTGACGACCTGCGGATCGAGGGCGTGGTCGTGGAGCCGTTGGACGGCATCGACGCCCTCGACACCGAGGTACGGGACTTCGGCCCCGGCCCGACCCGACGACTCGGCGTGCTCGTCGACCACTTGGTGCCGGGCAGCAAGGAGAGCCGGATCGTGGCCCGCGTGGACTCGCCGTATGTGCTGGTGACCGGACACCCGTACGTGGATGTCTGGCAGGCGGTCAAGCCAGCGGCGCTGGGCATTTCGGCGTGGCCGGTGGTGCCGCCGGGACGGCCATGGAAGGAGGGCGTCTGCGCGGCACTCGGGGTAGCGGAGCCGGCCGACATGTGGCGGCACATCCTGTCCCGGGTGAACAGCTTCGCCGACGTGGAAACACCCTTGATCAACGCGATGGAACGCCTGATCGACTTCGTCACCGAGCCAACCTGACCCGCCCGCAGCAGCGGCACGCCCCACGCCGGGAGCGCCGCCCGCCCCGGCAATGCGCCGCCCGCCCCGCAACGCGCCGCCCGAACGCTCCCCGCACCGCCCGACCCCGGCAATGCGCCGCCCCGCGCCGCCCGCCGCCCCGCGCCGCCCGCCGCCCCGCGCCGCCCGCCGCCCCGCGCCGCCCGCCGCCCCGCGCCGCTTGCAAGATCCGCCCAGTTTCCGTGATGTTGCTGCCTCGAGGCTCCCGGAGGCAGCAACATCAGGGATGTTGCGCGGATCTTGGGCGGGGCGGGGCGCGCCGGGCCAGGGCGGGGCGCGCCGGGCCAGGGCGGGGCGCGCCGGGCCAGGGCGGGGCGGGCCGGGCCAGGGCGGGGCGCGCCGGGCCAGGGCGGGCCGGGCCAGGGCGGGGCGGGTCCGGCACTGGATGGGGGTAGCGCGCGACTCAGGGCTGCTGGTCGGGGGTGCGGGTGTAGACGAAGGTGGCGATGTCCAGAGCGACCGCCCGGTCCTGTTCGTCGCGGCGCACCGTGAGGATCTCGCCGTCCTGCCCGCCGGCCCGGCCTCGCCAGCGGTCCGGGCCTTCGGCGACGAAGTGGAGGTCCGGTGCGCCGATCGGGCCGGCGTGCAGTTCGCCGGCTGCGTCCGCGTACACCTCGATGGTGGTGCCCATCCACCACCAGCGGCCGGTCAGCTCGGCGAGTTCGGCGGGCGGCGGGGCGGCCGCTGGCCGCCAGGGGGTGACCGGCGCGGGTTCGGCGTCCAGCACCAGGGTGAGCAGTTGCCGTCCGAGGGCGCCGAGGTGCACGCCCCGCAGGGTGTACGCGTTGACCAGGCTGACCACGGCGGTGCGGCTGGGGCGGTGCACGGCCAGCGCGGCGCCGTAGCCGGGCATCGAGCCGCCGTGCCCGACGTACACCCGGTTGCCTTCCCGGAAGAGTTCCAGCCCGAGGCCGTGCCCGTGGGTCCAGGCTTCCAGGTCGCTGATCACCACGGGGGAGCACATCTCGGTCAGCGTCGAGGCGCCCAGCACCGACGGGTCGGGGTCGGCCAGGAATGCCGCCCACCGGCCCAGGTCCTCGATCGTCGACCAGAGTTGCCCGGCGGGGGCCATGGCGCCGGTGTCGGTACGGGGTTCCTCGCGCAGCGTGTCGTGCCAGGGGTGTACGACGTAGCCGCGGGCGTACGGCTCGGTGGCCGCGTAGGTGGTGCGGCGCATGCCCAGCGGGGTGAGGAGCCGTTCGGCGAGGAGGTCGACCCAGGGCTTTCCGCTGAGCCGTTCGAGCAATCCGCCGAGTAGCCCGTACGCCAGGTTGGAGTAGTGGTACGTGCGGTGCGGCGGGTAGGCGATCTTGTCGACGGTGAGCCCGGCGAGCAGGGTGGGCAGGTCGACGCCCGCGGTCCGCTCCCACCAGTCGCCCTCGGGTTCGCGCTGTAGGCCGCTGGCGTGCGCGAGGAGTTGGCGCAGGGTGAGCGAGCCCACACCGGTGCCCGGCAGGTGTTGTTCCAGCGGGTCGTCCAGGGCCAGTCGGCCGGCGTCGCGCATCTGCATGATCAGGGTGGCGGTCATCGTCTTGCTGATCGAGCCCAGCCGGTACTGCAGGTCGACGTCCGGGTGGGGATGCTCGCCGGCGGCGGCCAGGTGGACCAGTGCGCCGTCGCGGACCACGCCCACCACCAGCGACGGGGCGTGACCGTCGGCCTGTGCCTGGGCGACCTGGGTGTCGATCTGTCGGGCGGTCTCGGGCAGCAGAGTCAACGTGATCTCCTCGGGTGGGGCCGCCGATTCGGAGTGTTTTAGCGGGCCGGAAAGGGCTTCGCCGAGCCTACTGATCTTCGCGGGGAGGTCGCGCGTGCGTTTCCGTGTCACGATCGGGGGGTGGACGCCGTGGTGTGGATCGTATTGGGTGTGCTGCTGACGGTCGCCGAGATTTTTACGACGACGTTATTTCTGATCATGTTCGGGGTCGGTGCGTTCGCCGCTGCAGGTGCGGCCGCCCTGGGCGCGCCGGTGGCGGTGCAGGCGCTGGTCTTCGCTGTGGTGTCGGCACTGAGTCTGGTGGTGGCCCGGCCGGTCCTCCGGCGGCATCAGCGCTCGGCGCTGGAGAGTGGCGAACAGCCGTTCGGCGTGGAGGCGATCGAGGGCTCCACGGCGCTGGTGCTGGAGCGGGTGGACGCTGACCGTGGCCTCGTCAAGATCGACGGTGAGCTGTGGAGTGCCCGCTCGTACGACACGACGCAGAGTTTCGACCCTGGTCAACGGGTTCGGGTGATAAAGGTCCGGGGCGCGACCGCCCTGGTCTGGCAGGACGATGTTTCTTCCGCCGGCGAGCTGCCGGAAGCGAGAGGGTGAACGGGATGGTTATAGGAGTGCTGCTGATCGCGGTGGCGTTGATCGCCGTGATAACGCTGGCCAAGGCGGTGCGGATCGTGCCGCAGCAGCGCCAGGACGTGGTGGAACGGCTCGGCAAGTACAAGCGCACCCTCAGCCCCGGCCTCAACCTGCTGGTGCCGTTCGTCGACGCGGTGCGCACCAAGGTCGACATGCGGGAGCAGGTGGTCAGCTTCCCGCCGCAGCCGGTGATCACCTCGGACAACCTCGTGGTCTCGATCGACACGGTGCTCTACTTCAAGGTGGTCGACTCGGTCCGGGCGACCTACGAGATCTCCAGCTTCCTGCAGGCCATCGAGCAGTTGACCGTCACGACCCTGCGTAACGTGATTGGCTCGCTGGACCTGGAGCGGGCGCTGACCAGCCGGGACGAGATCAACCGGCACCTTTCCGGGGTGCTGGACGAGACCACCGGCCGTTGGGGCATCAAGGTGACCCGGGTGGAGATCAAGGCAATCGAGCCGCCGGCGAGCATCCGTGACTCGATGGAGAAGCAGATGCGCGCCGAGCGGGACCGCCGGGCGGCGATCCTCACCGCGGAGGGGCACAAGCAGTCGGTGATTCTTACCGCCGAGGGTGACAAGCAGTCGGCGGTGCTGCGCGCCGACGGTGACCGGCAGGCCCGGATCCTGCAGGCCGAGGGTCAGGCGAAGGCGATCCGGACGGTGTTCGACGCGATCCACCAGGCGAACCCGAGTCAGAAGGTGCTCGCCTACCAGTACCTGCAGGCCCTGCCGCAGATCGCCCAGGGCAGCGCCAACAAGGTCTGGATCATCCCGGCCGAGCTGACCAAGGCCCTGGAGGGGATGGGTGGCGCTCTCGGTGGGCTGAGCCAGATGGTGGGGGATCTTCCCACGCCCGAGGCCGCTGACCACGCGAGCCAGGTTGAGCGCGAGGCCGCTGAGGTCGCTGAGGCCGCGGCCGCCGCGGCCCGGCAGATCCACGACGAGGTACGCGTCGCCGAGGCGCAGGCCACCGGTGGCAACAAGCCGCAGGGGCTGCCCGCGCCGGAGCCGGTGTCTCCGACCAGCCTGGTCAACGATCCGGCCGAGCAGCGCGAGCGCGGCTGATCCAGTACGCCGGCCGCCCGGCCGGCTAAATGCGAGAAAGACTCATGGGGCGCTCCGACGCCTGCCACGATCGGTCCTAGGACGGGTGGTGACCAGGCAATCGGGGCGCCCCGGCGCGTCTCGCACCGCTCGTGGACGAGCGAGGTGACGCATGAAGGATCCGGCGAATCGGATGTGGTCCTCCGCCCCGGTGCCCGGCGCGCACGACCCGGCCGGCCCACTGGGCTCCCGACGGGCCGGCGGAGGGTTCGGCGTACTGCCCTTCGTTGGCGAGCCGACCCCGGCCGGCCCGGCGACGAACGCCAGTTGGGCCTGGTCGCTACGTCGGTTCGCGCGGGCGGCGGTGTGGCTGCTGCCGGCGTACGCCATTCTCTATGGCGCGGTGGCGATGGCCAGTGACGGAGGGGTGGGCAACGACCCCTATCCGGCCGACGGCCAGGCGGTGTATCTGATTGGTTGGGTGGCCGCGGTCTGGCTCGGGCTGCTCGCGCTGCTGGCCCTCACCGGTCTGCTGGCCGCGACTCGTAGCCGCCGGGTGGCCGCCGCCGGGCTGCTGGTCAGCATCGCCGGCACCGTGCTGATGTTGCCCTTCGCCGGGCTCGCCGAGCAGACGCCCGTCTTCGGCACCACCGCGCGCTCGCTGGTCCTGCTCGGAGCGTCGTTCTACAGCGTGGGCTGGTTCTTCACCGGGTGGGCGGTGGCCCGCTCGGGCACCTTCAGCCTCGGCGACGGCGTCATGTTGATCATCGCCGCGCCGCTTCTCGGCCTCGGCGGCGCCCTGATCGGCTCGCTGCAGACGTTCGGGGCGATCTTCGTACTGATCGCCGGCATCGGCATCGGCTACCGCTCCGGCCGCCTGATGCCCCGCGAAACCGCCCGCGACGCAGCCAGCGCCAGCCTCTCCACCCCAACCCCCTGATCCACACACCCGGCTTCTGCCTGGTGAAGGGGGCTGGGAGGAGGTTGGTGGGGGGCCGTGAAATTGCTGACAATCGGCCTGCGGGGGTGGCCGGTTGGCGGCTTTCGTGGCAATCCTGGGGAGCATGGCCGCCTCTCGCTCGCCGCTGTCGCGGCTGTTCACCGTGCTGCTCGCCGGCTTGTTGGCGGGGCTTGTCCTGGCAGCCGCCGCACTGCCGGGCAACCTGCTGCTCGGGTTCACCGCCCGATCCGCGCTCAAGTCGTATGCCTCGTTGCCTGCCGCGCTGCGCACCCCGGTCACTCCGCAGCGCTCGTACCTCTACGCCAACGACGGCAAGACGCTGATCACCACGTTCTACGAGGTGAACCGCACAGACGTCGCGTTGGAGGACATCGCGCCGACGATGCGGCAGGCGATCGTGGCGGCCGAGGACCGGCGCTTCTACGACCACGGCGGCGCGGACCTGCGCGGCCTGGCCCGGGCGGTGGTGGCGAATGTGAAGGGCGGCGGCAACGAGCAGGGCGGCTCGACGCTGACCATGCAGTACGTCCGTAACGTCCTCAAGACCGACCCCACCCGCACCGCCGAGGAGCGCGCCGCCGCCACCGACCCCACCGTCGGGCGCAAGATCCAGGAGATCCGGTACGCGAGCGCGCTGGACAAGAGCCTCGGCAAGGACGAGATCCTCGACCGGTACCTGAACATCGCCTACTTCGGCTCCGGCGCGTACGGGATCGCGGCGGCCAGCCAGCGGTACTTCGGCAAGCCTCCGGCGCAGCTGACCCTCGCCGAGTCGGCCCTGCTCGCCGGCCTGTTGCAGTCTCCGGACGCGTACAGCCCGATCGACGGGAACAAGGACGGCGCTCTGGGCCGCCGCTCGTACGTGCTGGACTCGATGGTCGCCACCGGCGCGATCACCGCTGCGCAGGCGGCCCAGGCCAAGGCGGAGCCGCTGACCCTGCGCCCCACCGCGCAGCCCAACGGCTGCACCGCCGTCTCCCAGGGCCACGACGACTGGGGCTACTTCTGTGACTACCTGCGCAGCTGGTGGCTGGCCCAGCCGGCGTTCGGGGCCACGGTCGCGGAGCGCGAGCAGGCCCTGCGCTCGGGTGGCTACACCGTGGTCACCTCGCTGGACCCGAAGATCCAGGCCACCGCGCAGCAGCAGGCCACCAAGGTCTACGGGTACGACAACAAGCGCGCCCTGCCGATCGCGGCTGTCCAGCCGGGCACCGGGCAGGTGCTGGCGATGGCGGTCAACCGGCACTTCAGCCTGGCCGACAACCCGGCCGGGCAGGCCAACTACCCGAACACCGTCAACCCGCTGATCTCCGGCGGGTCGAGCGTCGACGGGTACCAGGCGGGTTCGACGTTCAAGCTGTTCACCATGCTCGCCGCGCTGGAGGCGGGCCGTACCCTCTCCACCGGCTTCGACGCGCCCGCCAAGCTACCCACTCGGTACGCCGCCGAGGGCCCGGGCAGCTGTGACGGCCACTGGTGCCCGGCGAACGCCAACCCGGACTGGATGGACGGGTACCGGATGATGTGGGACGGCTTCGGCCGTTCGGTGAACACCTACTTCGTCTGGCTGGCCGAGCAGGTCGGCCAGGACAAGGTGGTGGAGATGGCGCAGCGGCTCGGCATCACCTTCCGCGCCGACTCGGACGCCGCCTTCGCCAAGGACAACGCCGCGAACTGGGGTTCGTTCACCCTCGGCGTGGCCGCCACCACCCCGCTGGACCTGGCCAACGCGTACGCCACGGTGGCCGCCGAGGGCACCTACTGCACGCCGGTGCCGGTGGTCTCGGTGACCGCCGCGAACGGCGAGAAGGTGCCGGTCGGGCAGCCGTCCTGCAAGCGGGTCATCGACGCAGACGTGGCCCGTGCCGCGACCGACGCCGCTCGCTGCCCGGTGGGCCAGCAGTCGGCGTTCGGGCAGTGCAACGGCGGCACCGCCACCGGTGTGAACGACATCCTGGACGGCCGGCCGGTGGCCGGTAAGACGGGTAGCTCGGAGCAGAACTCCACCGAGACGTTCGTGGGCTTCACCCCGCAGGTCGCGGTGGCCGGCATCGCCGCCAACCCGGACGACCCGGCCGATGCGGTGGGCTCCGCGGTGCAGACCAAGGTGATCGACGCGGTCGCCCGGGTCATCGCCACGGCCGTGAAGGGTCAACCGGAGAAGGCGTTCACCGCGCCCACCCGGGAGCTGGCCGGCGAACCGCGTCGCCCGGTGGATCGCCCCGCCGTCCCGGACCGCGAACAACGCACCGAGGACCCACGTTCGGCCCTGCAACGCTGGCTCGACCGCCGCGGCTGACCCCCTGACCCCCGACCCCTCGCACCCCGCGATCTTGCACTTTCCGTCGGCGGCTCGCCCGACTTGCCCCTTTCGCCGGGGCAGAGAGTGCAAGATCGCGCGGGTGGGGAGGGGTCAGCGGTCGCGGCGGCGGGGACGGTAGGTGCTGATCGTCGCGGGTAGGCCGCGGCGGATTATTCCGGCCCAGTCGGTGTCGCCGCGCAGCACCGCCGCCGCGGTCTTGCGGGCCTGCTCGGCGGTGAAGTGCGGCGGGAGCATCAGCTCGGCCGGGTCGACCAGGGCGTTGATGACCACCGGTCGGTCGGCGGCGAGCGCGCGGTCCCACACGTCCGCCACCTGCTCCGGCGAGTCGACCAGCTCACCGTGCAACCCGAGCACCTGCGCCCACTGGTGGTAGGCGATGTCCGGCAACTGCTGGCTGTCCGGGAACATCGGTGTCCCCTCCGTGGAGCGCTGTTCCCAGCTGACGAACGCCAGATCCCGGTTGTTGAGCACCAGCACCACGAATCGCGGGTCGGCCCAACTGCGCCAGTACTTGGCCACGGTGATCAGCTCGTTGACGCCGTTCATCTGCATGGCGCCGTCGCCGATCAGCGCGACGAGCGGCCGTTCCGGGTGGGCGAACTTGGCGCTCAGCGAGTACGGCATGGCGCCGCCCATGGACAGCAGCGTGCCGGACAGGCTGGCCAGCATCCCGGGGCGGACCTGGATGTGGCGGGCGTACCAGGCGGTGGCGGTGCCGCAGTCCACGGCCAGCATCACGTCGTCGGGCAGTCGCTCATTGAGGGTGTGGAAGAGCAGTTGCGGGTTGACCGGGTCGGCGGTCTGCTCGGCCAGGTCGCGTTGCACGCGGCGCCACGCCGAGGTGGCCTCGGTGATCTCCGCCCGCCAGGCGGTCGGCCCGGGGCCGGGGCCCAGCTCGCGGAGGAGCGCCCGCAGGGTGGGGCGGGCGTCGCCGGTGAGGTTCACCTCGGTCGGGTACCGCAGCCCGAGCTGGGTGCCGTCCAGGTCGATCTGTACGGCGCGGGCCTGCCCGGGCGGCGGGTAGAACTCCGAGTACGGCATGTTGCTGCCCACGATCAGCAGCCGGTCGCAGCCGGTCATCAGCTGCCAGCTGGGCCGGGTGCCGAGCAGCCCGATCGCACCGGTGACCCAGGGCTCCCGGTGGTCGACGACGGTGAAGCCGAGCAGTGCGGTGGCCACACCGGCTCCGAGCCGTTGGGCGATCTCGCGGACCTCCTCCTGCGCGCCGAGCGCGCCCTGCCCGACCAGCATGGCCACCCGCTTCCCGCCGCCGAGCACCTCGGCCGCCCGTCGTACGTCCACCTCCGGTGGCACGGTCGGCGTACTGCTGGGCACGTTGCTGGTCTGGTAGTAGCCGTGCGCGTGGGGTGGGTCCAGCACGGCCGGCTCGTCCTGCAGGTCCAGGGGGAGGATCAGGGCGGTGACGGTACGCCGTGCCAACGCCGTGCGGCAGGCCCGGTCGACCAGGTGGCGGACCTGCGCCGGGTGGTCGAGCTGGGCCAGGAACGCCGCGGCCACGTCCTTGTAGAGGGCGAGCAGGTCGACCTCCTGGTAGTAGCCGCCGCCCTCGGCGGTGACCGCGGTGTGCCCGACCAGGGCGACCACCGGCTGGTGGTCGAGCTTGGCGTCGTACAGGCCGTTGAGCAGGTGGATGGCGCCGGGCCCGCTGGTCACCAGGGCGCAGCCCAGCGGCCCGCCGCCGTACTTGACGTGCGCGGAGGCCGCGAAACCGGCGGTCTCCTCGTGCCGTACCTGGATGAACTGGACCCGCCCGTTGGTGCGTTGCAGCGCGGAGGTGAGGCCGTTGATGCCGTCGCCGGGATAGCCGAAGTAGCGGTGCACGCCCCAGCTGAACAGTCGCGACACGATGTGGTCCGCGACGGTCGGGCGCCGAGGCAGGGCACCTGCTTCGCCCGGTGCGGCGTGGTCTGTACTCACCTGGCTGGTCCTTCCCGTCGAGTCCCCATACGCCTCCCGCCATTCCCGTTACTTTCCGGACAAAACACCCAAGCGGAGAGGTCGCCGGACCGGCCCCGGAAGGACCGGACCGTCGTCCGGCAGAATCGTCGGGTGCCCGTCCACCAGATCACCGACCCCGACGACGACCGGATCGCCGACTATCGAGCGCTCACCGACGTCGAGCTGCGCACCCGCTGGGAGCCGCCACACGGCCTGTTCATCGCCGAGGGGGAGCTGGTGCTGCGCCGGGCGCTGCGCGCGGGCTACCCGGCCCGGTCGTACCTGGTCGACGCCAAGCGCATCGACCAACTCGCCGACCTGGACACCGGCGACGCGCCGGTCTACGCGGCCACGCAGGACGTGCTGCAACGGGCCACCGGTTTCCACGTACACCGGGGGGTGCTGGCGTCGTTCCACCGCAGGCCCCTGCCGACGGCGGCCGAGGTGCTCGCCGCCGCGCGCCGGGTGGTGATCCTTGAGGACGTCAACAACCACACCAACCTCGGTGCGGTGTTCCGGGGTGCGGCCGCACTCGGAGTGGACGCCGTCCTGCTGTCGCCCTCCTGCGCCGACCCCCTCTATCGGCGCAGCGTGCGGGTCAGCATGGGCGAGGTCTTCGCGGTGCCGTACGCCAGGATCGAGCCGTGGCCGGACGGGCTGGCCGAGATCCAGGCGGCGGGTTTCACCGTGCTCGCCATGACGCCGGCTCCGGACGCCGTACCGATCCAGCGGCTGACCGAGCAGCAGCGCAGGCGTGCCGCGCTGCTCCTGGGCGCCGAAGGTGCGGGGCTCACCTCGGCCGCTCAAGAGGCGAGTGACGTGCGGGTGGTGATTCCGATGCGCCGAGGCGTCGACTCACTCAATGTCGCCGCGGCGGCGGCGGTCGCCTTCTGGGAGCTGGGCCGGGAGGACCCTGTCTGACGCGGACGTCGCTCCATGTGGCCGTGCTGGACCATGCGACTCCGGCTTGCATGGCCATGCGTTCTGTTGCATAATTTTCCCGTGTCTAAGGTTCTCACCTCCCTGCCCATCGGCGAACGTGTCGGCATCGCCTTCTCCGGCGGCCTCGACACCTCTGTCGCGGTCGCGTGGATGCGCGACAAGGGCGCCGTGCCCTGCGCCTACACCGCCGACATCGGCCAGTACGACGAGCCCGACATCGCCTCGGTGCCCGGTCGCGCGCTCAGCTACGGCGCGGAGGTCGCCCGCCTCGTCGACTGCCGCGCCGCCCTGGTCGAGGAGGGCCTCGCGGCGTTGACCTGCGGTGCCTTCCACATCCGCTCGGGCGGGCGGGCGTACTTCAACACCACCCCGCTGGGCCGGGCGGTGACCGGGACCCTGCTGGTGCGAGCGATGATCTCCGACGACGTCCAGATCTGGGGCGACGGCTCGACCTTCAAGGGCAACGACATCGAGCGGTTCTACCGGTACGGGCTGCTGGCCAACCCGCTGCTGCGCATCTACAAGCCGTGGCTCGACACCGCCTTCGTCACCGAGTTGGGTGGGCGTAAGGAGATGTCGGAGTGGCTGCTCGAACGCGACCTGCCATACCGGGACAGCACCGAGAAGGCATACTCCACCGACGCCAACATCTGGGGCGCCACACACGAGGCGAAGACCCTTGAGCACCTCGACACCGGCATCGAGACGGTCAGCCCGATCATGGGAGTCCGGTTCTGGGACCAGTCGGTCGAGATCCCGACCGAGGACGTCACGATCGGCTTCGACCAGGGCCGCCCGGTGACGATCAACGGCAAGGAGTTCGGCAGCGCCGTCGACCTGGTGCTGGAGGCCAACGCCATCGGCGGCCGGCACGGCCTGGGCATGTCGGACCAGATCGAGAACCGGATCATCGAGGCCAAGAGCCGGGGCATCTACGAGGCACCCGGCATGGCGCTGCTGCACGCCGCGTACGAGCGGCTGGTCAACGCCATCCACAACGAGGACACCCTGGCGAACTACCACAACGAGGGTCGCCGCCTCGGTCGGCTGATGTACGAGGGCCGCTGGCTGGACCCGCAGGCGCTGATGCTGCGCGAGTCGTTGCAGCGCTGGGTGGGCACGGCGGTCACCGGTGAGGTGACGTTGCGGCTGCGCCGGGGCGAGGACTACTCGATCCTGGACACCACCGGCCCGGCGTTCAGCTACCACCCCGACAAGCTGTCGATGGAGCGTACCGAGGACTCGGCGTTCGGCCCGTCGGACCGGATCGGCCAGCTCACCATGCGCAACCTGGACATCGCCGACTCGCGGGCGAAGCTGGAGCAGTACGCCTCCATCGGCATGGTCGGCGGCGGCACACCCCAGCGGATGATCGGCGCCGCGCAGGCGGCCTCGACCGGGCTGATCGGCGCGATGCCACAGGGCGGCGCGGAAGCCATCGCCTCCCGGGGCGTCGCCTCCGCCGCCGACGAGGCGCTCGACCGTGCCGCGATGGAGTTCGGCGTCGACTGAGCCCGGCCACCCGCCGCGCTGGGCACCAAATGTCGAGATCTGGCGTCACGGACGGTAGCGTGTCGGCCGTGTTTCCTACCGTCCGTGAGGTCCTCGCCCTCGACCCCGTCCGCCACGGCGCACCGCGCGTGGTCGCCGGGGAAGCCGGGCTGGACCGGCCGGTCCGTTGGGTGCACGTCGCCGAGGTGCCGGACATCGCCACCCTGCTCGGCGGCGGCGAACTGGTCCTCACCACCGGCATCGGCCTGCCCGGGGACGACGCTGGGCTGCGCGCGTTCATCGGGGACCTGGCCGACGTCGGCGTCTCCGGGCTCGTCGTCGAACTGGGCCGCCGTTACGTCAGCGGGGTGCCCCGGGTGATGGTCGCCACCGCCGAGCGGCGCGGGCTGCCCCTGGTGGAGCTGCGGCGGGCCACCCCGTTCGTGCGGATCACCGAGGCGGTGCACGCACTGATCGTCGACGCGCAGCTCACCGAGCTGCGCGCCACCGAGGAGATCCACCAGCGCTTCAACGACCTGTCCGTCGAGGGCGCCGACGCCGCCGAGGTGATCCGGCAGGCCGCCGAGCTGTCCGGTTGCCCGGTGGTGCTGGAGAACCTGTCCCGGCAGGTGCTGGGGTACGACCCGGCGGGGGAGAGCGCCGAACTGCTGCTCGACGGCTGGGAGCAGCACTCCCGCCGGATCCGACCGGCCGGGCGGACCGCGTACGACCTGGACAGCGGCTGGCTGGTGACGGTCGTCGGCGCCCGGGGGCAGGACTGGGGGCGGCTGCTGCTGCGCTGGCCCGCCAGCGGGGAGGTGGTCACCCGCCGGGCCAGCGAGCCGATCGCGCCGGAGGTCGGACCGCCCACCCGGCTCACCATCCTGATCGAGCGGGCCGCGTCCACCCTCGCGCTGGGCCGGCTGATCCGCCGCGACGCCGAAGGGCTGGAGCGACAGATCCACCGCACCCTGCTCACCGCGCTCCTGGACCACTCCCGGCCGGTGGACGAAGTCGCGCTGCGGGCCAAGGCGCTCGGCGTGGTGCTCGAACGCCGGCACCTGGTCGGCGTGATGGTCCGACACCGGGCTGAGGACCCGGTCGGGGAGAGCGGCCCGGAGGCGGCTCAGGCCCGTCTGCGGGACCTGTCCGAGGCGGTCGGCCAGGCGCTGCGGGAGGCGAAGCTGACCGCGCTGACCAGCGCGGTCGACGACAACTCGGTGGGCGCGCTGCTGGCCCTGACCGACCCGGCCGCCGAGGACCGCGCGCTGTCCGCGTTCGCCAGCGCACTTCGTCGGGTACGCCTCGACGCCGGCACCGGTCGAGCAACGTCCGGCGCCGAGGCGTCCCGGGCTACATCCGCTGGCGACGTACCCCGGTCGGCGTTCGGCGCGGATGGGTCCCGATCGGCCTTCGGCGCGGAGGCGTCCCGGTCGTTATCCGGTGGGGAAGCGTCCCGGTCGGCGTTCGGCGCGGACGCGTCCCGCTCGGCGTTCGGCACGGACGCCGGGCGGGTGACGGGCGGTGCTGATCCGTCCCGGAGTGCCGGCAGTGCGCCGGGTGGGGTCATCGTGGCCGCCGGCTCCGGCGTGGGCAGCCTGCGGGAGGCGCGACGGTCGCTCGTCGAGGCGCGGCAGATCGCCGAGGCGGCCCGACGGGACCGACGGGAGCTGCCGATCTTCCGGCTGCCGCACGTCGGTCTTGCCGGGCTGCTGCACCTGCTACGCGACGAGCCCCGCCTGCAGACCTTCGTGGAACGCGAGCTCGGCGCCCTGCTGGACTACGACGCCCGACACCCCCGGGAGCAGTTGCTCGACACCCTGCGTGCGTACCTGGAGCAGGGGCGTAACAAGACCGCCGGCGCTGCCGCCGCCCACCTGTCCCGGCCCGCGTTCTACGAGCGCCTGGCCCGCATCGCCCGCATCCTCGACGTCGACCTCGACTCGGTAGAGGCATCCCTGTCCCTACACGTAGCGCTCCTAGCCCTAGAAGCAGTCCGCACCCCCTAACCCACCCCGCGTTGATCAAGAGGTTTGCGTCAGAAATCCCGCTCTCAATGACGCAAACCTCTTGATCACCGAAGTCGGGGGGCGGGGGGTGGGGGTTAGGTGAGGGGGGTTAGGGCTTTGGCGTAGGTGGGGGGGATGTGGTTGGGGCCGCCGGGGGTGAAGACGTCCGACTGGGCCACCGCGGACCAGGCTGTTGCCGGGACGGCTTCTACCAGGGCTTGGATCACCGGGGCGTCGCGCCACTGGTCCTGCTCGGCGAGCAGGCCGAGGGCCACCACCGACTCCTCGACCTCGCCCACGCACTCGAACGGCTTGTGCCCGTCCACGCCCAGCAGCTCGCGGTAACCGGGGATCTGCGACTCGTCGGCGAGCAGGTCGCCGCCGAAGATGTGGGTGACCCGCTCACGCGGCATGAACGGGGCCATGGCCAGGAACACGAACCGGCACTTCGGGCAGTCACGGCACCAGCGCTCGCTCGCGTCGCGCAGCTTGAACGCCTGGTTGCAGCTGGTCACCACGTCGTCGTAGCGGGTGAACTCGGCGAACAGCCGGGCGATGTGCAGCTCGGACAGCGAGCGCAGCAGCGAGAAGTACGGTTCGGTCAGGCCGGCGTGCTCGGCCAGCGCCGCCCGCAGCAGCCCTTCCGCTTCGACACCCTTGGACCACTGGTGGTTGATCTCGTGCCCGTCCCAGACCAGGTTGGGGTCGGACGCCGAGCGCTCATTGGACATCACCACCGGACCCAGGCCGTGCAGCACAGCGGTGGCCACCGCGATCAGCGAGTTGATCGCGGTGACCGGGATGTGCCCGTTCAGCGCGCCGGCCGCGTTCAGGTCGAACAGCACCGGGTCGATCCGCCGCCGGGCGGCCAGCGGGGTCAGCCCGGACGCCTCGTTCACCGCGACGATCACGTGGTTCGGGTTGACCGAGAACGGCACCGGGTCCAGCTCGGCGCGGCGCAGCGCCTCCAGGCTGACGATCGAGTCCTTGCCGCCACCGACCGCCGAGAGCGGACGACGGTCGGAGTCGTCGTACACGCGTGGCGACTCCGGTGAGCCGGCCGGCACCTCCGGGCGCAGCTCCAACACGTGCGGCAGCTGGTTGCGGTACGCGTACTCCGCGAGGCCCTTGGTGTAGACGGCCGTGACGTAGTCGGCGGTGGCCGCGCCCAGCGGCGCCGGCAGCACGAGCCGGGGTGGTGCGGCGGCCTTGTAGTAACTGACGCCGGCGACGAGGTGCAGCACTTCCAGCACCCGGCCGAGGGTCGCCACCGTCTCGTCCGAGGGCGGCTCCGCCGGCAGCGGAAGCGTGATCACCTCGGTGAATCGCTGCTCACCGGCCGGGCCGGTCAGCGCGTAGTCGAACAACACCTCGCCGGTGGCGAAGTCGATCGAGTATGACGGGAAGGTGAAGGCGTCCATCCGCCGGAGCTGCTCGTTGGGCACACGCCATACTAGGCCCTGGTTCGTCCGGCCGTGTCCGGACCGGGCCCGCCCTGACGCCGCCGCGACCCCCGAGGAGAGCCCCGTGCGCCTGTCTGACCTGCGCGGACGTACCGTCGCCGTCTGGGGCACCGGCCGGGAGGGCCGGGCCGCTGTGACCGCGATCGCCGCGCACGGCCCGGCCGAGCTGGTCGCCGTCGACGACAGCGCGAACTTCCTCTCGCTGCCCTGGGACGGCCCGCTGGCCGAGGCGGCGCCGCTGGTCACCGGTGAGGCGGGCTTCGATCGGTTGGCCGCCGCCGACGTGGTGGTCCGCTCCCCGGGTGTGCCGCAGACCCACCCGTGGCTGGTCGAGCTGCGCCGACGCGGGGTCATGGTCACCCAGGGCACCGCGCTGTGGATGGCCGACCACGCCGCGCGCACCGTCGGGGTCACCGGCAGCAAGGGCAAGAGCACCACCTCCAGCCTGATCAGTCACCTGCTCACCGCGACGGGTCGGCCGAACGTCTTCGGCGGCAACATCGGGGTGCCGACGCTGGACCTGCCGGACGCGGAGCTGTACGTGCTGGAGTTGTCCAGCTACCAGTGCAGCGACCTCACCGACTCGCCCCGGGTGGCGGTGGTCACCGCGCTCTTCCCCGAGCACCTGGACGCCCACGGCGGGGAGCGGGAGTACTACCGGGACAAGCTCAACCTGCTCGCCCACGACCCGCAGACGATCGTGGTGAACGGCGGAGACCCCCGGCTCGCCGCCGAGCTGGGGGAGCTGCCGGCAGTGCGGGCGGGCCGCCCCGACACCACCCACGTCGCCGAGGGCGCGGACGGCACTCCCTGGTTCCACCTCGGTGACCAGCCGCTCTTTCCGCGGGCCGTGTTGCCGCTGGTGGGTCGGCACAACGAGGGCAACCTGTGCGTGGCGCTCGCCGTGCTCGACGCGCTCGGCATCGACGTCGTGGCCGGCAAGGACCACCTCGCCATCGCGGTCGCCGAGTTCCAGGGGCTGGCCCACCGGCTCACCGAGATCACCGACCCGTCCGGGCTGACCTTCGTCGACGACACCCTGGCCACCAGCCCGTACGCGGCCATGCACGCCATCGACGCGTACGACGGGCGGCCGTTGACCGTGATCGTCGGGGGCAACGACCGGGGTCTGGACTACACGCCGCTGGCCGAGCACCTGGCCGAACGGGAGTTGACCGTGATCGGCATCCCGGACAGCGGCCCCCGCATCGTCGAGGCGCTCGCCGGGCTGCCCAAGGTGCGTACCGAGCTGGTCGACGATCTGGTGGACGCGGTGCGGCTGTCCCGGGAGGTGACCCCGGCCGGCGGGGTGGTGCTGCTGTCGCCGGCTGCGCCGAGCTACGGGCGGTTCCGCAACTTCGAGCACCGCTCCGAGGTGTTCGCGCAGGCGGTCGCCGACACCGCCCGCTGAATCAGCCCCGGTCGGCCGGGGCCGGGTCCGGCGTCTGCATTCCGGGCAGCAGCACGGTGTCGGCGTCGTCCTCGGACTCCCTCGGCTCCGGTGTCTCGGGCTCCGCCGCGACGACCGGCGGGCTGTGCTTGTCCGGGGTCCAGGCGAATGCGAGTGCCCCGCCGACCAGGGCCAGCAGCATCCCGATCACGAAGCCGCCCAGGTTCGAGGTCAACCAGGAGACCAGCCCGAGCACCAGCGAGACAAGGGCGTAGAAGACCCGCTGCTGCGGGGTGGTGATTAGCAGCACCCCGCAGAGCACCAGGATGGTGGGTACCAGGTACGCGGCGAGCCCCTGCGGCCCGATGTGCAGCAGCACCCCGAGCGGCGCGCGCAGGGTCACCAGCATCTCCGTGCCGCCGAGTGCGATCAGCACTGCGGCGGTGAATGGGCGGCCCCGCCGCCAGCGGCGCCACCGCCCACGGGGTTCGCGGACGGCCGGCGCTGCTTGGTGTCGTCTTGCGCTCACGTCAGCACCCGTCGGGGGTGAACGCCATGCGCAGGTTGGGCAGGTTGAAGACGGCGGCCGTGGTGGCGTAGTTGTTCTGCCGCAGGTTTTCGATGACGATCGAGTCCGCCTGCTGGGAGAAGACGCCGGGGTTGCCCTTCACGCCGGGCACCTTGTCCAGGGTGCTGGCGTCCTGGCCGATGTCGATGTTCTTGAAGGAGGCGTTGCCGGCGATCTCGTCACCGTCGACCACCAGGGTCCGGGCGGTGACCGGCTTGTCGCCGCTGCCGGCAGTGATCTTCAGGAAGACGCCACCCAGGTTGATGCTCTGGCAGAGGTTGGTCAGCTCCGCCTTGTCGATCGCCGAGACCATCACCAGGACCTGCCCGCCGGTGTCGCCCTGGTTGGGGCTGTCCGGGATCATCTGGTCGAGGGTGGCGAACTGCTCGAACCCGGTGCCGGTGAGCTTGTCGGCGGTGACGGTGAACGGCATGCCCGAGATGGCGAACTGCGCGCCCAGCACGCCTTGGGCGGTGAGCACGATCATGCCGGCGGCACCCGCCGCGACGGTGCCGAACGTGGCGGCGAACCGGCGCCAGCGCACACCGCTCCGCGGCGGATCGGGTTCGATTGGTGCGGTCTCCTCCGACATGGGTGCTCTCCTTAGAGATCATTCATCGGTGACAATGGGAATTGCGACCCGGGATGCTGCGTATCGAGGCGCAGAGCCGAAGTTACCGCCGGGTAAAGGGCGGGTCAACAGCGTGTAGCAGCAGCCAGTTGCGCGGTATTTGTCAAATGCGGCCAAAGTGAAAAACCGCTGCGGTTTCCGACCGTGTGGTCAGGACTGGAGGGTCGGCGCGCACGGCGCGGTCGTGCTCGGACCGTCGTCCGGGCGTATCGGCCGGGTCGCCCGAGCCGCACCCTCGGTGCCAAGGAACGGCGCGGTGGAGGCGTAGGTGAGCACCGGCAGCAGTTGCGGCAACTCCGCCGCCCGCCCCTGTGCCACGCGGCCGCGGATGGTGGCGTAGACACCGCCGACCACTGTGGACACCAGCGCGTCGCGGTCCACGCCGGCGACCGCCGGTCCCGGGCCGGCGTCGGCGAAGAACCGGCGGAAGCTGCTGAGCAGCGCGTCCCGTTCCCGGCGGGCGTCCGGGCCGGCGGCGTCCACCTCGACGAGCGCCATCCGGGCGAACGCGGGCACGCTCGCCAGCACCTCCAGCAGGGTGCGCAGTGCGGCGCGGGCGGCGTCCGGCCAGGCCGGGCCGGCCTCGCGGTAGGCGATATCCATCAGCTGTGACACCACGGCGATGCCGTGTCGGTACGCGGCGAGGAAGGCGTCCTCCTTGCCGGTGAAGAGAGCGTAGAAGGCCGGCCGCGTCACCCCGGCGGCGTGGCAGATGTCGCTGACCCGGGCGGTGTCGTAGCCCTTCGTCGCCACCTCGTGCACGAGCCCGTCGAAGAGGCGGTCACGCTGGGTCGCGGCCACCACCTCGGCGGAGACCCGGCGCGGGCCGCGCTTGATCGCGCGGTCGGGGTCGCGACCGGGACGCGCACCCGGCAGGGGCACCGACGCTGGCTGCGGGCGGCTCTGCGTGGTCAACTCATTGACCCCCTTTGATGCGTTGACTTTACGACCCTCCGGGGTTTATAACTTTCTTCACGCTCGGTTGGTGTCCAGTTACCTATGGTGATCTCCCCGGATGGTCGCCCTGACTCGTCGAAGGAGGGCTCGATGGCTGTCATTATCGCCGAACACGAGCGCCCTCCCAAGGCCGAAAAGGCGCAGGTGAAGCGGCTCCGCCGCAATGCGCCACGCTGGCCCGCCCACTGACGGCGGCACCTCCACCACCGCCGGCCGGTCCCGACGGCCGTCCGGCACCTCCACCACCGCCGTCCACCACGGATGGCCACAATTCCCGCTCGGGCGTCCCCGCCCGGCGGTGACCGCCTGTGCGGTCCGCTCGTTCCCCGTCCCACCGCGGAAGGAAAAACCATGCTCAGGTACGGAAGAATCGGCGGGGGCCTCGTGGCCCTCGCGCTGCTGACCGGTCTCGTAGCCGCCACGCCAGCGTCCGCCGCCACGCCAGCCTCCGCCGACACGTCGGCCGCGCTCGCCGGCAACGTGCTGACCTACCCCACGGCCGGAGGCACCGCCGTCGCCGTCAACGACATCATCCAGGCCAGCCTCAAGACCGGCACCAACGGCACCTTCTACAACTCCACCTCCGGCACCACCGGGATCAAGTGCGCCGCGTCCAGCTTCAGCGCCAAGGTGCTCACCAACCCGATCGCCCCGGGCACCGCCACCGAGAGCCTCACCGCCCAGAGCTTCGGCAGCTGCACCACCAACGTGTTCGGCACCACCGGGGTGCAGAGCATCGCTCTCAACAACCTGCCGTACGCCACCTCGGTCACCAGCGCCGGCGTCGTCAAGATCTCCGGCACCACGGCGGCGCCGGTCCAGAGCACCGTCGTGCTGAGCTCCCTGCTCGGTACGATCACCTGCGTCTACCGGACCAGCACCAACAGCCTCACCGGCGCGGCGGTCAACACGACCAACTCGATCACCTTCACCAACCAGCCGTTCACCAAGTTCTCCGGTCCGTCCCTCTGCTTCGGCACCGCGTACTTCTCGGCGACCTACTCGCCGGTGCGCGACAGCACCAAGGGGAACGCCGCCGTCTACGTGAACTGAGCACGGTCCACGGGGCCGGTGCGCGGCGATCCGCCGTGCGCCGGCCCTCCCCGGTGCGCCGGTCAGCCGGCGGCCAGCTCCGTGTGCAGGGCGCGCATCGAGCGGATCGCCGAGCGGATCTCCTGCAGGTAGCGGCCGGGACTGAGCGTCTGCTCCGGCAGCCGGGCCAGGTCCGCCAGGGTGGGGTCGACCCCGACGGTGTCGATCCCGCAGCCGTACGGCACGGCCAGGGTGCGCAGCGCGTCGCAGTGCTGGAACGGCACGTAGATCGGCGCGGTCACCAGCAGCACCGCGTCGTCGGGGGCGAGCCGGACGTGCCCGGCCCAGAACCGCTGGGTGTCCGCGGTGTGGGCCCGCCGCCGCTGCGGCTCGCTCGACGGCGCCGCCAGTACGCGCACCGGCGGTAGACCGGCCGGCAGATAGGTGCGCGACGACCAGGAATGGTGCGGGTGACCCGCGTCGATCCCGTCCTCGACGGCCGGGGCGCTCACCTCGAACGCCAGCCGGACCGCCGCGTCCAGGGCGTCCACCTCGGTCGCGCAGCCGGGCACCCCCACCTCGGCCAACGTCCGGTGCTCCAGGTCGGAGAGCGGGCGGAAGCTGCCCAGCACCGCCACCTCGCCGGTCACCCCCAGCCCACCGCCCAGCAGGTGCGCGGCGTACGCGACGCGACCCAGGCAGGCGTGTGCCAAGCCGCCCAGCACCACCAGGTGGGCGTACGAGGGCCGGGCTGGTGGCACGGGCCGGACGAGCCCGAGCGCGGTGGCGGTGGCGCGTACCAGCTCGACGGTGCCCGAATCGAGATCCGGCTCCCGGGCGTCGGGCCTCTCCCTGCCACCCCGGAAGTCCCAGTGCGCGGCGGAGAAGTCGTCGAGGAAACGGAGCGTGTCGGCGAGGTCGCCGGCCGGCCACCTGCCGCCGAAGCCGTCGACCAGCCGGCGCAGCGGGTCGGCGCCAACCCACCCGGCGATCCCGTCGATCAGCGCCGACGCATCCGTGGTCCCGGCGGGCAGCGGCACGCCCGGCCCGACGAGCACCGGCCCGGTGCGCACCGGCCCTGGCCGTGGCGGGTCGGGGAGTTCGGGCACCGCCGGATCGTACCGATCGGAGCGCACGGCCCGAGCCAGGCTGACCCGTCAGCCTGGCCAGAGCCGTCCCGGTTCTGCTCGGCGCGTTCGGTTCCGCCGGCTGACGCACTGTCAGGAGCGGGCGCGCCCTGCGCTACACAGTGGCAGTTGTCCATGCTGGCCAGCGGTGGGAGCGTGCGGTATCCGCGAACGCCGCTGAAGGGTTGCCACGATGACCGACGACCTGCTGGCCCGGCACCGGGCTGTGCTCCCGTCCTGGATGCCGCTGTACTACGCCGAGCCGATCGAGCTGGTGTCGGGCTCGGGTCGCCGGGTCACCGACGCGCAGGGCCGCAGCTACCTGGACTTCTTCGGCGGCGTCCTGACCAACATGATCGGTTACGACATTCCGGAGATCCGGGAGGCGGTGGAGCGTCAGCTCGCCACCGGCGTCGTGTACACCTCGACGCTCTACCTGATCCGCCAGCAGGTGGAGCTGGCCGAGAAGATCGCGCAGCGCTCCGGCATCCCGGACGCCCGGGTGTTCTTCACCAACTCCGGCACCGAGGCGAACGAGGCGGCGCTGCTGGTTGCCACCAACTACCGCCGCTCGCACCAGATCCTGGCCGTGCGTAACAGCTACCACGGCCGGTCGTACGCGGCGATGGGCGTCACCGGCAACCGCAACTGGTCGGCCAGCGCGCTCAACCCGCTCCAGGTGGCCTGGCTGCACTCGGGCGACCGGGTGCGCGGTCTGCTGGCGCGGCTGAGCGCCGAGGAGCAGGTCGACGCGGCGGTGGAGGACCTACGCGAGGTGCTGGCCACCCAGACCTCCGGTGACGTGGCCGCGCTGATCGCCGAGCCGATCCAGGGTGTCGGTGGTTTCGTGCACCCGCCGGACGGCCTCTTCGCGGGCTGGAAGAAGGTCCTCGACGAACACGGCATCCTGTTCATCGCCGACGAGGTGCAGACCGGTTGGGGGCGCACCGGGGAGCACTTCTGGGGTTATCAGGCGCACGGCGTCACCCCGGATCTGCTCACCTTCGCCAAGGGCGTCGGCAACGGGTTCGCACTGGCCGGGGTGGTCGGCCGGGCCGAGGTGCTGGAGTCGGTGCCGGCGATCAGCTTCTCCACCTTCGGCGGCAACCCGATCTCCACGGCGGCCGGCAACGCGGTGCTCGACTACCTGATCGAGCACGACCTCCAGGCGAACGCGGCCCGCGTCGGCGCGATCCTCGCCGACGGCCTGCGGTCCGCGGTGGGCGGGCTCGACTGCGTCGCTGAGGTACGCGGAAAGGGGCTGATGCTCGGCGTCGAGTTCGTCCGGCCGGGCACCAGCGAGCCCGACCCGGCGCTGACCAACCGTGTCTTCGAAGCCGCTCGGGAAGGCGGCCTGCTCGCCGGCAAGGGCGGGTTGTACGGCAACGTGCTGCGGATGGGTCCACCGTTGACACTGACCGAGGACGAGGCCCGCGAGGGCCTGGCGATCCTCGTCGACGCGATCCGCTCGGCGGCGGGGGTGGCGGCATGAGCATCGGCCACTTCATCGACGGTAAGCGCGTCGGCGGCACGTCCGAACGTCGCGGCGACGTGTTCGATCCGGCGACCGGTCGGCGTACCGCCGAGGTGGAGCTGGCCTCGACCACGGACGTGGACGTCGCGGTGCAGGCCGCCGCCCGCGCGGCGCGGTCCTGGCGGGATGCTTCGCTGGCGAAGCGGTCTGCGGTGCTGTTCGCCTTTCGGGAGTTGGTGCACACCCGCCGGGACCGGCTCGCCGAGGTGATCACCGCCGAGCACGGCAAGGTCCTCGCCGACGCCGCCGGTGAGGTGCAGCGCGGCCTGGAGGTCATCGAGTACGCGTGCGGCCTACCGTCGGCGCTGCGCGGCGCCTTCAGCGAGAACGTGTCCACCGAGGTCGATTCGTACACCATCCGCCAGCCGCTCGGGGTGGTCGCGGTGATCTCCCCGTTCAACTTCCCGGTGATGGTGCCGCTGTGGTTCGTGCCGGTGGCGGTGGCCTGCGGCAACGCGGTGGTGCTCAAGCCGAGCGAGAAGGACCCGAGCGCGGCGCTGCTGCTGGCCGAGTGGTTCGCCGAGGCGGGCCTGCCCGACGGGGTGCTCAACGTCGTCAACGGGGACAAGGAGGCCGTCGACGCGTTGCTGGAGCACCCGGAGGTGCGCTCGGTGTCGTTCGTCGGCTCCACGCCGATCGCCCGGTACGTCTACCAGCGTGGCACCGCCGCCGGTAAGCGGGTGCAGGCCCTCGGCGGGGCGAAGAACCACATGGTGGTGCTCCCGGACGCCGACCTGGACCTGGCCGCCGACGCCGCGGTCAACGCCGGCTTCGGCTCGGCGGGGGAGCGGTGCATGGCGATCTCGGTGCTGGTGGCGGTGGAGCCGGTCGCGGACGCGCTGGTGGAACGGATCGCCGAGCGGATGGCCGGGTTGCGTACCGGCGACGGCCGGCGGGGCTGCGACATGGGACCGCTGGTCACCGCGGCGCACGCGGCGAAGGTGCGCGCCTACGTGGATGCCGGGGTGGCCGCCGGTGCGGTGCCGGTCGTCGACGGGCGGGACATGACGCCGGACGGCGACCCGGAGGGCTTCTGGCTCGGCCCGACGTTGTTCGACCGGGTCACCCCGCACATGTCGATCTACACCGACGAGATCTTCGGCCCGGTGCTCAGCGTGGTCCGGGTCGACTCGTACGACGAGGCGGTGGACCTGGTCAACGCCAGCCCGTACGGCAACGGCACGGCGATCTTCACCAACGACGGCGGTGCCGCCCGGCGCTACCAGCACGAGGTGGAGGTGGGCATGGTCGGCATCAACGTGCCGATCCCGGTGCCGATGGCGTACCACTCGTTCGGCGGTTGGAAGTCCTCGCTCTTCGGTGACCTGCACGCCCACGGCGAGGACGGGGTGCGGTTCTTCACCCGGGGCAAGGTGGTCACCAGTCGATGGTTGGACCCGCGGCACGGCGGGGTCAACCTCGGGTTCCCCACCCAGACCTGAGCAGCCGCAGCACGCCCGCCCCGGCCAGGTACGCCAGCAGCGCCGGGACGGGCGTGCCGAGCGGCTCCGGCGCCCGCTCCGGAGTCGCGCTGTTGATCAGCAGTGCGACCACCACGGCGATGTACCCGGCCACGGTCAGCGCCGCGCGGGCCGTGGTGCCGCCCGGGCCCGTCCGGCGGGTGCGGTGCCGGCCGCTGCGCGCCTCCACCGGCCCGAAAATGGCGACGAGCACCGCCAGGACGACAGTGAGCAGCAGCAGCCAGGGGACTCGCCACGCCCACCAGGCACCCGAGCCGGCCGCCGGGGTGGGCAGCGTCCCGGTCGCGTCGAGCAACCCGATGAGCAGGATCGCGGCGGTCAGGTGCCAGAGGAAGATGGTCAGCACCACCAGGTTGACCCCGATCACCAACTGCCACGGGCCGGTGCGGCGTAGCAGGCGTCCCGCCGGGCCGCGCAGCAGCAGGACCAGGCCGAGCTGGGCGGTGGCGACGGCCAGCAGCGCGAGGCTGGGCGGGCTGGCGTTGTCCAGGCGTTCGCCGGGCACGTGCAGCATGGCCACCGGCCAGGGGCCGGGCCCGGTGAGCAGCAGTAGAGCGGCCAGCCCGCCGGCCAGGAACACCAGCCCGGCCCGTCGGGAGGTGGGCAGCCGCCGCCGGCGTAACCCCGGATGGTCGGGAGCGGACGGCCCGGCGGCGTCGCTCTCTGCGGACGGTGGCGGGGTCGGACCGGCGGCCGGCGGCGCGGCGCGGGTGTCGTGCCAGGCGAAGCCGAGCTGATGGATGGCGAGCCAACCGAACAGGTAGTTGCCGTAGCTCAGCTCTTCCGGCCCGGTCAGCCGACCGAGGTCGCCGAGGCCCACCAGGGCGACCAGCACCAGCGGGACGGCCAGGCCGAAACGGCGGTGCAGCGCGTACATCGGTGGGGTGAGCACGACCACGGCCAGGTAGGCGACCAGGAACCACAGGGGGATGGTGGCGAACCAGAACACCTCGCGGACCTGGGTGTCGTCGACGCCCCGCAGCCGGGCCGCCGCCGCTGCGGCGGTGAGCACGAGCAGCAGCGTGCTGGTGGGGCGGACCAGTCGGGCACTGCGGTCGAGCAGCCAACTGGCTGCGTCGCCGCCCCGAGCCCGCAGGCGGGTCAGCGAGGCGGCGTTGGCGTAGCCGCCGACCAGGAAGAAGATCGGCATCACCTGGGCCACCCAGGTCAGCGGGTACGCCCAGCGCAGGTCACCGAGCGCGGAGTGCCCGGTGGGTCGGCCGGCGGCGTCCCGCCCGATCACCGTGACACCCCAGTGTCCGATAGCGACCATGGTGATGGCGAGCGCGCGGAGTAGGTCGACGTACCGTTCCCGTCCCGCCGGCGTGCGGTCGGCGAGATCGCGCAGACGGCGCATCGCCCCAGGCTAGGCGACCCGAGGGTGGCCGGTGGTGATAACGGTTCGACCCTCAGGACTTGAAGTCCGGGCCCCGCTGTCGTAGAAATTCTTCAGCAACACCACGTGAACTGAAGAGAATCAACGCGCCTCGCGCGGTGGACGCCTTCCCCCCATCACCGGCGGTCCGCCCGACCCGACCCGAGGAGAACCGATGAACAGGCGTGACATTCTGCGGCGCAGCGCCGCTGCCGGCCTGCTGGCCACCCCCGCCGCCGGCCTACTGGCCGGCTGTGCCACCGGCGGCGGTGGTGACAAGGACGATGCCGAGACCTACAAGGGCACCAAGAGCGAGCAGAATCCGCTCGGCGTCAAGGAGGACGCACCACTCGAGGTCGTGATCTTCGGCGGCGGGTTCGGCGAGGAGTACGCCAAGGCCCACGAGGCCATGTACACCGAGAAGTACCCGAAGGCGAAGATCAAGCACTCCGCCACCCAGGAGATCAGCAAGACCCTCCAGCCGCGCTTCGTCGACGGCACCCCACCGGACGTGGTCAACAACTCCGGCGCCGGCCAGATCGACTTCAACGGACTGGTCAGCCAGAACGCCATCACCGACCTGGGCGAGCTGCTCGCCGCCCCGAGCCTCGACGTGCCCGGCAAGACGGTCAAGGACACCCTGCTGCCCGGCGCGGTCGAGGTCGGGTCGTACGACGGCAAGTTCCTGGTGCTCAACTACACCTACACCGCGTACGGCATCTGGTACTCCAACAAGCTGTTCACCGAGCGCAAGTGGGAGTACGCCAAGACCTGGGAAGAGCACATCGCGCTCTGCAAGCAGATCAAGGCCGCGGGCATCGCCCCCTGGACGTACGCGGGGCTGCACCCGCGCTACATGAGCTGGCCGCTGATCGCCACCGCGATCAAGCTCGGTGGCCCGTCGGTGGCGACCGCGATCGACAACCTGGAACCGAACGCCTGGAAGTCCGACTCGATGAAGGCCGCCGCCGACGCGTGGCACCAGATCGTCAAGGACAAGTTCATCCTGGAAGGTTCGCCCGGCCTGGACCACAAGCAGTCGCAGACCGCCTGGTGCCAGGGCAAGGCTGCCTTCATCTCCTGCGGCTCCTGGCTGGAGAGCGAGCAGAAGGACGTCACCCCGGCCGGGTTCAACATGACCATCGCGCCCACCCCGAGCCTGGGCAGCGGCGACAAGCTGCCGTTCGAGGCGATCCGGGGCACCGCCGGTGAGCCGTTCATGGTGCCGGCCAAGGCCAGCAACGTCGCCGGTGGCCTGGAGTACTTCCGAACCATGCTGTCCAAGAAGGGCGCCCAGGACTTCACGAAGAAGGTCGCCAGCCTCACCGTGGTCGCCGGCGCCACCGAGGGCGTCGAGCTGCCGTACGGGCTGACCACCGTGGTCAAGGCGCTCGACGCGTCCGGCGCCAACGGCTTCAACTGGGTCTACAACAACTACTACCGCAAGTTGGAGCGCAACCTCGTCGACGCCGCGTGCGGCGAGTTCTTCAGCGGCCGGATCGGCCCGGCGGAGTTCCTCGAGCAGTGCCAGAAGGGCGCCGACTCGATCGCCCAGGACAGCTCGATCAAGAAGTACAAGCGAGCGGCCTGACAGCCCGGCCGGTGGGGGTGGGTCCACCCCCACCGGCCGCATCCCGGGGAAAGGTCCTCTCTGTGAGACATGGCAAGTGGCCGCTGATCGTCACCTTCCTGGTGCCGCCGGTCCTGCTCTACGTCGTCTTCGTCGTCTCGCCGTACCTGCAGGCGTTTCAGATCTCCACCACCGACTGGCTGGGCTACTCGCCCGACGCCAACCAGGTCGGCCTGGCGAACTTCAAGACCCTCTGGCACGACGACTACGTCTGGAACGCGTTGAAGAACAACGCGGTCCTGCTGGCCCTGGTGCCCGTCCTGACCATCGTGCTCGGGCTCTTCTTCGCCACCATGCTCGCCATGGGTGGCCGCAAGGGCCGAGCCGGGGTCACCGGGGTACGCGGCGGCGCGCTCTACCGCACGGTGTACTTCTTCCCGCAGGTGCTCTCCGTGGTGATCATCGCGCTGCTCTGGAAGGAGGTCTACCACCCCAACCAGGGGCTGCTCACCGCCGCTCTGCACGGGATCGGCCTGTCCGCGCCGACCTGGCTCGGCGACCCGGCCACAGCCTTCTGGTGCGTGCTGGCGGTGATGGTCTGGAGCAATGTCGGCTTCTACGTGGTGCTGTTCGGCGCCGCGATGTCGGCCGTGCCGAAGGAGATCTACGAGGCCGTGCTGCTCGACGGCGCGTCCCGGTTCACCACGCTGCGTCGGGTCACCCTGCCCCTGCTCTGGGACACCGTCCAGGTCGCCTGGGTCTACCTGGCCATCTTCGCCCTGGACGGGTTCATCCTCGTGCAGCTCATGACCAACGGCGGCCCGAACTTCTCCACCGACGTGATCGGCGTACGGATGTACGACACCGCCTTCGGTAGCGAGACCAAGTTCGGCTACGCCTCCGCGATCGGCGTGGTGATGTTCTTCCTGACCCTCTCGGTGGCGGTGCTGTCGCTGCGGGTCGGCCGGCGCGAACGGATCGAGTACTCGTGACCACTTTGGATCAGCCCACCCGACCCGTCGCGGCGCCGGCGTCGACCGCCGGTCGGGACCGCCCGGTGCGCCGGGAACTCGGTGTTGCCAACACCCTCTCGCACGGCTTCCTGCTGCTCTGGGCCCTGCTCACCGTGCTGCCGCTGCTCTGGATGTTCATCAGCTCGTTCAAGACCAACGGCGAGATCCTGGCCGACCCCTGGGGGCTCCCGGGGGCACTGCACCTGGACAACTGGGCGCGGGCCTGGACCGGCGCGCACATCGGCCGGTACTTCCTCAACAGCCTCGTGGTGGTCGCCGGCTCGGTCAGCCTCACCATGCTGATGGGCGCCACCGCCGCGTACGTCTTCGCGCGGTACGAGTTCCGCGGCCGTCAGGTCGTCTACTACCTGTTCGTCGGCGGCCTGATGTTCCCGGTGTTCCTCGCCCTGGTGCCGCTCTTCTTCGTGGTCCGCAACGCCGGACTCTTCGGCACCTGGGCCGGGCTGATCCTGGTGTACGCGGCCTACTCGCTGCCGTTCACGGTGTTCTTCCTGACGGCGTTCTTCCGGACCCTGCCGACCTCGGTGGCGGAGGCCGCGATGGTCGACGGCTGCGGTCACTTCCGGCTCTTCTTCCGGGTAATGCTGCCGATGGCGCGTCCGGGATTGATCAGTGTTGCGATCTTCAACTTCCTCAGCCACTGGAACCAGTTCCTGCTGCCGCAGGTGCTCATGCAGGGCGACGAATCCAAGTGGATGCTGGCGCAGGGGTTGTTCGCGCTCTCGGTCAGTCAGGGCTACGCCGGCGACTACGCGCGGCTCTTCGCCGGGCTCAGCATCGCAGTGCTGCCGGTGCTCGCGGTCTACGTCGCCTTCCAGCGGCAGGTGCAGGCCGGCCTCACCGCAGGCCAGCTCAAGTAACGCGACCCGCCGGGCCGGTCGCAACGCTGACCGATCCTGATCGCCAAGGCCGCCGCGCCTCCGCGTCCCGATCCCGCGGATCTTGCACTGTGGGGCGGCGTGCGCGGGGCGCGTGCGCGGCGTGATCGTGCTCGATCCAGGATGTAGTGGCCTCGTGGCGCGAGGTGGGGACTACTTCCAGGATCAAGCACGATCATGGCCCAGCCCAGCCCAGCCCGGGCGTGGGACGGGGTGGCGGGGTGGGCGGTCAGGGGGTCGGGAAGAGTCGGGCGTGCAGGGCGGCCGGGTCGGTGACCTCGGGTAGGTCGCGGGCGGCGAGCCAAGCTGCGGCGGCGGCCCCGTCACCGGCGGTCCGCAGCGGCGCGTCCGGCCAGTGTCGGGCGATCTCGGTGCGGACCGCGGTGGCCAGCGGGGTGTCCGCGGTGAGTAGCCCGCCGCCGAGCACGATGGGTGTCGCCGCCCCGGCGGGGCGGATTCGGCTCATGCTCTCGGCGAGGTGGGCGGCTGCCTCGGCGATCAGTGCGATGGCGACGGGCTCGCCGTCGTGAGCGGCGGTCACGACGAGTGGCGCGAGCCGGGCCAGTTCGACCGGGGGTCGCCGGGTCACGGCCTGGATCGTGGCGTCCACGGTGGCCCTGGGGTTGGCGGCGATCTCGGCACCGCCGAGCAGTTCGGTGAGCACCGCCGTGGCCAGCGCGCCGGGCGTGCGGCCGGCGTCCAGGTCGGCGAGCAGTCGGCGCACTGACTCGCGGCCGAGCCAGAAGCCTGAGCCGGCGTCGCCGAGGAGCCAGCCGTGGCCGTCGGCGATCCGGTCGAGCCGCAGATCGTGGACCTGCGCGGTGATCGCCCCGGTGCCGGCGATGAGCACGGTTCCATCCGGTGCGGCGGTGCCGGAGGCGTAGGCGACCAGGGCGTCGCCGTGCACCGCGTACGGGCAGCGCAGGCCGGCGTCGTGCCAGGCCTGGTCGAAGGCGGTCCGCCCGGCGGGGTCGGCGAGGAGTCGGCCCGCCCCGGCCAACCCGATGGTGCCGGCGACCACCCGCGACGGGTCGAGGTCAGTGAGCGCCTCGCGGAGCGCCGTCAACAGTTCGACGGCGGCGCGCTCCGCGCCGTGGCTGGTGGGGTTGCCGCCGCCGGCGCGGCCGGTGCCGACGCGTTGCCCGGTGAGGGTCAGGGCGGTTGCCCGGGTGGACGTGCCGCCGATGTCGAGGCCAATCACGACGGTGTCGGGCATCGGCACGGTCTCCTTGGGCTGCGCGACGAACGGGCCTGTTCATGCTGGTCGGAGACGTCGTACGGGGCAAGATCTGGCCGGCGCGGCAGGTTGTGCGCCAGGTAACAGTTTGAAAACTTCGCCCACGGTCTTGACATAGACGGTCGTTCAGTAAGAAATTTTACCACTAACAGTTAACACCCCTTCCGGAAAGCTGAGGCGTCTGATGGTTGATCACGAGGTGGACACCGCTGCGGGGACCGCGGTGGTCGACGCCGACGCGATCGACCGGCGAAACGCCCTCGGATCAGCCTCCGACGGGGTGCTGGCCCGCGTCCGCAACGGGCTGGGTGAGTTGACCGGCGCCCTGCGCCGGGTCGCCGAGCACGTGCTGAGCGACCCGGAGGCCGCTGCCCGCTCCACCATCGTCGAGTTGGCCGAGCGAAGCGGCACCTCACCTGCGACCATCACCCGCTTCTGCCGGGCGATGGGCTTCGAGGGATACGCGGACCTGCGGCTGGGCATCGCCTCCGAGACCGGTAGGGCGCGCTCAGCCGGCTGGACCGTCGACATCGGACGCGAGATTCAGCCGAGCGACCCGCTCGCCCGGGTGCTCGGCCAGATCATGGCCGCCGACACCCGGGCCATGCACGACACCGCCACCCTGCTCGATCTCGTCGAGGTGGAGCGGGCCGCGGTGGCGATCGCAGGCGCCAGCAGGGTGAACATCTTCGGCGCCAGCGGCAGCGCGCTGGTCGGCGAGGAGATGCAGTTCAGCCTGCACCGCATCGGGGTGGCCGCGTGGGCCTGGAACGACGTGCACGAGGGTCTGGCCAGCGCCGCGCTGCTGCGGGCGGGCGACGTGGCACTGGGCATCTCGCACACCGGGCAGACCCGCGAAACGATCGAGATGCTCGCGGAGGCGGGCAGCCGGGGTGCCACCACGGTCGCGCTCACCGGCTTCCCCCGCTCACCGCTGGCCGAGCTGGCCGACATCGTGCTGCTGACCGCCAGCCAGGCGACCACCTTCCGGCCGGACGCGCTCTCCGCCCGCCACCCGCAGCTGGTGGTGCTCGACCTGCTCTACATCGCCGTCGCCCAACGCACGCACGACCGCGCGCACGCGGCCTTCCAGCGCACCGCGCAGGCCGTCGACGGGCACAAGGCCGCGAAGGGAGCCCACTCATGATCAGCGCCCAGGGGTACGCGGACGCCGTCCGCCCGGTGCTCGACCGGCTGCTCGACTCGGAGGCCGACGGGATCACCCGGGCCGCCGACCTGATCGCCGACAGCCTGCGCGACGGCGGCGTGCTCCAGGCGTTCGGCGCCGGGCACTCCGAGGCGTTCGCCGCCGAGTTGGTCGCCCGGGCCGGCGGCCTGGTCCCCACCAACCGGCTCTCGGTGCGGGACCTGGTGGTGCACGGCGACGCTCCACGCGACGTGCTCGCCGACCCCAAGCTGGAACGCGACCCCTCCATCGCCCACCAGATCTACGCGCTCGCGGCACCCCAGCCGCGCGACGTGTTCGTGGTGGCGTCCCAGTCCGGCATCAACGGCTCGGTGGTCGAGCTGGCGGCGCTGGTCACCGAGCGCGGTCACCCGTTGATCGCGGTCACCTCGGTCGAGCACACCGCACGGGTCGCCCCACGGCACCCGTCCGGCCAACGGCTCGCCGACCTCGCCGACGTCGTGCTGGACAACGGCGCGCCGTACGGCGACGCACTGCTGCCGCTCGAGGGCGGCGGCGCGGTCTGTGCGGTCTCCTCGGTCACCACGGCGCTGCTGGCGCAGTTGCTGACCGCGGAGGTCGTACGACGGTTCCACCAGGCCGGAGAGGTGCCCCCTATCTACCTCTCCGCCAACGTCCCCGGCGGGGACGAGCACAACATCGCCCTCGAGTCGCGGTACGCCGGGCGTCTCCGGCGCACCGCCTGACCCGAAATTCCACAAGGAGAGACGACGATGTCGATTACCCCCGAACACCCGGTCGCACTCGACCGTCGCACGGTGCTTCGTCGCGCCGCCGCCGTGGGCATGCTCGCCACTCCGGCCATCGGACTGCTCAGCGCCTGCGCCACCAGCGGCAGCGACAAGGAAAACGAGCAGGTCGCCGGCGGCACCAAGAGCGAGAAGAACCCGCTGGGCGTCAAGGAGGACGCCCCGATCGAGGTGGTCATCTTCAACGGCGGCTACGGCGAGAAGTACGCCACCGACGTGCACGAGCCGCTCTACAAGACGGCGTTCCCCAAGGCGGAGATCAAGCACCAGGCCACCCAGGCCGTCTCCACCGTGCTCCAGCCGCGGTTCGCGTCCGGCAACCCGCCGGAGTTCGTGAACAACTCGGGCGAGAAGCTGATGGACTTCGGCGCGCTCGTCGCGGACGGCCAGCTCCAGGACCTCACCGAGCTGTGGGACGCGCCGTCGGTCGACGACCCGGCCAAGAAGGTCCGCGACACGGTGGTGCCCGGCACCATCGAGGCGGGCTCGTTCAACGGCAAGCCGTACGTCCTGTACTACGTCTCCACCGTGTTCGGTATCTGGTACTCCGGCAAGCTGTTCAAGGACAACGGCTGGGCGCCGGCGAAGACCTGGGAAGAGTTCATCACTCTGCTCACGGCCATCAAGGGCAAGGGCATCACCCCGTACGGCTACGCCGGGGCGAACGCGGCCTACTACCAGTGGAACGTGATCCTCACCCACGCCGCCAAGATCGGCGGCGTGGACGTGCTGAAGAACATCGACAACCTGGAGGACGGCGCCTGGAAGCAGGACGCCGTCAAGCAGGCCGCCACCGCGTGGGCCGAGGTCGGGGCGAAGTTCAGCGACAAGAGCTTCGAGGGCCTGAAGCACACTGACGTGCAGCTGCGGCAGAACCAGTACAAGGTGGCCATGTACCCCAGCGGTGACTGGCTGGAGGGCGAGCAGAAGAAGGACACCCCGGAGGGCTTCGACTACCAGCTCATGCCGGTGCCGAGCATGTCCGCCTCGGACAAGCTGCCGGCCACGGCGCTGCGGGCCACCGCGGGTGAGGGCTACTTCGTCTCGGCGAAGAGCAAGAACCCGAAGGGCGGTCTGGAGTACATGCGCCAGATGCTGTCCAAGGCGGGCGCGAAGGGCTTCACCGAGGTGGTCAAGGCCCCGACCGTGGTCACCGCCGGCTCGGAGGGCTTCGCCTTCCCGCCCGGTGTGGCCAGCTCGCAGGCCGCTCTCAAGGCGGCCGGCCAGGACGTGTTCAACCTGTACTTCGACGGCTGGTACAAGGAGCTCGACACGGAGGCGCGTACCGCCACCAACGAGCTGATGTTCGGCCGGATCAACGCGGACGCCTTCGTGGAGCGGATCCAGAAGCGCGCCGACGCGATCAAGAAGGACAGCTCGGTCGCCAAGTTCAAGCGTTGATCGATCGGAGCTAGGGTCATGCGGCACGGCAAGTATCCATTCGTGATCGGGTTCCTGTTCGCCCCGGTCGCGCTGTACGTGACCTTCGTGATCTGGCCGTACGCGCAGGCGTTCCAGATCTCGATGACCAACTGGCGGGGGCTTTCCGCCCCGCAGTGGGTGGGCTTCGACAACTACCGGAGGCTGTTCGACGACGGGGCCTTCTGGAAGGCGGTCCAGCACCACGGCGTACTGCTGCTTGCCCTGCCGCTGATCACCATCGCCATCGCGTTGTTCTTTGCCTTCCTGCTCAACGTGGGCGGCAAGAGCAGCGGGGGGCAGCGCCAGGGGGTCTGGGGGGCGAAGTTCTACCGGGTGGTGTTCTTCTTCCCCCAGGTCCTGGCGGTGGCCATCATCGCGGTGCTGTTCCAGATGGTGTACCGGCCGAACGAGTCCGGCCTGATCAACGGCGTGCTCATGAAGTTCGGCCTGGAGCCGATCCTCTTCCTGGTCCGTCCGAACCTGGCCCTCTGGTCGATCCTCGCGGTGCTGGTCTGGCAGGCCGTCGGCTTCTACGTGGTGCTGTTCTCGGCCGGAATGGCCTCCATCCCGGGTGAGATCTACGAGGCCGCCGAGATGGACGGGGCGACGAGGGTGACGCTGTTCTTCCGGGTCACCCTGCCGCTGCTGTGGGACACCCTCCAGGTGGCCTGGGTGTACCTCGGGATCGCGGCGTTCGACGCGTTCGCCATCGTGGCGGTGCTCTCGGTGGACGGTGGCGGCCCGGACGGCGCCACCACCGTCCTGGCCATGGAGATCTACCGCAACGCGTTCGTCTACTCGAAGTACGGCTACGCCTCGGCGATGGGCGTGGCGCTGTTCTTCCTCACCCTCACCTTCGCGGCGTTGACGCTGCGGCTCACCAAGCGGGAAAGCGTGGAGTACTGATGAACCCGCAGTCGACGCTGCCGCCCACACCGGCGGCGCTGCCGCCGAAGACCGGCGACCCGTCCGCCCCCGCCGGGCCGGGGCGCAAGGACCCTCGCTCGGAGGTACGGCTCTTCGCCGGCCTGGGGCACATCGCGCTCGCCGTGTGGGCGGTCATCGTGATCGTGCCGATCCTCTGGACCTTCCTCGCCGCGTTCAAGAACACCAGCGAGATCTTCAGCAGCCCGTGGACGCTCCCGGCCGAGCTGCGGTGGGAGAACTTCGGGCGGGCCTGGACGAAGGCGCACGTCGGCCGGTACTTCATCAACAGCGTGATCGTGGTGTCGTGCAGCACGTTCCTCACCATGCTGCTCGGCTCGATGGCCGCGTACGTGCTGGCCCGCTATAAGTTCTGGGGCAACCGGGCGGTCTACTACCTGTTCGTCTCCGGGTTGGCCTTTCCGGTCTTCCTGGCCCTGGTGCCGCTGTTCTTCGTGGTGAAGAACCTGGGTCTGCTGGACACCCACACCGGTGTGGTGCTCGTCTACACGGCGTACTCGTTGCCGTTCACGGTGTTCTTCCTGGCCGCGTTCTTCAAGACGCTGCCGTCGTCGGTGGCCGAGGCCGGAATGATCGACGGCTGCTCACACAGTCGGCTGTTCTTCCAGGTGATGATGCCGATGGCGAAGCCGGGCCTGATCAGCGTCGCGATCTTCAACATCATCGGTCAGTGGGCGCAGTACCAACTTCCCCTGGTGCTGCTCTCCAACGCCAAGGACAAGTGGGTGCTCACCCAGGGCATCGCGGACATCTCGGTGAACGCCGGCTACGAGGCCGACTGGTCCGGGTTGTTCGCCGCGCTGACCATCGCCATCCTCCCGATGATCATCGTGTACGCGGTCTTCCAACGGCAGATCCAGGCCGGCCTCACCTCCGGCGCGGTGAAGTAGGCAAGGGCGACTCAGTAACGCCTGTCGCAGAGGAAGGGCCCCTTGTTGACACCCCGTCTGTGGGTGCGACAAGGGGCCCTTCCGGTCACTTCGGTGAGGGGCGCTCCTGCGCGTGGGTGTGCCAGGAGTGCCACAGAGCGGCGTACGCCCCGCCGGCCTCGACCAGCTCGTCGTGGCTGCCGATCTCGGTGACCCGGCCGTCCGCGAGCACGGCCACCCGGTCAGCGTCGTGGGCGGTGTTGAGCCGGTGTGCGATCGCGATGACGGTGCGCCCGACCAGCACGGCGGCCAGCGCCCGCTCGGTACGACGGGCGGTCGTCGGATCGAGCGCGGCGGTCGCCTCGTCGAGGATCAGCGTGTGCGGGTCGGCGAGCACCAGCCGGGCCAGCGCGAGCTGCTGGGCCTCGGCGGCGCCAAGTTGCCGGGCCCCGTCGCCGAGTTGGGTGTCCAGGTCGTCGGGGAGTTCGGCGTACCAGTCGGCGCCCACGGTGATCAGCGCGGCGCGCATCTGCTCGTCGGAGGCGTCGGGCGCGGCGAAGGAGAGGTTGTCGCGCACCGAGCCGATGAAGACGTGGTGCTCCTGGGTGACCAGGGCGATCCGGCGGCGCCGCTCGGCGGGGTCGAGGTCGGTGACCGGGCAACCGCCGATGCTGACGACGCCCTGCCGTGGCGCGTCGATCCCGGCCAACAGTCGGGCCAGGGTGGACTTGCCGGCACCCGACGGACCGACGACGGCCAACCGTTCACCGGGCTGCACCTCCAGGTCGATACCGTGCAGCACGTCCGGCCCGTCGTTGTAGGAGAACCTCGCCCCGCGTACGACGAGCCGCTCTCCCCGTGGCGTGGCCGTCGTGCCGGGCGGCTCCGGCGGGACCAGGCCGACGCCGAGCACCCGGGCGTACGACGCGAAGCCCTGCTGCGCCTGCTCTGTCCACTGCAGCAGCCGGTCCAACGGGTCGATCGCCTGTTGCAGGTAGAGCGCGGCGGCGACCACCGCGCCGAGCGAGACCATGTCCCTGGAGAGCAGGTAGCCGCCGACGAGTAGAACCAGGGCGACCGGCAGCGGATAGCTGGCCTCGACGATCGAGAAGAACACCGTACGCAGCGCAAGGGTGGCCCGTCGGGCCGACCAGACCAGGGTGATGCGGGTGGTGCCGTGCCGAATCCGGTCGTCGGCCAGCCGCAGCGCCTCCACCGTGCGGGCGCCCTCGGCGGTGGTGGTCAGCGTCTCGGTCAGCTCGGCCGCCGCCGCACCCTCGGTGAGGTACGCGGAGCTGGCCCGCCGCAGGTACCAGCGGGTCACCGCGATGATCGAGGGGAGCCCGGCCAACGCAGCCAGCCCGAGCAGCGGATGAAGCAGGAAGACCGCACCGAACAGCAACGTCAACTGCACCGAGGCGATGACGATGGTGGGCACCACGTCCCGGACGGTGGTCCCGACCGTCGCCACGTCGACCGAGCTGCGGGTGGCCAGGTCTCCGGAGCCGGCGCGCTCGACGACCGAGACCGGCAACCCCAGAGTCCGGGAGACGAACTCCTCGCGCAGTTCGGCGACGGCCCGTTCACCGAAGCGGTGACCGGCGTACTGGGCGTATCGGGAGAGCAACGCGCTGACCAGGACGCAGCCGGCAATGGCCAGTGCCAGTCGGTCCACCGTGGCCACGCCCGCGCCCGCGGTGACCCGGTCGACGATGGTGCCCAGCAGCCACGGCGGGGCGAGGCCGGCGACCGCGGCGGCGCTGTGCAGCGCCAGCACGATCCCGACCGCGCGGCGATGCCGGCTGATCATGTCGCGCAACGCCCGGCGTACGGTGCCGCGGTCGGCCACCGGCAGCCGGCTCACCGGTACGTCTCCTCGGTGTCGGCGGGCTGCTCGACGTCGGAATCCTCGCTGTCACGGGCCACCAGGTGCCGGTAGTCGGCGTCCTCGTCGAGCAGGTCGGCGTGGCTGCCGGTGGCCGTGATCCGGCCGGCACTCAGGTGCGCGACCAGGTCGGCCCGGCCGAGCAGCAGCGGCGACGTGGCGATCACCATGGTGGTCCGCCCGGCCCGCGCGGCACGTAGCCGCTCGGCGATCCGCGCCTCGGTGTGCGCGTCCACCGCCGACGTCGGGTCGACGAGGATCAACACCTCCGGTTCGGCGCGGAGCGCCCGGGCGAGGCGTACCCGTTGGCGCTGACCGCCGGAGAGCGTCCGGCCTCGGGCGTCGATCGGGGTGTCCAGCCCGGCCGGCAGGGCGTCGACGACGTCCTCGGCTGAGGCGACCCGCAGAGCCTGGGCGATCCGGTCGTCGTCACCTCCCGGGTGCAGGATCTCGCGCAGAGTTCCGGCGAAGAGGTACGCGTCGTGGTCGGCGACCATGATCCGGGAGCGGACCTCGTCCAGGGCGATCCCGCTCAGCGGCACACCACCCCAGGTGGCCTCGCTGACGACGTAGCGGCCGAGCCGGTCGGCCAGGGCCAGCGCCTCCGCCGGATCGTCGGCGGCCACGGCGGTCAGCCGGCCGGCGCGCACGGTCAGCCCGGTCACCGGGTCGTGCAGGTCGGCGGGACCGGCCGGCGCGGCCAGGGCGCCCGGCCGACGTGCATCGGGCACGCTGCCCGGCCACCGACGACCCGGGCCGCCGACATCGTCCGGGGTCACGTTGAGGAGATCGGTGATCCGTCGGGCGGCAACCCGGCCGCGGATCAGCTCGTAGCTGCCCTCGAGCAGGAACCAGACCGGCACGATCAGGGTCGCCACGTAGCCGTAGACGGCGACCAACTCACCGATCGTGACGTCACCGGTCACCGCCATCCGAGCCGTCAGCCACACCACCGCCGCCAGGAACAACCCGGGGATGGCGACGGTCGCCGCGTCGATCCAGCTGTTGACCGCGCCGACCCGGTAGCCCTCGGCGCGCAGGTCCTGGGATTTGGCCGCGTACCGCCGGGTGAACAGGTCCCGGCCGCCCACCCCGGCGAGCACCCGCAGCCCGGCCACGATGTCACCGGATCGGGCGGTGAGCGCGCCCTGCTGCCTGCGGTAGACCGACTCCGCGCTTTCGAGGCGGCGCAGCAGCGGCCCGACGACCAGCCCGACCACCGGCACCCCCAGCAGTACGCAGAGCGCGAGCATCGGGGAGATCGACCAGAGCACCACGGCGATGACCCCGTACGCGACGACCGCGCCGACGCCCGGCCCGGTCAGCGTCAGCACCTGCGCCGTCCAGTTGATGTCGGAGCCGCCGACAGTGGCCACCTCGCCCGCGGCGACCCGGCGCGGCAGCGCGGCGCCGATCCGGGACAGTTGGCGCAGCAGGACCTCCGCCGAGCGTGCCTTGGCGTCCTCCCGGATGAAGGTCATCGTGCGGTGCCGCATGATGCCCAGATACGACAATGCCAGTCCCGCGACGACGATCGCCGCGACCCAGAGCGCCAGGGCGCGGGTGTCGCGTGCGAGTAGCCCGTCGTCGACGGCGCGGGCGATCAGGTAGGGCCGTGCCGACAGCCCGACCATCCAGGCCGTCCCGAGTAGGCCGCCGCGCAGCACCCGCCAGGGTTGGCAGCGGACCAGCCACCACAGGTATCGCATCGGGCCGCGAGTGTCCGGAGTGCCAGGATCGGAATGCGGGATCTGGGGAGGCACGCGATCACGCTACCGGCGGCCCCGACACTCCACTGACCCGACGAATGTAAGGTGCGCCTCCTTTCCTGTCGGAGGGGAGAGGCAGAATCGCGTTCGTGCTGGTGGCGGTGGTGTCCGACGAGCGGGGTGGGGGAGTGCTGTGCCCGCTGGACGCCGTCGGCCGGCCGGCTGGCCCGGCCGAGGCCGTCGTCGACCTGGTCGTCGGGGTTGCCGCGCGCGAGGCCGCCGAGCACCCGCGCTGGGTCTGGTCGACCGCCGCATCCGTCTACCCGGCGCTGCTGCGCGCCGGCGTCCGGGTCGACCGGTGCCACGACGTGGAGTTGACCGAGGCGTTGCTGCTCGGGCATGTCGGCCGCTGGGGCGAGCCCCGCTCGCTGGCCGCCGCCTGGGCCCGGTTGACCGGCGCCGCGGTGCCGCCCGACCCACCGCCGCGCGCCGCCGCGCCGCCCGGGCACGGCCAGGGTGCGCTCTTCGACACGCTGCCCGGTCCGCCGGGCCCGGGCATCGAGGCACTGACCCAGGTGTACGCGGACCAGCTCGCCCGCATCGCCGCCACCGAGCACCCGGGCCGGTTCCGGTTGCTGGTGGCCGCCGAGTCGGCCGGCGCGCTGATCGCGGTGGAGATGGGCGTCGCCGGGCTGCCCTGGCGTGGCGACGTGCACGACGAGATCCTCAATGAGCTGCTGGGTGAGGCGTCCCCGGTCGGCGGCCCGCCACGTCGACTCGCCGAGCTTGCCGCCCAGATCGCCGACGCGTTCGGCGTACGCCGGCTGCACGCCGACTCCCCGGCGGAGCTGTTGAAGGCGTTCGCCCGGGTCGGGGTGGAGCTACCCAACACCCGGGCCTGGGTGTTGCGCGGGGTGGACCATCCGGCGGTGCCGCTGGTCCTGGAATACAAGGAGCTCTACCGGATCTGGACGACGCACGCCTGGTCCTGGCGCGAGCAGTGGGTGCGCGACGGCCGGTTCCAGCCGGAGTACGTGCCGGGTGGGGTCGTCTCCGGCCGGTGGGCCACCCGGGGCGGTGGGGCCCTGCAGATCCCGAAGGTGATCCGGCGTGCGGTGGTGGCCGATCCGGGCTGGCGGCTGGTGGTCGCCGACGCCGGCCAGTTGGAGCCCCGGGTGCTGGCGGCGGTGTCCGGCGACGCGCGGCTGGCGGCGGCGGGCGGGGCCGGCGACCTCTACGCCGCCCTGGCCCGCGACTCGTTCGGCGGCGACCGGGCCAAGGCCAAGGTGGCCCTGCTCGGCGCGATGTACGGGCAGACCGGCGGGGCCGCGGTGCCCGCGTTGGCGGTGTTGAAGCGCAGCTACCCGACGGCGTTCAATTACGTCGAGGCGGCGGCGCGCACCGGCGAGGCGGGTGGGTTGGTGCGGTCGTGGCTGGGGCGGACGTGTCCGCCCGGCTCGGCCGGGTTCGGTGATCCCGACGACGCGCCTTCCGATCCGGATGGGGCGGCCGACCCGCACAGTCCGCGGGCTCGTGCCGCGCGGTCCCGGGGGCGCTTCACGCGTAACTTCGTCATTCAGGCCACGGCAGCGGAGTGGGCCTCCACGTTGCTGGCCACGCTGCGTACGGAGCTGTCCGGCACTGACGCCGAGCTGGTCTTCTTCCAGCACGACGAGGTGGTCGTGCACGCGCCCGCTGCTCAGGCGGCCGTGGTCGCGGAGGCCGTCACCCGTTGCGGCGAGCGGGCCTCCACGCTGCTCTTCGGTGCGACGCCGGTCCGGTTCCCGCTGGATCTGTCCATCGTCGACTGCTATGCCGACGCGGTCTGACCGGCGGTGTGCCCATACCGGGAGATGCCGGGCGTGTAACGGTTGCGCTATTTCTCCTTTTCGCCCCGCCACCCTCGGCCGGCCGTCCTCGTTGCAGTGTCCGTAGGAAGGGACGGATCGGTCACGGTCGGTCCCGTGCTGGAGGGGGCGCAGCTGAACCGGATCGCAGGAATGATCATCGCCGCGGGTGGGGGACGACGCATCGGCGGCCCCGAGGCCCTGTTGCACCGGGGGGAAAAGCCCCTGGTCAACCAGATGATCGACACGATGACCGAGGCGGGCTGCGAGCAGATCGTGGTCGTGCTGGGTGCCGCCGCTGATCAGGTCCGGGAGACCGCCGACCTCGGCGACGCTACCGTTGTGATCAACAAGGCGTGGGGCACCGGGGTCGGCTCGTCCATCCGGGCCGGCCTGGCCGCCATGGGCGACGAGGGGATCGAGGCGGTGGTGGTGGTCCCGGTCGACATGCCGGGCCTGACCGCCGCAGCGGTCCGCCGGGTGGCCGCGCTGCCGTACCCGGATGTGCTGGTCTGCGCCACCTACGACGGGCTGCGCGGCTACCCGATGCTCTTCGGTCGCCGGCACTGGCCCGGCATCGCCACACTGGCCAGCGCCGACGTGGGTGCCCGGCCGTACCTGTTGGCGCACAAGGACCAGATCGTCGACATCGCCTGCGACGCGGTGGCCGACGGCAGCCGGGTCGACACCCCGGAGCTGATGGAGCTCTACGGGCTAACCGTCCCGCCCCAACGGGTCGGGGTCTAAGGCGGGCCCGCGTCGATCATGGAGTTATGGTGCCCAATTTGGCACTCTAGCGGCTACTTTGTCGCCCACCACAACTCCATGACCGACGGGGCGGGGCACGGGGGTCGGGGGTCCGGGGGACCACCGTGACAACCGCGCGGCGGGTGCGCCTACTCCTGCGCCTGGTCCAGTTCGCCGGTGGCGGCGAGCCGCTGGTACCAGTGGGCGCTGTCCTTCCAGGTGCGTACCTGGGTGTCGTAGTCGACCCGGATGATCCCGAAGCGGCGGTCGTAGCCGTAGCCCCACTCGAAGTTGTCCAGCAGCGACCAGACGAAGTAACCACGGACGTCCGCGCCCTGCGCGCGGGCGTCGGCCATCGCGCCGATGTGCCGGCGCAGGTAGTCGATCCGCTGGTCGTCGTGGATCGCGCCGTCGGCCGACACCACGTCGTCGAACGCCGCACCGTTCTCGGTGATCATCATCGGCTGGCTCGGGTACGTGCGGTGCAGGCGCATCAGCAGCTCGGTCAGGGCCGGCGGGTCGATGTTCCAACCCATCGCCGTGTACGGGCCGGGCTGCGGCAGGAAGTCGACGTTGTCGGCGGCGACCCACGGTGTCGAGGTGGAGGCACCGTGCCCGTCGGCGTCGGAGCGGGCCGACACCCCGTCCCAGGCCTGGACCAGGGTGCTCGAGTAGTAGTTGACGCCGAGCACGTCCAGCGGCACCGCGATCTGCTTCTCGTCGCCCTCGCGGACGAACGACCAGTCGGTGACGGATGCGGTGTCGGCCAGCAGGTCGGCCGGGTACGCCCCGTCCAGCATCGGGCCCAGGAAAGCCCGGTTGGCCAACGCGTCGATCCGCCGTACCGCGTCCTGGTCCGCGTCCGAGTCGGACGCCCCCCGGATGACGTGCAGGTTCAGCGTGACCGACAGCTCGGCGGCCGGGGCCAGTTCCCGGACCACCCGGCCGGCCAGGCCGTGCGCGAGGTTGAGGTGGTGCACCGCGGCCAGCGCCGCCGCCGGCTCGGTCCGACCCGGCGCGTGCACACCGGAGGCGTAGCCCAGGTACGCCGAGCACCACGGCTCGTTGAGCGTCGTCCAGGTGTGCACCCGGTCGCCCAGCGCACCGACGATGCCCGCCGCGTACTCCTGGAAGCGCAGGGCGGTCTCCCGCACCGCCCAGCCGCCGGCGTCCTCCAACTCCTGCGGCAGGTCCCAGTGGTACATGGTGGCCACCGGGCGGACGCCCCGCTCCAGCAGCCCGTCCACCAGCCGGGAGTAGAAGTCGATGCCAGCCTGGTTGAACCGGCCCGAGCCGCCGGGCTGCACCCGCGGCCACGAGATGGAGAATCGGTACGCGCTGAGCCCGAGGTCAGCGATGTGCCCGAGGTCGTCGGCCCACCGGTGGTAGTGGTCGGCGGCCACGTCGCCGGTGTCGCCGTTCAGCGTCCGACCGGGCGTGTGGCTGTAGGTGTCCCAGATGGACGGCCCGCGCCCGTCTTCGGTGACCGCCCCCTCGATCTGGTACGAGGCCGTCGCCGATCCCCAGACGAAGCTCTCCGGGAAGTGGTGTTGCGTCATCGTTCAGTCCCCTGGATCTCGCAGATGTAGCCCGTCGAGGTGCCGGCGACCAGCTCGGCACTGGCCGTCCCACCCTCGTAGCGCACGTCGAACTCGGCGCCCGGCCCGTCCCCGGGTGACGGTACCCGTACCCGCGTCCGCTGCCCCTCGGCCGGTGCGTACAACCGCAGCCGCACATCGTCGGCCCACTCGTAGTCCGGTCGGTCGTCGCGAGAGCCGAACGGGATGACCGCGCCGGGTCGTGCCAGCACCGGCACGCTGTCGAACCCGTGCTTCTCGGTGACCCACGTCGGGCCGGTGACCTGCGCGCCGCTGATCAGGTGCGTCCAGGTGCCGGCGGGCACGTAGTAGGTGACGTCGCCGTCGGCGCTGAACACCGGAGCGACCAGCACGTCGGGGCCGAGCATGTACTGCCGGTCCAGGTGCGCCGCGGCCGGGTCGTCCGGGAACTCCACGATCATCGGCCGCATCATCGGCGTCCCGTCGCGCTGCGCCTCCTGCGCGGCGGCCGCCAGGTACGGCATCAGCCCGAGCTTGAGCTGGGTGAACTGCCGCAGCACGTCGACGGACTCCTCGTCGTACGCCCACGGCACCCGGTACGAGCCGGAACCGTGCAGCCGGGAGTGCGACGAGAGCAGCCCGAAGGCGATCCACCGCTTGAACACCGCCGGGTCGGGGGTGCCCTCGAAGCCGCCGATGTCGTGGCTCCAGTAGCCGAAGCCGGATGCGGCCAGGGACAACCCGCCGCGCAGGGACTCGGCCATCGCGACGAACGTCGACTCGCAGTCGCCACCCCAGTGCACCGGGAACTGCTGCCCGCCGGTGGTGGCCGAGCGGGCGAACAGCACCGCCTCGCCCTCCCCGCGTTCGGTTTCGAGCAGCTCGAAGACCGCCTTGTTGTAGAGGTAGGAGTAGTAGTTGTGCATCCGCTGCGGGTCCGAACCGTCGTGCCACACCACGTCGGTCGGAATCCGCTCACCGAAGTCGGTCTTGAAGCAGTCGACGCCCATGTCCAGCAGCGCCTTGAGCTTGCCGGTGAACCAACGGACCGCGTCCGGGTTGGTGAAGTCGACAAGCGCCATGCCGGCCTGCCACTTGTCCCACTGCCAGACCGAACCGTCGGGGTTGCGCACCAGGTAACCGGCCTCCCGGCCCTCCTCGAAGAGGTACGAGCGCTGCGCGATGTACGGGTTGATCCAGACGCACACCTTCAGGTCCCGCTCGTGGAGCCGGCGCAGCATCCCCTCGGGGTCGGGGAAGGTCTCCGGGTCCCAGACGAAGTCGACCCAGTGGAACTGGCGCATCCAGAAGCAGTCGAAGTGGAACACCGACAGCGGCAGCCCGCGCTCGGCCATCCCGTCGACGAACTCGGTCACGGTCTTCTCGTCGTACGAGGTGGTGAACGAGGTGGACAGCCACAGCCCGTACGACCAGGCGGGGATCCGGGCCGGCCGGCCGGTGAGGGCGGTGTAGCGGCGCAGCACCTCCTTCGGGGTGGGCCCGTCGATCACGTAGTAGGTGAGCGACTGCCCCTCGACGCTGAACTGGGTCTGCGTGACGACCTCGGAGCCGACCTCGAACGACACGTGCTCCGGGTGGTCCACGAACACCCCGTAGCCGGCGCTGCTGAGGTAGAACGGCACATTCTTGTACGCCTGCTCGCTGGCGGTGCCGCCGTCGGCGTTCCAGATGTCGACGGTCTGTCCGTTCTTGACGAACGGGCCGAAGCGTTCGCCCAACCCGTACACCGTCTCGCCGACGCCGAGGGCGAGCCGCTCGTGCACGTGCCGACGGCCCTCGGCGTCGGTGACGACGCCGACGCTGCGCGCGGTGGACGCCGTGACCAGCCGGTCGCCGTGCATGAATTCGACCCGCCACCCGTCGACGAGCGCGACCCGCGCGGTCAGCTCACCGGTGGTCAGCGTCGCGCTGATCCCGGTGATGTCGATGGTGACCGGGTGCGTCTCGTCGATGCTCAGCCCGAAGTGCGGCTCGCGGGGCAGCCCGCCGGTGTGGTGGGCGATGGTCACCCCGATGATGCCGGGGGCGGGGGAGAAGTACCGGGCGGTGACCAGGGGACGGTTGAGGGTGGCGCCGCGTCCGCTGATCTGACCGGTCGGCGCGAAGACGGTGAAGCCGCGCTCGTCCGGCTCGACCGACTCGACGGTGCCGGGGCGTAGGACGCTGACACCGGGGCGCATCTGCCAGTACCCGTCGGTGAACTTCACTTCTCGGCTCCTGCCGTGATGCCGCGCGCCAGAGTGCGCTGGAAGATGAGGAAGAAGAGGATGGCCGGCACCAGGCTGATCAGGGCCCCGGCGTTGGTGGTCGGAGCGTCCATCAGCCGGTCGCCCTGCAACGACGCGAGCGCCACCGGGATGGTCTGCGTCTGGTTGTCGATCAGCATGACCAGCGGGATGAGGAACTCGTTCCACGTCCAGATGAAGAAGAAGATGAGCAGCACCGCGAGGGTGGGCCGCAGGTTGGGGAAGACCACCCGCCACAGCACCGTCCACTTGCCGGCGCCGTCCAGCGCCGCGGCCTCGAGCAGCGAACGCGGGAACGTGCCCATCACCGAGGCGAGCAGGTAGGTGCCGAACGCGCTCTGGATCACGGTGAAGATGATGATCACCGAGAGCTGGGTGTTGTAGAGACCGACCTGCTTCGCGACGTAGTACAGCGGGTAGATCAGCGCCTCCTGCGGCAGCATGTTGGCCAGCAGGAAGAGACCGACGATCCAGAGCCGGCCGCGGACCCGGCCGATGCCCAGGGCGTACGCGTTGAGCAGTGACACGGCGACGCCGAGCACGGCCACGGAGCCGGCGATGAGCGCCGAGTTCCAGAGCTTGAGCGGGAAGTTGACCTCGGTCCAGTACGTCCGCAGACCCTTGGTGTAGAACTCCGTCGGCCAGCTCAGCGGGCCACCCGACGAGTAGTCCCCGGGCGACTTGAACGCATTGAGCAGCATGAACGCGAACGGCACCAGCATGGCGAGCGCGGCGAGCGTGACCACGGTGAGCACGACCCAGCGGCTGACGCCGCGGTGGTGCCGATCGCGTACGGGACGGCGTGGCGCCACCGGTGCGGTGCTCGGTGTGAGCGTGACGGCCATGTCAGAACCCCCGGTCCCGGCGCTCGCTGCGGGCCTGCATCCAGATGAAGACCACGGCCACCACAACGATGATCAGAGTCAGCACGGTGGAGATCGCGGAGCCGTAGCCGACCTGAAGCTTCTTGAAGAACGTGTAGTACGCGAAGTACGACGGCACGTTGGTGGCGTTCTCCGGGCCACCCCGGGTCAGGGCGAAGATCGGCCCGAAAACCTTCAGCGCGGCGATGGTGCAGGTCAGGGCCACCACGAAGGTTTCCGGCCGGATCTGCGGGAGGGTGATCGCGCGGAACCGGTGGACCCAGTTCGCGCCGTCGACCTCGGCCGCCTCGTACAACTCGGGGTCGACCCGCTGCAACGCCGCCATGAAGACGACCACCGGGTAGCCGATCTGCACCCAGATCATCACCGCCATCACGGCCGGCAGGGCAGTGCCCGGGTCGCCGAGCCAGTCGTGGCGCAGCGCGCCGAGACCGACCGCGTCGAGCAGGCTGTTGAACGCCCCGTCGGGGCGCAGGATCCAGCCCCAGACGATGCCGGCCACCACGACCGGCAGCACCTGCGGGAGGTAGAACGCGGCCCGCAGCGCGGCGGCGGTTCGGGGCTTGAACCGGCGACCGATGACGTCGAAGAGCACCGCGGCGAGCAGCAGCCCGAGCAGCGTGGGCACCACCACCATCGCGACGAGCATCCAGACGGTGTTGCGGAACGACGCCCAGAACACGTCGTCCTGCAGCAGGTGCTGGTAGTTGTCCAGGCCGACCCAGATGGGGTCGCCGATGCCGGACCACTTGGTCAGCGAGAGGTAGAGGGTGCCGACCAGCGGTGCGCCGATGACCAGGACGAAGAGCACCGCTCCGGGGAGCAGGTAGAGCCAGTACGCCGCGTTGCGGCCGCGACGTCGGCGGCTGGACGTCGGCGGGGTCGGGGTCGCCGCCGGCTGTGCGGTGGCGAGGGTCTCGGAGACTGCCATGGAAGATCCTTCCCGGCGGGGCGGGCGGGCACGCCGGTCGTGCCGGTCGCGCCCGCCGCTCGCCGTGTCACTTGCCGGTGATCTCCTTGACGCCTTCGGCGTACGGCTTGGCGATCGAGTCGAGGACCTGGTCGGGCGACTTGGAGCCGTTGATCAGGCCCTGGAATCCGGCGACCAGCACGTCGTAGTAGCCGGGGACCGGCCAGTCCGGGTAGAAGGCGAGCCCGTCCTGCTTGCTGACCGTGTTGAAGTCCTCGATCAGCTTGCGGTCCTTCGGGTCGCTGATCTTCGCCGGGTCACCGGCGACCGGGACACCACCGTTGTTGCCGATCAGGTCCTGGATCTCCGGACGCAGGGTGATGTCGATGAAGTCGTACGCCAGGCTCTTGGCCTTGCTGTTCTCCGGGACCACCCAGAGGTTGCCGGAGGAGCCGAGCTGCATGGTGTTGCCGGGGAAGAGGAAGGTGTCCCAGTTGGCCTTCATCTCGGTCTTGAACCGGCCGTACCACCAGCTGCCCGAGACGATCATCGGAACCTTGCCGCCGATGAACGCGGTGCCCATGTCCTCGGCCTTGAGGCTGGCCGAGTCCTTGGCGACGTAGCCCTTCTTCACCCAGTCGGCGAAGGTGTCCGCGCCGTACTTCAGCGGGTCGGCCTTGAAGTCCACCGGGCTCTTGTAGAGCTGGTAGTTGTCGACGAACTGCCGGTCGGCCTTGGCCAACGCCAGCTGGTAGAAGAGCTGGCCGGCCGGGTACTCGGCACCGGCCATGCCCAGCGGGGTGACGCCCTTGCCGACGAAGGTGTCCATCGCGGCGGTCATCTCGGCCAGCGTGGTCGGAACCTTGACGCCGTTCTGCTGGAAGAGGTCCTTGTTGTAGTAGACCGTCACGTACTCGCCGTAGTTTGGCACGCCGAACCACTTGCCCGAGCCCATCACGCCCTTGTCGCTGTAACGGGCGGTGGTCTGCAGGCTGGGGCTGAGCTTGCCGGCCCAGCCGCGCTTGTCGGCCTCGGCGCTCAGGTCGGCGAGCAGGCCCTGGGAGGAGAGCAGACCGGCGGTCGCGTTGCCCTTGTTGTACTCCATGATGTCCGGGCCCTCGGACGAGTTGATGATCATGCCGGCGTTCTGCTGGATCTGCTCGAACGCCTTGCGCTCGAAGCGCACCTCGACGCCCGGGTGCTCGGCCTTGAAGATCTCGATCGCCCGGTTCCAGCCGACCCCCATGGCACTGTTTTCGCTCTCGTAGTGCCAGAGCTTGAGGGTCTTGGCCCCGCTGTCGTCCCCACTGTCACCACCGCCGCAGGCGGCTACGGTGGTCGTCGCGGTCGCCGCCAGGGCGATCGCGGCGACGAGTCGGCGGAATCGCTGCATTGCTATCCTCCTCGTTGAGTATCTAGCCGGTACTTCGCTGTGCCCGTCGTCGCGTTGCAGCGCGGCGGCGGGCCGTTGTCGCTGGTCAGGCCCCGTCAGTCGACGATGGGCCGGAAATGACCAGTGTCGGCCGCCGCGGAACGGCGGTCGATCCCCGAATTTCCAACGCGCACGGCAGCAGTTGCTGGTGACGGTGGTCGCCGGGGGTATCCAGGTGGCGCACCAGCGCCTCGACCGCGATCCGACCGAGCGCTGAACCAGGTGACGTCATCGCGGTCAGCGCCGGGGTGGCCAGTTCGGCGACCTGCGGCGAGGTGACCATCGAGACGACGGAGACGTCGTCGGGCACCGACAACCCACGGCCGCTCAGCTCGCCGAGGATGCCGAAGATCGCGGATTCATTCATGGCCAGTACGGCGGTCAGCTCCGGGGCCTGCACGAAAGCGCTGGCCAGAGCAGCGCGCCCGCCGGCGGCGCTGTCCTCGGCCGCGATCATCAGCGGGTCCAGGCCGTGCCCGGTCATCGCCGCGGCAAAGGCATCACGGGTACGCAGCGCTGGCCCGTAACCGCTGGCCAGCGTGGCGGCCGAGTGGTTGACGTAGACGATCTGCCGGTGCCCGAGGCCGACCAGGTGCGCGACGGCCTCCCGTACGGTCTGGTCGAAGTCGATGTCCACGTAGGAGAGCGTGTTGGTGTCGCCGGTGCGGCCGATCAGCACCAGCGGCACGCCGGCCTCCTGGAGCACGGTGACCCGTTCGTCGGCCAGCTGCACCTCCATCAGCACGACGCCGTCGAGCATCCGTTGGCTGGCCAGCCGACGCAGGTCGTCGAGGTCGCCGCCGCCGACCGGCGAGAGCACCAGGTGGTAGCCGGCGGCGCTGGCCGCGGCGGCGGCACCGGTGACGAAGGCGGTTTCGGTGGCGCCGAGGCCGCGCTCGTCCATTGGCATCAGCAGGCCGAGGATGCGGCTGCGCCGGCTGGCCAGGCCACGGGCCATCGCGTTGGGCTGGTAGTCGAGCTCGGCCATCGCGGCGAGCACCCTGTCCCGGGTGGCCTGCGAGATCGGCCGGGTGCCGGTGAGCACGTACGAGACGGTGCTGACCGAGACCTGCGCGAGGCGAGCGACGTCGTGCATGGTGGCCACCGCGCACCTCCTCGGGCCTGGCGTGGGATCGCTCCCGCATGATCGTCGAAACGCTTCGACGAAGCGGTTCGACAAGACGCTAGGCCGCCTGTTACGGCGACGTCAATAGGCGATGTCGAAAAGAATTCGGAGCCGTCCGGTGCCGCACGGACCTGGCGTGCCGATCGTGCGCGACCGGTCCTGGACGGGGTGGCGGCCCGGGGGTGGCGGTGCCTCCTCTGCTGCCTTTGCGGGGAGGACCCTCGGTCGGCTCGCCGGACCGCGGGGAGCGGTCAGGACAGGTCGAACAGCCCGGCGGCGCTGTCCCAGCAGACCGCGCGCAGCCAGTCGTCGCCCAGGTCCAGCCGGGCCAACCCGGTCAGTTGGTCGGCGTACGGATACGGGATGTTCGGGAAGTCGCTGCCCAGCAGCACCTTGCCGGCCAGCCCCAACTCGCGCAGCCGGGGCAACTCGTCAGCGGGGAAGGGGACGAACTGGTCGAAGAACGGCGTGAATGCCATGGTGGTGTCCAACCGAACCCGCTCGTACGCCTCGGCGAGGTCCAGGAACGCCCGGTAGTCCGGGGCGCCGAGGTGGGCCACCACCGCGGTCAGCCGAGGGTGGCGGGCGAGGAGAGCGGCGAACGGGTCGGGCCCGGTGTGCGTGGTCCCCACCGGGGCGTGCCCGGCGTGCACCACCACCGGCACACCCGCGTCGGGCAGCATCCCCCAGACGTGGTCCAACGCCGGGTCGGTCGGCGCGAAGCCGCCGACCTGCACGTGCACCTTGAACAGTCGGGCACCGCCGGCCAGCGCCGCCTCGACGTACCCGGGGGCGTCGGGCTCGGGGAAGAAGGTGGCCGAGGCCAGGCAACCCGGGGTGGTCCGGGCGAAGTCCAGCGTCCAGCGGTTGAGCTGGGCCGCCATGCCGGGCCGGTGGGCGTACGCCAACGCGCTGAACGCCCGCACCCCGAGCCGGCGCAGGTGCGCGACCCGGTCGGCATCGCTCCACCGGTACCGGATCGGCCACTCGGTGCCGACCAACGGCCCCGCCGCGTCGAAGTACGCCCACACCCGACGCAGCAGTCGTGGCGGTAGGAAGTGCACGTGCACGTCCGCCAACCCGGGCAGCCCCAGCGCGTGCCAGAACGCCGGCACCTGAGCGTCCGCCGCCGGCGGTGACCCGAGCGCCGGATCGCTCATATGTCGATGTCGAACCGGCTCAGCACCGAGGGCGCGATCAGGCCGACGGTGGCGAGCGCCGAGACGACGGTCAGCGCGATGCGAACCCCCACCACCTCGGCCTTGCTGCCGACGCGCAGGGCGATGCTGTTCGGTAGGCCGACCATCATCCACATGCGCCGTTTGATCGGGATCGGCCAGAGGATCGGCACGCCGGCTCGGGTGACCATGTCGCCGAGGATGTGCACGAAGCAGCCCACCCCCAGGGCCGTGCCGATCAGCGGGTAGCCGCGCCCGCCCGGGAGGTTGACGAAGGTGAACCAGGCTGCCCCGGCCGACGCGAGGGTCACGATGACCCAGCCGGCCCGCTCCGCCCACCTGTCGAACAGCCCCCGCAGGGCCAGGCCGAACATGAAGAACAGGATGGTGATCACCGCCCACTTGCCGTACGCGGCGCAGAGCGCGGTGGTGCCCCAGCCGATCAGCACGGTGAACGGAAGCGTGTGCGTCAGCGTCCGGTGCCCGTTGTTGCGGCGCGGGTCCTTGCTGAGCTTCGTGGCGTAGTAGACGCCGAGCGAGATCTTCTCCATCACCTCGGCGGCGAAGAGTGAGAAGACCCCGAAGGTGCGAGCCACGGTGGCTCCACCCTGGTTGCGGGTCACCTTGCCCGACATGTCGAGGTCGGGAAAGAGCGCGCCACCGGCGCACACCGCGGTGCCCACCGCCAACGCGAGCGGCGACTGGTGGTAGTCGGCGAACTGGTCCAGCGCCCAGGACCCCGCCAGCCATACCGCCGCGCCGGACAGCGCATGCTGCGGTCCCATCATGTCGACTCACCCTCCCCAGGGATCTTGAGCGCCCAAAACTACGCCACTGTAGTCAGCGCCGGCGCCGCAGGGGCATCACCCGGAAGGTCTACATTGGACGACGTCACGGGGCGGGGGTGAAGCTCTGCCGGATCATCGGCAAGTATGCCGCGTTGACCTGCCAGTCGAACTCTTCTGTCAACCACGAGACGGTGTAGGCGCGCCCGGCCGAGGTGTTGGCCAGCAGCCGGAAGCTGTGCAGCAACTCGCCGCGAGCGTTCTGCCAGATGCACTCCCACACCGCGCCACCCTTGAAGATGTCCATCGCGGAGATGTCCACCTTGCGGTAGCCCGGTAGCGCCTCGCTCGCGGTCAGCCGAGCTTCCTCAGCCCTCCAGTACGCCACCGGGTCCGCGCGTGCCGGCCCCGCCTCGACGCTGAGCACCCGCGCCCCGCCGGGCTTGCGGAAGCAGACCACCGCGCCCTCGGTCCAGCGCGACCAGGCCACCGGTGCGGCGATCCGAAACCCCGTCGGGTCGTCGTGCCAGGTCCAACCTTCACGCAGTTGGTACCGCGCGTCGGCCGGCGGCGACACCGACGCGACCGGGGTCGCCGTCGGTGGCGGGGATGTCGCGCAGGCGAACGCGGCCGGGCGGGAGGTCGGCGCGCCGCCGCCGGAGCCGGACGGCGGTGTCCGCTCGTTGTCCCGGTTGACCAGCGCCAGCGTGACGCCTCCCGCGACGAGCAGGGCGGTGGCCGCACCACCCAGGGCGATCAGTCGCCGCAGCCTGGCGGGTCGCCTCGTCGGACGGCTGGTCGGCGTCGCCTGGTCACCGAGCGGGATCCCTGGGCTCACCGAATCGGCCCCGGTGGCACGGCCCGCACGCCGCACCGCCGCGACCGCAGAGGACCGGGCCGACCTGACGGGCTGGTCATCGTCGGCAGCGGCGCTTCTCAGCAGCGGCTCCGCCTCGATGGCGGTCAACCGCCGCCAGGGGTCGCGCTGCAACAGGCCGGTGAGGACGGGACCCAACGGACCGGCCCGACGCATCGGATCGGGTGGTTCGGTGGCCAGGGCACTGAGCGTCGCCATCGCGCTCGACCGCGCGTACGGCGACTGCCCCTCGACCGTCGCATAGAGCGTCGCGCCCAGCGACCACAGGTCGGTGCGCGGGTCCGACACCCCTTCGCGGGCCCGCTCGGGGGCGACGAACTGCGGTGAGCCGAGCACCGTGCCTGGCCCGGTCATCGCACCTTCGCCACCGTCGAAGGTGGCCAGGCCGAAGTCGGTGAGCACCACCCGTCCGTCGTCGGCCACCAGCACGTTGTGCGGCTTCACGTCACGGTGCAGCACCCCGGCGGTGTGCGCGGCCCGCAATGCGGCGAGCACCGCAAGCCCGATCCGGGCCGTGCGCTGCGGGCTCAGTGGCCCCTCGGCGCTGATGATCTGCTGCACGGACCGGGACGGCACGTACTCCATCACGATCCAAGGGCTCCCCCGGTCGTGCACCACGTCGTAGATGCGGACCACGTTGGGGTGATTGAGACGGGCAGCGGTGCGTGCCTCGCGCAGTGTCCGTAGTCGCAACTCCGCGCGCTCGGCCTCGGCCAGCCAGGACGGCGGCGCGACCTCCTTCACCGCTACGTCACGATGCAGCATCTCGTCGCGAGCAAGCCACACCCGGCCCATCCCGCCGGTGCCGACCAGGTCGAGCAGCCGGTACCGACCCGCGATCAGCAACTGCTGCACGGTCGCTCCCCCTTGGTCACCCCGGGTTACACGATAGCCACCGTGGCGGGTTTTCTCATCCGCTGAGCGGCCTCGATCCACCCCGGACCAGGGTCCGGATCATGACAATACGGTGCAGGTCAGCGGGGTGGTCGGAAACTATTTCGCACCGCCGTCCAGTCCGCGTCGGCCCGGGTCCAGTCCTCGTCGTCGGTGATCCAACCCAGCGTCCACCGGTTGGCTGCGGCGACCTGTTGCCGGGCGTGCAGCCAGACCCCGTACGGGGCCGTCCAGCGGCACTCCCACTCCGCTCCGCCGTCGTTGGCGGCGAGTCGGATCTCGTCGTACCCCGGCAGTGCCCCGGCGGTTGCCGCCGCGTCGCGGACCGTCCGCAGCCGGACCAGGGGATCGGCGGCGCCGCCCTCGGCGACGCTGAAGGTCCGGCCGGTCGCCGGGTCCTGGAAGCACGCCACCGCGCCGTCGCGGGAGTAGTACCACGTCGCCGGTAGCGAGACCCGGAAACCGGAGCTGTCGGCGTGCCAGACCCAGCCGGGCGGTGGCCGGAACCGTTCGCCCGGTGTCGGTGCACCGGCCCGCACCGGCGCACCGGAGACCTCCGGGCGGACACACGCGAACGGGGGCGGGGGGACGCCCCGCCCACCCGGCGGTGGTCTGGGCCGGTCGGGACCGGGACCGCCCGGACCGCCACCCTCGGGCGACGGGCCGTACGGCGGTGGTCCGGTGGGCGAGCCGACGGTGCCGGAGGGCTCGTCATCGGTGACGGCCAAGGCCGTGCCCACCCCGGCGGCGGCGGCCACCAGGAGCGCCACGACGACCAGCGCACCCCGACGTGCCCTACGCCGCCCATCGGGTCCGGTGCGCGCCGAGGCGGGAGAGGTCGAGGTCGAGTCACCCGCACCGGCGGCCGGACCCACATCGCCCGAGACGGTGGGTGGGGCGGGCTCGGGCAGCGGGATGGTGGGATCCCCATCGGCCCCGGTCGCTGCCGCTGTGAGCAACCGGCGGGCCGCGTCGTGGTCGAGGCGGTCGCGCGGGTCGCGGCGCAGCAGCCCGGCGAGCACCGGCGCGAGTGGCCCGGCGTGCGGGGCCGGGTCCGGTGGCCCGGCGGCCAGTGCGCTCAGGGTGGCCATCGCGGTGCTGCGGGCGTACGGGGAGCGGCCCTCCACCGCGGCGTGCAGGGTCGCCCCGAGCGACCACAGGTCGGCGGCCACCGTGGACGCCCCCTCGGCGGCGCGCTCGGGGGCGACGTACTGCGGGGAGCCGAGGACCATGCCGGGGCGGGTCATCGCGCCGTCGCCCCCATCAAAGGTGGCCAACCCGAAGTCGGTGAGCATCACCCGACCGTCGTCGGCCATGAGCACGTTCTGCGGCTTGATGTCTCGGTGCAGCACCCCGGCGGTGTGCGCGGCTTGCAGCGCGTCGAGCACGGCCAGGCCGATCCGGGCCGCGCGGGCCGGCGCCAGTGGCCCCTCGCCGTCCACCAGGTCCTGAAGGGTGCGCGACGGGACGTACTCCATCACGATCCACGGGCTGCCCTCGACCGGAATGACGTCGTAGAGCCGGACCACGGCGGGATGGTTGAGCCGGGCCGCCGCGCGTGCCTCCCGCAGCGTTCGCGAGCGCAGCTCATCCCGTTCGCGATCGGCCAGCCAGCTCGGTGGCACGATCTCCTTGACCGCCACCTCGCGATGCAGCATCTCGTCGCGGGCCCGCCAGACCCGACCCATGCCTCCGCGACCTACCAGGTCGAGCAGCTGGTACCGACCGGCGATCAGCACCTGTGCACGCTCCTCCCCAGCCGCTGTCCGGGCTACACCCTAACGAGCGGATCGGAACGTACCTATAGGTCGTCCTACTTACCTCAGCACGCGGCGTGGTCGGCGCGAGCCAGCAGGTTGCCCTCCGGGATGGCGATCCGGGTACGCCCGCCGGCCAGTCGGGCGGCGGCCCGACGGGCCTGTAGCGGGCCGTGCTCCCGACGGGCCGCGGCGTAGCTGGCGGCGGTGCGCGCCGCGATGGCGGCCCACCCGTAGCGCTGGCCGACCATCGTCCGGGCCCGGCGGGCCATCCGCCGGGCGGAGACCTCGTCGCCGAGCAGTTGGCCGACCGCGCCGGCGAGCGCGTCCGGGTCGCTGTGCGGGAACGTCACCCCGGTCACGCCGGACTCGACGATCTCGGCGAGGCCGCCGGTGCGGGCCACCGCCAGCGGTGCCCCGGCGGCCGCCGCCTCCAGCGCCACCATGCCGAACGGCTCGTAGAGGCTCGGCACCACGGTCGCGTCGGTGGCGCCGAGCATCGCCGGCAGCTGGGTGGAGTCGAGGAAGCCGGTGAACCGGACGGTCGAGCAGAGCGCCAGCCGTCGGGCCTGCGCCTCCAACTCGGCGCGGTACGGGCCGTCGCCGGCGATCACCACGCGCAGACCAGGGTGCCGCTCGCGCAACCGGGGCACCGCGTGCACCAGGTGCTGGACGCCCTTCTCGTAGACCAGCCGCCCGGCGTACCCGACCAACGGGCCGTCCCCGGCGAACCGTGCTCGGGCCGACGCGACCGCTCGCGGCCGGGCCCGCCAGGCCCGGTCGTCGACCCCGTTGGGCACCACGTCGACCTGTGCGGCCGGTACGTCGAACAGCGTGGTCACCTGCTCGCGCATGTAACCGGAACAGGTGATCACCCGGATGGAGGAGCCGCTGAGCCAGTGTTCGACGCCGTGGATGGTGCGGTTCATCTCCTCGGGCAGCCAGCCCTGGTGCCGCCCCGCCTCGGTGGCGTGCATGGTGGTGACCAGGGGCAGGTCCAGGTGCTCGGCCAGGGTGACGGCGGTGTGGGCGACGAGCCAGTCGTGGGCGTGGATGACGTCGTACGAGCCGGCTTCGGTGGCGCGCAGCGCGGTGCGGGTGAGGGTGTGGTTGAAGGCCATGGTCCAGGCCAGCAGGGAGTCGGTGGCGAGGGGGAAGGCGACGGGGTCTTCGGGGGCGCGCAGGATGCGGACGCCGTCGGCGTACTCCTCGAGGGGTGCGCCGTCGCTGTGGCGGGTGACGACGGTGACCTCGTGGCCGGCGGCGGCCAGCGCCACCGACAGCGCGTGGACGTGTCGGCCGAGGCCGCCGACGAGCACCGGCGGGTACTCCCAGGAGAGCATCAGCACCCGCAGTTGCCGGGCGGGGTAGATGTCGATCACGTGGGCATCGGGTGACATGCGGCCCCCTTTGAATTGTCCCCGGGCGCGCGCCGACCGACACCGGAGTCGATGTCGCCGTCGCGTCTGGATCGGGGCCAATCCTGCCGGGGTCGAGATAACCAGCGGCGACACCACCGTTGCGGTCGTGTAAAGCGCTACTGGCCCTTTCGACGCACCCGCAGCAACTCGGCCACCGACCACGCCTGGAACGGGCAGCCGGTCGCGGTGTGCGGTGCGAGGCCGTCGGCCGTCTCGCTCACCGAGCCTAACCCATATTCGGTCAGATGGGCCTCAATACCGACGAACGCGTCATCGACGGACATCTTTCCCCGCCGGAAGGCGTCCACGTACGGGCCGAGCAGCCACGGCCAGACCGTGCCCTGGTGGTAGCCCCCGTCCCGCTCGGCCGGGCCACCCCGGTGCCGGCCCACGAACTCCGGCGAATCCGAGGCGAGGCTGCGCGGCCCGAGCGGCGTGAGCAGCCCGCCCGCGATGCGGCGCAGCGTCGCCTCGTCCGGCTCCATCGGCGCGTACGGCAGCGACCAGGCCAGCAGTTGGTTGGGGCGCAGCGCGTCGTCGTCGTGCAGGGCGGCCCCACCCAGCGGGTACGCCGGCGCGGGCGCGTCCAGCACGTCGTGCAGCCAGCCGGTCGGCGCCGGGAACCGCTTCCGGAACGAGGCGGTGGCCTGCCCGTGCCGTCGCCACAGCTCGTCCGCGTCCTGCCCGGCAAGCTCGGTCAGCTCCGCGAGCCCGGCCAGCCCGTTGATCCACAACGCGTTGACCTCGACCGGCTTGCCGGTGCGCGGGGTGACCGGTACGCCGTACACCCGGGCGTCCATCCAGGTCAGCGCGGTGCCGGGGGCGCCCTGGGTGAGCAACCCGTCGGCCGGGTCGATGGAGATCCCGTACCGGGTGCCGGCCACGTGCGCGTCGATCACCGCACGCAGCGCGGGCAGCAACTCGTCGCCGAGGTCGGTGTCGCCGGTGACCGTGACGTGCCGGCTCACCGCGTGCAGGAACCACAGCGTGCCATCGACGGTGTTGTACTCCACCCGACCGGTGTCGGCCGTGTTGGCCAGCATCCCCTCGGACAGCGTCGCCGCGTACGCCCGCAGCAGCTCCCGCCCCTCGTCGGCGCGGCCCGTGCAGAGGAACAACCCCTCGTACGAGATCATCGTGTCCCGCGACCACGCCCCGAACCACGGGTATCCGGCCACCACGTCGACCGTCGTGCCGCCGGTACGCACCACGAACGCGTCCGCGGCCAGGGTGAGCGTCGCCTCGACCGGGTCCGCCGGTTTCGCCGCCGCCACCACCCGCCGGTTGCGTCGTCGGGCCGTCGCCACGATCACCGCGGCCGGTGGTGGTTCCTCGTCGAGTCGGCCGGCCCAGGCGCGCACCGACACCGTGTCGCCGGGGCGTTCCAGCTCGCCGACGAAGCGTCCCGCGTACCAGAGATCCTCGTCCGGGTGCAGACCCCGGTTGGCCTCCTCGCGGTGGTGCACGCCCAGCCACCACTGCCCCTCGGGCGTCCACCCCGGGCCGGCCAGCCGGTACGCGCCCTCGACCACCGCGCCGTCGGCCACCGGCTCGACCTGCGGGGTCGGGCCGTCGGCCCGCCGTTCGCCGTGCGCGTCGCGCCAGGTGCACGCGGCGGAGAGCTCCAGCCGGACGGGCCCGCCGGCGACCAGCCGGTGCACCACCGCCACGCAGGAACGGCCGGGCAGCATGGCCAACTCCCGTTCGATCACCACCGCGCCGATCCGCCACCGCCACCGGGGTAGCCCGTCGACCAGGTCGAAGCGCTCCAACAGCTCGAACCCGCGCGGGTCCACGTCGCCGGAGGACCACTCGTGAGCGCCGAGCCGCACCCGCGCGCCGGACGGCAGGGTGACCGCCGGATCGAGACTGACCAGTCCCACTTGACGGGACGCCGGGGTTTCGCCGGGGACCACCAACAAGCCGTGGTAGCGGCGCGTCCGCAGCCCGCCGACAGTGCCCATGGCATATCCGCCGAGGCCGTCGGGAACCAGCCACTCCCGGCTTGCCGCGCTGGTCAGATCGGCGCAGACCTGCGGGCCGAAATGAATGTCGATCAACTTTCCTCCACCGGCGGCGGGGTGTAACACGCCACGACGAGAATGGCCGCTGTGGTCAAGTACCGCGGCGACGTCAAAGATGTGCACGTGATCACTGACCGATCGTCCTCCGACGCCTCGCCACCCGACGCTGAGCGGCTCCGGCTCGCCCAGGCCGACTCGGGGGAGCAGGACTGGCGCGCATGGGGTCCCTATCTGTCCGAACGGGCGTGGGGGACGGTACGGGAGGACTACAGCGAGCACGGTACGGCCTGGGACTACTTCCCGCACGACCATGCGCGGTCCAGAGCCTACCGGTGGAATGAAGACGGGATGGCCGGCGTCTGCGACGAACGACAGACCTTCGCCTTCGCTCTCGCGCTGTGGAACGGCAAGGACCCGATCCTCAAGGAGCGGATGTTCGGCCTCGGCGGCGACAGCGGCAACCACGGCGAGGATGTCAAGGAGTACTGGTGGTACGAGGACTCCACGCCCACCCACTCCTGGATGCGCTGGCGCTACCACTACCCGCAGGCCGCCTTCCCGTACGACGAACTCGTCGCGGTCAACGCGTTGCGCGGCCGTGACGACACCGAGTACGAGTTGGTGGATACCGGGATCTTCGACGACGACCGGTACTGGGCGGTGACCGTCGACTACGCCAAGGCGTCCCCGACCGACATCTGCATGGTGGTGACCGTCGCCAACCGGGGCGACCGGGCGGCGACCCTGCACGTGCTGCCCACCCTGTGGTTCCGTAACACCTGGTCCTGGGGCCTGCCCGGCGGCGACCGGATTCCCCGGCTGACCGGCCAGGGCACCCGGCTCGTCGGCGAGCACCGGGTGCTCGGCCAACTGCTGCTGGAGGGCGACGGTGGCCCGGTGCCGCTGCTCTGTGACAACGACACCAACGCCGAACGGCTCTGGGGCCTGCCCGGCCGGTCGCCGTACCCGAAGGACGGCATCAACGACCACGTGGTCGACGGCGCGGCCACGGTCAACCCCGCGCGGGAGGGCACCAAGGGCGCGCTGCACTACGTGCTCGACGTGCCGGCCGGCGGGCAGCGTCAGATCCGGCTGCGGCTGACCCGCACCGCGTCGCCCCCGGCCGCCGCGCCGCCGCCTCCGGCCGACCTCAGCGGCGGCTTCGAGGCCGTGGTGTGGGCGCGGCGGGCCGAGGCGAACCGGTTCTTCGCCGGGGTGATCCCACCGGCCGCCACCCCCGACGAGGCGCTGGTGGCACGGCAGGCCATCGCCGGGCTGATGTGGGGCAAACAGTTCTACCACTTCGACGTCAAGCGCTGGCTCGAAGGCGACCCGGGCTCGACGCCGCCGCCGGCCGGGCGCCGGCACGGGCGCAACAGCGCCTGGTGGCACATGACCAGCTTCGACGTGATCTCCATGCCCGACCCCTGGGAATACCCCTGGTACGCGGCCTGGGACCTGGCCTTCCACTGCGTGAGCATCGCCCGGGTCGACCCGGGCTTCGCCAAGGAGCAACTGCTGCTCCTGCTCCGCGAGTGGTACCTGCACCCCAACGGGCAGATCCCGGCGTACGAGTGGGCGTTCGGTGACGTGAACCCGCCGGTGCACGCGTGGGCGGCGCTGAAGGTGTTCGAGATCGACGGCGGCCGGGACTACGAGTTCCTGGCCCGGGTGATGCACAAGCTGCTGCTCAACTTCACCTGGTGGGTCAACCGCAAGGACACCGGCGGCAACAACGTCTTCGAGGGCGGCTTCCTCGGGCTGGACAACGTCGGGCCGTTCGACCGCTCGGCGGCGCTGCCGGTGGCTGGTGTGCTGGAGCAGTCCGACGGCACCGGCTGGATGGCGATGTACGCGCTGAACCTGCTGGACATGGCGATCGTGCTCGCCGAACATGACCGCACCTGGGTGGACACCGCCACCAAGTTCTTCGAGCACTTCGCCTACATCGCCGCCGCCGCGTACGAGCAGGGGTTGTGGGACGACGAGGACGCCTTCTTCTACGACGTGCTGCGCCTCGCCGACGGCACGAAGGTGCCGCTGAAGGTCCGTTCCGTCGTCGGGCTGCTGCCGTTGGCCGCCACCACCCGGCTCACCGCGAAGACCCTGCACCGCCTACCGGAGTTGGGCGCGCGGTTGCGCTGGTTCCTCACCAACCGCCCGGAGTACGCCCAGGTGATCGGCACCCGCAGGCTGGGCCCCGACGGTCGGCAGCAGCGGCTGCTGTCGATGGTCGGCCCGGAGCAGGTGGTCCGACTGCTCGCCCGGATGTTGGACCCCGACGAGTTCCTCTCCGAGTACGGCCTTCGTACGCTGTCCCGCGCGCACCTGGACAAGCCGTTCTCCGTTGCCCTCGGCGGGCAGGAGTTCTCCGTCGGCTACGAGCCGGCCGAGTCGACCAGCGGGCTGTTCGGGGGCAACTCGAACTGGCGCGGTCCGATCTGGATGCCGACGAACTTCCTGCTGATCAGCGCGCTGCGTGACTACGCGGCGTTCTTCGGCGACGACCTCCAGGTGGAGTACCCGACCCGCTCCGGGGTGAAGCACACCCTGGACGAGATCGCCGACGACCTCTCCGCCCGGCTGATCTCGCTCTTCACCCAGGACGACTGGGGTCGACGGCCGATCTACGGCGCCGCTCAGATGTTCCAGACCCACCCGGACTGGCGGGACCTGATCGCCTTCCCCGAGTACTTCCACGGCGACAACGGGGCCGGCCTGGGCGCCTGGCACCAGACCGGCTGGACAGCCCTGGTAGCCGACCTGATCCTCACGCTGCGCCGCTGACCGCCGCCGCGCGCGCCCGCCGGTCTCGCCCGCGCGCCCCCGGCTCGGCATGATCGCGCTCGATCCGGAGGCAGCTGTCGTGATCTCGATTCGGTCTTTGGCGGGTGACGAATTGAGCCGACGCGTTGACCTGGCTGGTTTCCTCCGCTTCGCTCTGCCTGGGCGGCAGCGCCCGGAACGGGGGCACTGCGATGGAATCTCCTTTGGCGCCAACAGATCCGGTGCCGCCTCGGGCGAGGCGGCGGTGGCGATCGGTGACTGTGGCGGGCGTGGCGATGGTCGTGTTGGTGGCGGCGGGCGTGGTCGCGTGGCGCGTCACGACCGCGCAGCGGACGGACCCGCTGCGGCCCGCCGCCGACGGGATCGGGGTGTTGTTCACCGATCTGCCGGCTCAACTCCGGCGGCCGGCTCAGGTGGCGGACCTGCCGACCGATCGGGCGGTGGGACAGGGCGTGCTGATCTACCACGCGAAGGTCGACGCCAGCAGCTACGACCCGACCGACCGTACGTTCGACCAGAACGACGTCTACCTGGTGACCCGGTCAGGTGGGCACTTCCGCCTCGGGCGCACCCCGGAAGTTACCGGCCCGTTGAACCTGTCGCTGTCACCTGATGGGCGCTGGCTGGGTGCCAAGCGCGACGGTCGATGGCGGGTACGGGATCTGTCCGGCACGACGGAGCACGAGGTCGCGGACGGATACGAACTGTGGCGCTGGTCCACCGATGCCCGCTCGTTGCTGCTGTTCACGTCGGAGGCGGAGGGGCGGGTCTTCGCGACCATGGCACTACCCGGCGGCGACGTACGCCTGCTCAACGTGCGTACGTCTCCGGTCGGCATCGAGGTGGCGTTCATCGCCGGCCGGGAACTGGCGGTGTTCGACGCGAATCCGTTGGTGGATCCATCCGCGACCCAGCAGGCGAAGATCAACCTGAAGGACGTGCTCACGGGTGCGTCCCGGACGCTGCCAGTGGTTGGACCTGGCCAGCTGAGGCCGGGTGAGGCATTCGGCCCGATCTTCGTACCGTGGCACGCGGGCGGGAGCCCGCCGACCATCTGGATGGAGGTCGGCCGACCCGACCTGGTGCCCACCGACAGCCCGGAAGGCCCGCTGGTGGTGCCTTCCGTGGCGCTGCTGGGCGTCGACGTGACGTCGGGCGCTCCCACTGCCAGGATCGAGATGCCCTCCACCGATGCGGATGGCCGGCAGCGCTGTCTGGGCGTGGTGGACGACGGCGTTGTCCTGCAGCGTTGGACCGCGAGCAGCACCGAGCTGGTCGTCGTGGACCCGCGGAGCGGCACCCGTCGCGTCGTGACGACGTTCCCCGAGACGGTGACCGTTCTCGTTCCCGGCGCGTTGGTGTAGCTCCGTCCGCGCGCGGCGCGCACTCGTCCGCCGCCGCAGGGCCCCAGAGTCGTGGCGCGCAAGATCGGCGGGGCAGCACGAGAGAACGTGCAGTTCATTCACTATCATCGACCCCTATGGGGGAGTCGGTTGAGCCAGTAGGCGAGGTGGTCGTCCTCGCGCAGTCTCGGGCCTGGCCCGCTATTGCGATACCGGGCGCGGTCGCACTGATCATTGGCGGGTTGCTCTTCGACCTGGTCAGCTGGACTGCGGTGGTGCTTGGCGCGGCTGCGATCATCTTGGCGCTCACACGCTGGCGAAACGCGGTGTTCGCTGACGACACGGGGCTGCTCGTACGCGATCGTCAGGGCTTGCGGCGCTCGTACGCCTGGAATGAGATCGAGCGCATGGGCTGGCTGGACGCGGGGATGTGGGGGAGCACCCTGACGGTCTACCCCCGAGGGGGACCCTACGACGTCCCGGGACCCGACGCATCGATCAACGTGGCACGCATTTGGCCTCTACGGCGTCGACGTTCTGCCGACCCGATGCCCGCGCTGCTCGAGATCCACGGCATCAGAAAACTATCTGACCACTGAGGCTCAGGAATGGGTTCCAGGCACGCTTGAACCATGGTCGGTCGTCGCCGAACGCCGCCTCACCAGCCGTCATCAGCCACAGGCCTACCCACGCCCACTGCCAGCCGCGTGGCCGGGAGAACGCCTCGGGCGGGTCGGACAGGGCACCGGACACGGCGACTGCGGCGCCGACGACGACGAGCAAAGGTGCGCCGATGCGCGAGATGGCCTCCCACAGGGTCACTCGCCGATCATGGCGCCCGGTCGGGTCAACCGGTGAAGGGCTCGGGTCCGAGTCGGCCCCAGGCCACGACGGCGGCCAGAGCGAGGTAGGCCAGGTTCAGCACGATGAACTTCGCCTCGCCGTGGCGGAGGTGGGTGATTATCGCGCCGACCATCAGCAGGACCCAACAGATGGCGGTCACCGGCACCAGCACCGGTGCGATGTCGAGCACGGCGGGCAGGATCAGGCCGACCGCCGCCAGGAGTTCGAGGACTCCGAGGGTCTTGACGAAGCCGACGCTGGCGTCCGCGGTCCATCCTCCGCCGGTGGCTCCGGCCAGTTTCTCCTTGGGTACGAACGTCTTGGTGATGCCGCCGGCCAGGGCCACTGCGGCCAACAGTCCGGCCGCGATCCACAGAGCCAGGTTCATGGAATTCCTCCGCATCGGGTTGAACAGGAGACACCGCTGGCCGGTTTGCTGTGACAGGTCGGCGGGTGATGCGGCGCACGGGCGCCGGGCGTCCCCAAAAGTGCGGGACCGGTGTCCTGTGGGCGACGCGGTCGAGATCGGCGAGACTGGAGCCACGCGTGGTCGGCACATCCCGGACCCTAGGAGGGCAGTCATGAGTGGGAACGGCCGCCTGGACCCCGCTGTCGACGCATTCGTCACCCACCGAAACCTGCTCTTCACCGTCGCCTACGAGATGCTCGGCTCGGCCGCCGACGCCGAGGACGTCCTCCAGGAGACCTGGCTGCGGTGGGCGGACGCGGATCTCGCGACAGTTCGGGATTCGCGCGCGTACCTGGTCCGGATCACCACCCGCCAGTCGCTCAACCGGCTGCGGGCGGTCGGCCGGCGCAAGGAGTCCTACGTCGGCTCCTGGTTGCCCGAGCCGTTGCTGACCACACCGGACGTCGCCGACGACGTCGAGCTCGCCGAGAGTGTCTCGATGGCGATGCTGCTGGTGCTCGAGACGCTCGCGTCAACCGAGCGGGCGGTGTTCGTACTGCGTGAGGTCTTTGATCTGGCCTACGACGAGATCGCCGAAGCAGTCGACAAGAGTCCAGCGGCGGTCCGTCAGATCGCCCACCGGGCGCGCGCACACGTCGCCGCGCGTCGGCCCCGCGGGACGGTTTCTCCGGCCGACACCCGACTCGCGCTCGCGGCGTTCCAGCGGGCGGTCGAGACCGGCGACGTACAGGGTCTGCTCGACGTCCTCGCGCCGGATGTCGTGCTCCTCGGCGATGGTGGCGGGATCAAACAGGCGCTGCTGCGGCCCGTCGTGGGGGCCGGCAAGGTGGCCCGCCTCCTGGCCAGCAGGAAGGTCAGGGCCGCTGCCATGTCGCTGCAGCCAGCCCAGGTCAACGGCTACCCGGCGCTGGTGCTCCAGCTCGACGGCGAGATCGACACGGTCGTGGCGCTACGCATCGACGACGGCCGCATCACGGGGCTCTACGCCGTGCGTAATCCCGAGAAGTTGTCGCACATGCAGCGTGAGACGGCCCTGCGCCGTTGAGGTCGCAGCTCTCGGAGCCGAACAACCCGCACCGGCCTCATCGCGCGTTGCCGGAGGGCATGGTCAGCCGCATCGTCGGAGAGGACGTGGGCACGAAGCCCAAGGCTCGGTAGGGCGACGCCGCCAGTTCGCCCGGCACGTCCGGCTTGTCGACGACGCCCGCCGCCAGCGAGCCCTCCCGCATCTAGGACGGCGGCGCGGGTGTCTCCGGTGGGTGCCGACGTGACCGTCGCGCGTCCGCGCCAGCGACGCCGAGCAGCACCACGGCTGCGGCGGTGCCCGCGGTGAGCGGATCGAGGTGAAGTGCCACCGGCGCCAGCAGGCCGAGGACCAGCATGCCAGCTATCCGGGATCGGGAAACCCTGGCGAAGACCTGGTATTCGAGGGCCGATCGTCCGGCGAGGAAGAGCATGGGACCGCCGAGGATGGCGATGA